>JBBSJE010000072.1:0-26061 GCA_038257535.1 Polyangia bacterium
GCCCTCCAACCGGGCGTCCACTTCATCGCGCGTAAAAATGAAAGGAGCCGAGGCAGTGGCCGTCATGACATGCAGATCGAGGCCCGGGGTTAAGAGGAGGACGTCCACCCCGTGCTGATCGTTGTTGGCGTTGAACTCGTCACGCTCCCATCGATCGCCCTTGTATTTCAGCATGATCGACCACACCCGAATCTTCGGCGCGATGTCCGGCGCCAACAGAAGTGCCGAAGCGACGTTGGTTACCGCGCCCAACGTAAACACCACCAAGGGGGCCTGCGCGGAGGCCAGCCGCGCCTTTTGCACGATGAGACGAGCCGCGGGCGAATCCTGTGGCGTGCGTGTATCGGACAAAGGGCGATCCGCGCCCGCCGCCGTCGCCACATCGGAGCGCTTCAAAGCCTCAAGCAGCTTCAGGTTGAGCCGATGGCTTTTCGCCGCTGAATCGGCCGGAGCCCCCGCCTGAGTGACGTACTGGGCACCCGTTAGGGCCACAACATCCAGGTCGGGCGCGAAGAACGCCCTCACGATCGCGAAGAGGTCATCGATTTCGTTGGCTGTATCGGCATCGATCAACACCGCTTGCGGCGCCCGCACTGCCCGCACCGAAGGCGAGGTCGGCGATCGGCAAGCGACAAATAGCAGGCCCAGCAACACGAAACGCGCTTGAAAACTTTGGATCATGATCCTCAGACGACAGCGCACCTCAGCCCAGGAAATTGTGCAGTTCTTGCGCCGCACGCCAGCTCATCGCAACACGCTAGGGGAGAACATCGCCGCCAAACACGCGCTTTCGATCATGGCCCCGCGCAAGTACGGCAGGATGCTGTTCGTGGCGTCAATTGCAGGCAAGGACGGAAACCCCGACATGGCAGGTTACAGCGCCAGCAAGGCCGGGCTCATAGGGCTCAGGGGGCCGCGCGGTTTACTAACAGGCGCAGCTCGTTTGCTTTGGGTGGCGAACACCAGAAACGGCCGCGATTCCCAGTTGCGCGCGGACCTCTATCAGCGGCGCGTGCTACAACTGTGCAAGCGTAGTCTTGCCGCACTGGCGGCCTCCAACAGTGCCGTGCCTTAGGCCATGATGAAGGGCAGCGGCTGGTTGGCGCTTTCGATAGAGCCGGCCACATGCATGTTCTTGTAGACATTTTCGACGTAGTTGTGGCCGTAGCCTTTCATCGAGGGCGTCTCGAATTCACTGCGGGGGACGCCCATTGCATCGAGCACGGTGCCCAGCCACCGGTTCCACGTGAGGCCCGCGTAAAGGCCCTCCCCCCTCACGTAGGGGTACTCGGCCTTTGGCGTCGTGTTGCGGTAGTCAACGAGCAGTCCGGTTTTCATGGCCCCCGCGGCAGCCCCTGCGGTGATAACAGGCATGTTGACAGGATCGTGGGTGGAGGCGCCGGACTCCTGGCTCCAGGCAATAAGGGTGTCGTCAAGCAGGGTATGTCCCCCCATATCAACGGCGTCGAGTTTCGTGGCCAGGTCCAAGAAGACCTGCGCAAACACATTTCGGTAGTGCTTGACCAATCGTTCTTGTGCCGCCGGATCTTGCCATTTGTGAGCGGTTTCTTGATGCCACGAGCCGGAAGATGGCGTGAGCACGTCGGTGAGGCTCATCACGCCAATGCGGCTTGAGCCGCAAACGAAAGCAGCCACGAACACGTCGTTCATAGCTTGGAACTTGGCCACACCGCTGCCGTCTTGCGCGGGCTTCTGCTGGTTTCCGCAAGATTGCGAGACGGGACCCGCTGTTGCAGCGGTTTTCCGATCAAGTTCAGCCAATCGCGCAATGTGATCATCAAGTCGCTGCCTATCGGCGGCAGAGAGGCGTCGGTCTCCGGAACGCAGGTTTTTGTAGTTGGTGAGGACGCGGTCGACGATCGAGGCCCGGGGAGGCTTAGCGGGGGTCACAGGGGCGTTGGGGACGAAGATCTTGTCGAAAAGACTGCGGGCGCTCACCGTGCGACCAACCTCTTGGACGCTGCCGCTCTTACTTTGAGGGTTCGACCATGAATACGAGAACCCTCCGCGTGATCCAGTGATCATCGTGCGCTCCTTGACGCTACCCGAGGATGGGTAGAAAGAGGGCGACCAAGCCATGACCTGATCGATCGTGGGCATCGGAAAGGCCTGCACTTTCCTGCCCCCATCTCCGTTACCGTCATTGCGCGCGTAGTTGCCGAGATGCCCACCGGTGTGGTGCGCGATCCCAAACGGAACATTGAGGCCAAGAATCACGTTGAGTTTGCTGACGACGCTTGGCGTGAGGCGGTTGTTCGGCGCGGTTAGCACCGGGGAAATGACCGCATCGCTTCCGTTCGCGTTGGCGGCCAGGGGGCCCCAGCCCGCCGTATGACCTGTGAACAAAGTGGTTCGGTTTGGCAAAGCCGACGTAGAGGGAAACATGTTGGTGCCTTTGATCGCGCCTTGGTCGGTGGCCATGGCCACGAAGTGTTTCCGGCGCGTTGGCTCAGCGCCCCACGCCGAGCGCGGCATCAGGGAGGGCAAAAATGGCAGTGCCAAAGAGAATCCGCCCGCACCCCGCAGGAACTGCCGCCGGCCACGTTCATCGCTGAGAATCGGTTTCGAAGTCTTGGGATCATGAGTTCCGAACATCAAGGCCTCCTGAGTGCCAAAGTGGCGCGATGCAGTTTCAACTAAAGCTAGACGATGCCTGTGTAGGTGTGTACGCGTTTTGCTTCTCGGGAGGGGCTTGAGGTTCGATGGGTAGGGGATCCCCTCGTTTGAGGGTTTGTTGGGGGATGCAAACGAACCAAGTCTCGGGCAGTATCAATTTTGTGCGTCGAGATTGCCGAGGATCACCCCGAAGGGCGCCCACCTCAGCACAGCTTTGGGCAACCCTGATTGCGGCCGCCCTCGCGTCATGGCTGCTCGCAAACACCGCCGCCGCTCAGCAGACGTCCGGGCTGGTGGCGAACCGTTTTTTTGAGGTCGTACCAATCGTTTCATCCTCAACTGTGTTTTCAACGGCGCAGGATGCCAATGGCTTCTTGTGGCTTGCGACCCCTGAGGGGCTGTTCCGTTACGACGGCCAGCAAATGCTGCGGCTCGACAGTGTTCCAGGTTTTTCGCAGCAGCCTGTCACGCCTGTGTTGCGGGTTCTGCCAACCCGCGCAGGTGACTTGTGGTGGGTTAAAGGTGCTGCCGCTCTCACCGAACCGGATTACCGAGGCGCGCCGTTTGTGATCCATCGGAAACGGGGCATTAGTGGCGTGGCCCGCTGTGCCGCAGGTGTTTGCGAAGACATTGCCTTGCCCTTGCACCCGGCGCCTTGGGTTTGGAGCTTGGCCGAAGCGCCCAACGGCGACGTTTGGCTGGGCACAAGCGCGGGACTCTTGGTGTGGCATGCCGGCACGGTGAGCCCTCCCGAGGGGCCCGGACCCTGGCCTCAGGATCTCGTGACCGCGCTAGCGTTTGCGAGCGATGGCGGCTTATGGGTTGGCGGCGCGCAAGGCCTGACCCATTACCGAGAGGGCGTTCAGCTTGAACAGGTGAGTGCACGTCCCGTGCTTGATGTGATGACGACGGAGGGTGGCATGTTCGCAACGCTCCAGCACGGTTTTGCGTTCCTGCAGCCGGGCCAACCGCTGCGCGAATTCCAAAGCATTGGGTCTGCCGGCGTTGCCCCGCAGTTGGACGGATCTGTGTGGACGGCAGCCGCGAGCCGGCTTGTGAGATACGTTGCCGGCCAGCCAACGGAAGTGATCTACCTGGGTCCAAGCGCGCCTTTGCTAAGCCTACGGCGAGATCGCGAAGGAAGCTTCTGGTTGGGCACGTTGGGCGGGGGTGTTTTGCAGGTGCGACCGCGGCGTCTAACGAACTTTGGCAAACAAGAGGGCCTTCCGGGCACCACAGCGTTTTCCGTGATCGTTGATCGTGCAAACACAACGTGGGTCTCGTCCGATCGGGGGATCGCAGCCATTCGCGCGTCGGAGGTCACCAACTATCTCTCCGGGCAGACGTTGCCAGGTTGGGGGCCTCGTTCTCTTGCCCAAGGCCCGGATGGGTCCATCTGGGCGCTTGTGGATCGAGGGCTGGTGCATTTTGAAAACGATCGGTTTGTGACCGTCAAAGTGCCCTCAGGGGAAAAGCCAAGGGCTCTTGGCTTCGATCCGCAAGGCGCCCTCTGGCTTGCGCTGCCAAGCGGAATCATGAAGTTGCCTGCCGGTGCCTCGCATGCAGAGGGCGGGCCCGTGACGCTAACCCAAGCGGATGGCGTGTGCGAAGGTGCGGTCACCGTGATGGCGTCCGCTGCGTCTGGGCCTGTGTTTGTGGGTCACGCACACGGCGCGATCACCACTATCACGGGTGGCGAAGCACGCTGCCAGCAACCCAGTGCGGCCGCTGACGGGGACGTTGTGGCGTTGCTAGCCGAGGAGGGCGAAGGCCTATGGGTGTCACGACGGAACGTCAATGGCTTGAGCTACATCGGAATTCATGGCGAGTCTGGCTTCGCGGGTGTTGACGCAGGCTTACCCGACGAAGAGATTCTAGGCTTGTTGGCGATGCCAACTGGACATGTGTGGCTTGCCACTGAAGGCGGCCTTATGCGTGTGCAGAAGTCTGATCTGCTTCATGCGGCGCTCTCGCATACCAAGCTTCTTGAGCCCCGTGTGAGGGTGGATCGGCGGGACGGATTGAGAAGCCCGCTTGCGATTGGGTCGTTTCCTCCCAACTTGGCAGCCGATCAGCAGGGACGTGTATGGCTGGCTTCGATGTTGGGTGCTGCGGCGGTGGAGCCTCCCGAGCGCTGGCCCGCCGCGACGGTGAGGCCACTGATTGATGAGATCCGGGTGGACGGCTCTGTGCGGGCGACACGCGGTGAGATCAGTCTCGATCCCGGTCGGCGCAACCTTGAAGTGCGCTACGCGGCACCCAGCTTCGTTTTTCCGCAGGCGCTTCGTTTCGAGCATCGCCTGATGGGATTGGATTCCAATTGGCATGCCACGGGAACCTCCCCGGCCGCGTCGTATCCGAGCCTTCTGCCAGGACGTTACGATTTTCAAGTGCGTGTTTTGGGTCCCGACGGGCAAGCGGTTGGCAACCTGCTTTCTCTTCGCGTGGTCGCTTCTCCGTCTTTGACAGAGCGGCCCCTCTTCTACGTGGTTGTGCTGGGGCTGATGCTGGGGCTTGCCGCTTTGCTTTACAGATTTCGTGTGCGGCAGATCCAGACGCGCTTGACCGCCGTTTTGGACGAGCGCCGTCGCATCGCGCGTGACTTGCACGATGGAATGTCGCAAGGGTTCACCTCGTTGGGGTTTATCCTCGATGGCATTGTCATGCGGTTTTCTGAGCTTCCCGCGGGCCTGGCCGAACAACTGGCTCGCGGAAGAAGGGTGCTAGACCACCTACGGGCCGACGCGCGGCGCGCGCTGTGGGATCTGCGCTCCCCGGGGATCGAGGCCATGAGATTTCGTGAAGTGCTGGAGCAAGCTTTGGTGCCTTTACGATTGGGTGCACAGGTTGAGTTGCAGGTGGAAGGTGAGCCCGCCGTCTTGCCGCGCACGCTGCTTCACCACGTACCTTTGGTTGTGGCGGAGGCGGCGGCAAACGCCGTTCGGCACGGTGGTGCCAACCGCATCGTGGTGGTCGCCACGTTTGAGAACGGGCGTTTGCGGGTGCGGGTTCATGGCGAGGGGCAGGGGGAACCTCGCATAGAATCGGAGCGGCCTGAGACGGTAGAAGCGGCAAAGGGACAGGGAATTGCGAATATGAAAGATAGGGCCTCACGCATGGGAGGCACGTTTTGCCAAACGATGATTGAAAACCGACTCGTTGTGAATTTAGAAGTTCCCTACAAGAGAGATGGCAATTGATTCGCATCCTGATGGTTGACGACAACGAGATTGCGCGATTGGGCATCGAAAGCCTTTTGGCGTCGCAGCGCGACTTCGAGGTTGTGGCACAAGCCAGAAATGGCGCCGAAGCCGTCTCCCTTTATGCCCAGTTTAATCCCGACGTGGTGCTTTGTGATCTGAAGCTTCCCGACATCGACGGGGATAAGGTGACGTCAACGGTTCTGCAAACGCATCCAGAAGCCAGGTTCATCATTCTGACCAACTATGACCGCGAAGAAGACGTGTTTCGCGCAACGCAGGCGGGGGCGGTTGGGTATCTAACCAAAGAATCACCTGGGGCTGAAGTGGTGGCTGCGTTAAGAAAGGTGGTCGGCGGCGAAACGCACTTTCCCCCCACGATTGCAGCCAAATTGGCAGAGCGCGATCGCCGCTCGGCGTTCAACGCCCGCGAACTGCACGTTCTGTCACACATCGCCAAAGGCGCCAAAAATCAGGAAATTGCCGCAGCACTAGGGCTGTCTGTCAAAGGCGTCGAGATGTACGTCACCCGCATTCTCGACAAGCTGGACGCCAAGACCCGCACCGAGGCGGTTGCCACCGCTCGGCAAAGAGGCGTGCTTTAGATCTGCAGTCTTGCGCTTCAAGGTGGGCATCCACGAAAGCAGCGCAAAGGGATTGAGGGGAAACAGGCTATATCTTGCCCCTATCCAAAAAGCATAAACGGCAAACGGTACGCATTGAACGCAGCGTTCATCACACCTCCGCTTGTTCACAACAGGACGAAAGCGACCTATTTCCAGCCGCCAAGACTGGCGGTTTTCACGTAGGGTCCACCCATAACGGGGAATTGCGGCAGATCCACGCCCATCATGCGTGCGAAGGTGAGGTAAAGGCTCAGTTGTGACTCGCGTTTGGCAGCGGAGAAGTCAATTAGACGTCCCGTGCGCAGCAAGCCCCCGAAACGTCCGGCAACCACGATCGGAAGGTTTTTGAATCCGTGACCGGGCGTGGACAGCTCGGTGGTGTGAATGACGGCGATGTTTTCTATGAGCATTTGCCCATCAACATCTGGGGTTGCTTTCAGCTTCTTTACGAAATCTGCAAACATCTTGGCTCGCCAGATGGGAACCTTTTCGAATTCCCTTGTCGACTGCTCATCGCGGTAATACCGGTGCGCCATGTAATGGTTGCCGTTGTTAACTCCGATGAAGTTGAAGCGTTGACCTGTGCGACCTTTTTCAAACATCAACGTGGCGACCCGCGTTTGATCGCACTGCAGCGCCAAGATGAGAAGTTGTGCCTGAAGCTCTGCCACTTTGTCGTAGTTGGGAAGCTGGTCGCCCGTCATTTCGGGGTTGAAGTTGTTGATACTCTTGATAGACGACAGGTCGATCACCGGCTTCTTGCAAATTCCATCAAGCGAAGCCGGCATGGCATCGTTGACGCTACCTAAGGACCGCTCGGCCTCGCGGACCGACTCTTCGTAGTATTCGAGGTTCTTCTTGTCCAAAGCGCCCAATTTTGAGCGAACATCCTGCAGCTCTGTTAGCACGCTGTCCCAGACGCTCTTCTTGCGTTTCTGCGTCAGCAGCAACTGGTTGTCGAGCATCGGTGTGTTGATGAGATCCGGATTGCCGAACAGATTTTGAAAAACTGTGTTCGGGTTGTTGATCGGCTGAACCGGCGCATTGTTCCGATAATGGATGCGCGAGTCCGCGCGCGATAGTCCCCACGTGGCGACGCCAATCTGCATCTGCTTGAACCGAGTGGTCATCTTCTCCCCGATCAGCATGTCGATCGAGTCGGGGCCATTGCCGGTGAAGTTGAAGCGCGGCCCCACGTCGTGGGGACAGCCGGCAGCGCGAAGGAAGCCGGTGTCGATGCCTCTCACCATAATGATGTCGTTTTTGACATCCTTGAGGTTGGCCGAGAGCAAAGGGAAGGTGAAGTCTGCCGGCGTGAAATCAGTGCCATTGGGCGTCCAACGGCCTGGTTCTCCGTTGAAGTCCTCGCCGCCGTCCCCGGCGCCACGCATCGCCGGCATGATGCCGTCGGGCGTCCACCAAAACACAAGTCGTTTGGGCGCGGTGGCGCTCCAAGCTTTTCTTGGCGCCAAAGAGGGCAACAGGGGAAGCGCAATGCTCCAGGCGGCGCTGCGCAGGAATTTGCGGCGTGCGTCGTTGTGAAACGTGGCGGAAGCGGTGTTTTTGTCAGAAGAAGTCATTTTGTGCCTCCGTGGTTATTCAGTGCGGGCCAAGGTGAACGCGTCAGAAAGAATGTAGGCGAACAGTGCCTCTTTTATCGATCCCGTCTTGATGATGACACCCGCCATCTTCCTCGCCGTGCACACATCCAACTGCACGTCCATCTCCCTGCCGCTGACGTTTTCAAACAACCGTCGCGCGAAACACGCGCGCGCAAACACGCTGCCGGCCAGTTTGTCGCCCAATTCTGCGGCACCTTCCACGGGGCCATCGGCCGCGCCAATGCCAGTTACGTCACCGCGCGCGTCGATGGGGCGCCCCTTGTCATCGGCGTCGCGCCAACGTCCGACGGCATCGTAGTTCTCGAACGGGTAGCCGAACGGATCGATGAATTTGTGGCAAGCGGCGCAGGCGGGCTCGCTTACGTGTTTCTCGAGGATCTCACGATTTGTCAGCCCCTCACTCATGAACTCAAGCGGGGGAACACCCAAGGGCACGTCAAGTCCTTCAAAACACAACAGGCGTTCGTTCATCCACTTGCCCCGATAGATAACCACCTCGGGATGGTTATCGTGGGGGCCGGCCAACATGCTCATGATGCCACCCATGGTGAGAAAGCCCGCGGAACGGTTGGGATCCAATTCCACATGAACGGGGTCTTTGCTTCCCGGAGATTGCAATCCGTAGTGCATTGCCAGCTCATCGTTCATGTAGCTGTGCGAGCCACCCACCATCGTGGGCCAGGCGTCGCCGTCAGCGAAGAATTGTTCAACCAAGAATTGGTCAACTTCATCCTTCATCGCATTGACCACGCCTGGCGTGTAGGTGGGATACACCGCCTTGCTGGAGCCGGGAATGCGGAAGGTTTGGTAAAGCTCCGAGAAGAACTGCTTAATGACGGCCTTCGCATCTGGCGTTTCAAGCAGTCGCTCCACGTGCGCACGGATTTCCTCCGCGTCACGAAGGCCGCCGCTACGCGCCGCCTTGAACAACTCTTCGTCGGGCATGCTTCCCGTGGTCAAATAAGAAATGCGTGAAGCCAATGCCCAATCGTCTATTGTCGAGGCTTCGTCCTTATTCGGGCCGCCCGTGAAGGTTTCGAACCTGTAGAGGAACCTGGGCGAAACAAGCATCCGTTCAACCAGCGCCTGCACCGCACCCCTAAACTGAAGCTCGGGCTTTTGCTCCTGATAGAACTGCATGAGCTCTTGCCGTTCTTCGCTGGTCAAGGGGCGGCGGAAGGCACGTTCGCCAAAGCGGTCCAGAAACGCGCCCGCGCAAGCGTCCTCGCCTGATGCCGGATCACAGCCCAAAAAGTCATTGAGCTTTGTGGTCGCTTTGGTTGAAAGATCCTGGGCCACGTTCATGTACCCGGCGGCAAGGCGTGGCAAAATCACTTGGCTGCGCGCGTTGTTGGTGAAGACGAGATTGTGTGTCACGTCAGTGGGAAAGTCGTAATCCCGCGAGGGCTTTCCCACATCAATGCCGCGGAAGAGGTCTCGGAGTGTGCGATCGTATTCTTCAACGGTAAGCCGACGCGACGGCGACACGCCCACCTTCGCGCTGCGGTCCTCGCAGTTGACCGGCGGCAGGGCCTCGTTCAGATCATTTTGAACCTCGGGCGGTGCGCCAACTAGATCATCGCCGTTGTCGGAGGCGTCGTCGTCCCCCTGTTGTGACGGCACTGAACCTGTGCAGGCGGCCAGCGCGAAAGTGGCGACCATAGGGGTGAATCTCATGAACATACGCATCTTGGAACCTCCGAGCGCACGAATAGGTGAGCCTCCCAAGAGTAGGGGCAACACCAGATCTGCAACACCGGGCACTCGTCCAATCATTTTGGGGGTCACCTGGCGGGGGCGCCCCCCCGGTCAAATGACCGGGATGATGAACGGTGCCCCGGCAAGTCTGGAGCAAGTATGGAGCTGGACAATGCTCCACGCTTCGTCTTGGTAGAAGACACAAAGGCGTTTAATCTGTTTGAACGTGTGCCACCATGCGGTTCGTCACTACCCAGTCGTCTTTGCCTTGGCGATGGTCGCGGCGACGAGCTGGCCGGCCTCTTTGATGGCGGCAGCAAGCGGCCTTCCACGGGTACGCTCATTTCAGCCTTCCGCCACCGTGGGTGCACTGGCCGTGGACGATGCCGGGAAGCTGTGGCTCGGAACGTCTGAAGGGCTGTTCCGCTTCGACGGCAGGCGCTTTGCCCATGATCATCCGGGCACCATTCCTGCGCTGAAGCACAACACGATACACATGATTGTTCCGTTGCGATCGGGCGCGGTTTTTGTGGCCGTGGCTACGGGCCTCGCGCCGGCGGTACGCAACCGCGGCGACCTTCTATTAGAACGGTTCGATTCCGCGCGGCTGGTGTTCCTGCCTCCCGAGGGGGACAAGTCGTCTCCCGACGTGATCCCTGTGCCACGGGAGATACCATTTTATGGCGCTGTGGAAGGGCAAAACGGCGACATCTGGATTGCCACAGAGGCTGGACTAGGCATCGTGAGGAACCGCGCGTTCGCTTTGGTCAAAGAGTACGGTCCCGCTTTGCAAGATTCTGTACGTGCTGTGGCATTCGATCACCGCGGAACGTTGTGGGTGGGCAGCCGCACCGGTTTGTTTAAAGTGGAAAATGGTTCGGCATCCTTTGTCACATCCGAGATCGCGGAAGCTGTTTTGGCCATCGCCGTCGGCATGGCCAACGACGTTTGGGTTGCTACCGCAGACCGCTTGACACACATCACGGGTGGCGCGGTGGTACATCATCCCATCCCCAAGAGTTTGGACGTCGCCAGAGATCCCGCGCAGCCGCATGCCATGGTGATCGATTCAACGGGGCACCTGTGGCTGGCTGTGGCAGGTGGTTTGATTCGTTTTGATGGCGCCGACTTCACGTTTGTGGGTGCCGATCAAGGCTTGCCGGATCAGCTGATCTTGTCGTTGGCAGCCGATCGGCACGGCGGCGTATGGGCGGGCATGGCGTCTGCGGGGCTCGCCGTTCTTGAACGCCCGTTGGCACGAATGCTGGGCAAAGCTCACGGACGGCCCGCGGGAGCTACGCGTGCCATCACCCGCGCAACCGATGGCACGGTGTGGGTAAGCAGTCCTTCGGGATTGGCGCGCATGAGCGGCGATCAACTTGAGATGGCGGCTGACTGGCACCCGCAGTTAGGCATCCCCGGATCTTTAGCGGCTGGTCCCAGAAACGTTTTGTGGGTGGCCACGGAGCAAGCGGTGGTGCGCAGAACCAACGCAAGCGCCGAGGTTTTTCTTGAACGCCCCGGCACGCGCCCCGTGGTGTTGACGGTGGATAAGAATCAGCTGTGGGTTGCGTGGGCGGACGGTTCAGTTACGGCTCATGAAAACGTCCCCGCCGAGGCTGGTGAGGCCACAGCGCGGTTTGATCCTGAATCCGGCTTATGCGGCGGTGTGCCGCACGCAATCATGATAACCCGAAAGGGGGACGTATGGGTTGGCGGTGATCTGGGCTTGGCGCTGGTAGAAGGTGGTTCGACCAAAAAGCGGGCCCGTTGTTTCGGACGACAACATGGGGTACCCGGTCATGCCGTAACATCTTTGACCGAGGACGAAGATGGCACCGTATGGGGTGGCACCCGCTACGATTCTGGTCTTTTGCGCGTTCGCGGGGGCGAATTCATCGCTTTTTCCGCAAAACATGGGCTGCCCTGTGACAGCGTTCATCACGTTCTTGCTGATCAAAAGGGACACTTGTGGTTCGCGTGTGGCGGCGGTCTCGTGCGCGTTGACCTTGCGTCGTTGCACAAGAATGCGAACAACCGTGCTCATCACATCGGCGGCTTGTTCTTCAATCGCCGCGATGGCATCAATGAACGGCCATCCTTTGGCATGGCTCCAGGGCTGTTGTTGGATGACGACGGCAGGTTGTTTTCAACCAACCTTTTGGGCTTGGTGATGATAGACAATCCCGAAGCCCACGCCGGCCCGCCCCCCGTGGCCGCCATTGCAAAAGCGTCTGTTTCCGGTTTCCCGATCGCATCTGGTGCCGTGGTCACAGCGGCGACCGGCACACTTGATGTGCAACTACAAGCACCCATGCTTCAGTTTCCCGACCGGCTTATGTTTCGCCACCGCCTGATAGGTCAAGATACCCATTGGGTGCTGCCAGAGTGGCCCAGAGATTCGTCGCAAGTGTGGCGCCCGGATCTGCTGCCGGGCCGTTATGTGCTTGAAGTCTCGGCCAGCGATGGGCTGGGGCTTTGGGGGCCTATCGCACGGATGCCGTTCACCATTAAGCGCCCGTTTCACAAATCGTTTTGGTTGCCGCCGATGGCTTTGCTCGTTCTCGCCGCCATCGCCCTGTCGTGGCACCGAACGCGCCTGGTGCGTGCGCGGGACCGCTACACGGCTGTGGCCACTGAGCGATCTCGAATTGCGCGCGACTTGCATGATACGCTGGCCCAAGGCATCACCGGCGTCTCATATCATCTTGACGCCATTGAACGACACCACGCGGCCAATAACCAAAATTTGGCGGGCCTCACCCAGCAGGCGCTGGGCATCTTGACCGATTTGCGCGCACAGATCCGCCACACCATCTGGGACCTTCGCCACGACGGGCCAGAATATCCCAACATCAGGCTTGCCGTGCGCAGCCTGGTGACGCCGCTTAGGAAGATCCCAGGCTGCCCGGCCATCAAACTGTTGGTGGATGAAAACCTTGTTGCAAACGCCCTGCAAACTCACGAGATATTGGCTGTGATTCAAGAGGCCTTGACCAATGCCATTCGCCACGCCCGGGCACAAACGATCACAATTTGGTTGCGTGAAGAGCCGAGCAGCATTGTCTTAACCGTTCAGGATGACGGCTGTGGTATCCCCGCCGCAATGATCAAGAACACGAGCGATCCAGACGCCTCAGACGTCAAGATAAACGACTTGGATGGACACTTCGGCATTCTGGGAATGCAGGAACGCGCCCGTCGCCTTGATGCGGTGCTTTCCATAGTGCCGCGGCCGAACGGCGGCACACGGGTGGAGATGGTGGTTCCAGTTGGGCCGGCGCCGCGTCTTCGAGGCGGGCGGCCCTCGTGACAACACCTTTACGCTCAGTCCGCGTACTGATCGTGGATGACAGCTCAATCACACGAGCAGGGGTGGCGGCGCTTTTGGTTGGCGAGCCGGGTATTGAGGTCATTGGCCAGGCCGACGGCGGTCGCATGGGCTTGGCGCTGTGCCGGCAGCTGCATCCCGATGTGGTTGTGACTGATCTGAGAATGCCTGATATTGACGGCGTTCAGTTGACCGCGCTTTTGCTTGCCGAAGAGCGGCCGCCGCGGGTGTTGGTGCTAACCCACTATGATGGCGATGAAACCGTGTTCCGCGCGCTTAAGGCCGGTGCGCTGGGGTATGTGCCCAAAGACATCCCTGGCAACGAACTCGTCATAGCGATTCGCAAGGTGGCTGCCGGTGAGCGCTTCATGCCGCCCGAGATTGGAGCGCAGCTTGCCCGCCGGGCGATGGGTTCCTCGCTGTCGCCCCGGGAAGTTGAAGTCTTAAGTCGCTTGGCTGACGGTTTGACCAACCCGCAGATCGCCCAAGAGTTAAACCTTGCCCGCAAAACTGTGGCCATGTATGTCAGCCAAATCCTAGAGAAGCTAGAGGCGCGCACACGCACCGAGGCGGTCTCGGTGGGTATCCGTCGCGGCATTATCCGTACCCGCTGAACTTGGCAACACCACATGAGAGAAGGTGCTGGATGAGCCCCACCGCTCGATTACGTAAACGATGGCCACTTAGCTTTTGCCGCAGGCGGGGTCACTTGATCCTCATCGCCCTCGTCTTTCTGATCGGGAGCCCTGCTTGCGTACGGCAGCCATCGCCACCCGCGCCTTCGCCCGCGCCGGCCTCCCTGCCCGCGCGACACCGCCCGCATGTTGTGATTTCGTCCGACTTCCCGCCGCTCGACGTGATCCCAGGCGCCCTCGGGTACGGCCCGCCCGAGCGGCGGTCGGACCCCGATGACCTGCAGTCGATGGTGCGAATGCTTCTGTACGCGAACGAGCTGCGCATTGAGGCGATCATCGCGGCCGCCGGCACGCTGGCCAACGTTGCGAACAGGCGTCACGTGCTCGACATGCTCGACCGATACGACGAGGTGGACGAGGCGCTGCGGGCACATTCCCCGGCGTTTCCCAGCGCCGACGACCTGCGCGGCCGCGTCTACGAAGGCCTTTCGGGAACCTACGGCAAGCCCGCCGAGAGGCTGTTGGGGGAAGGCAAGGACAGCGAGGCCTCCCGCCAGATCGTTGCGCTGGTTGACGCAGCCGACGAGCCCCTGTGGTTCCTCTTTTGGGGGGGCACCCAGGAGCTGGCGCAGGCTTTGTGGCGCGTGCGCCGTGAGCGCACTCCCGAGGACGTGCGCCATTTCACCGACAAGCTGCGCGTGTACATGATTGCCCATCAGGACGGGACGGGCGCCTGGATCGAGGCGCAATTCCCCGCTCTCTTCGTTATCGCCAACATGAAGGCTTACGTCGGCATGCTCTGGTCAGCCGCGGGTAGCGATCACGCGGTTGCCGACGGCACCTGGCTGCAGACGCACGTGCGCGAAAGCCATGGCGCGTTGGGGGCGGCTTATCCGGCTGCGGGCTGGAGCGCAACGCCAGGAGTGACGGAAGGCGACACGCCGTCCTTCTTCTACCTGCTCAGCGGCTCGCGTGGCCTGGCCGACCTGGAGGATCCGACGCTTGGAGGTTGGGGTGGCCGCTTTGTCCCCCGCCCGGCCGGCGCGCACCACTTCATCGACGCACCGGAGGGCGCGGCCGCCATCTACCGCTTCCGCGACGCCGCCCAACGGGACTTCGCCGCGCGTATGGACTGGTGCGTCCGCCCACCGGGGCAGATCAACCGTGCACCCTTTGCGGCGTTGAACGGCGATCTCGGCACGGCGGTGCGGCGAATGCGGCTGCACGCGGGCGAGGCGTATACTTTCGACGCGGCGGCCTCGCGCGATCCAGACGGGCACCCACTGTCGTTTCATTGGTGGGTCTACGAAGAGGCTGGCTCCTTCATCGGCACGCTGCCGCTGCAGATAGCGGGAGCCCGAGTCCGCGTAACCGGTCCGGCGCTGGCGGGGAACGCGCCAAGCACCGCGCACCTGGTTTTGGAGGTGACCGACGGGGGCAGTCCCGCGCTAACGTCTTATCGGCGGGTGGTGATCGAGTTGCAGCCATAGGTGCGCGGCCAACGCTATTCGTACAGAGGGACATGTTGATGGCGGGTGGCGGTGGTGGCACCTGCAACGAACCGCTGCCCGCGCACGCCAGACCCACCAGCACACCGCTGGCCATTCTCAAAGGCGATGGCACGGGCTTCGTGGTGATGTCGCTGTGGTACGCCCCGCCGCTGCAAATCTGCGGCACCGGCCGCTCGAACTTGGCGCTGCATGAAATCAACATCAATTCCTACCAAGCGGTGCAGCGCGCGGGCATTGGACTCATCGCTGAACCTGTGACGTCGGCGGTTATCGTGGGCGAAAAAGTGGTGTACACCGATTCCCAAGGCAAGGTGCACGATGTCACAAGCCAGCTCAACCAAACCTTCGTGGCTGGCGGCGCGATCAGCGATGTGACCCGCAACGGCGGTTTGCGCTTTCAACAAACCGGCTGGACTGAAGTGCCTTAGCCTTGGCCAAAAGCCATGCTGGCAGCCGCTTTCACCCACTTAACGGTGTAGCTCAAATGCTTGCCGCGGGTGCCACCACCGCCCTAAGCGCGATTCCGCGCAACCACCGCGGTGGGGGCGCCGATGTCGTAGTGTTCGGATACCCAGTGCGCCAATTGTCTCATGATGCCGAGCGGTTGTTGCGTGGACCGGGCATGCCCCGTCTCGTTTCTCGAGCAAGGAGCGTTTCGTGCCGGCAACATGTAGTTACGACGTTTCCGGCCGAACAAGCTGGCAACAAGTGGCTCGCTCCTTCGCCGTTAGCTGCTTGCCTTTCATGGCCAAGCGTCGCCGCTGGCTTGCTGTGAAGGTTATGCGCTTCTTGCCAGTGGCGGCTTCGAGCACTTCTTATGAGCACACGCACTTCTTCCTGCGTGTATATCGATTTGCGTGCCATGCGGTCAGCGATCGCAGACGCGATCATCGCGATGATGAATTGCACCCGTGGTCGGCAGCATGGGCCGAGCATCCAGAATCAGGGCTTTCGCCTGGCTTTTCAAGCCTACGAATCTACGCGGAATCATGAGACAATTGCCGCGACATCTTAGTGGACCCTACCGGGCTCAGGATCCGTGGTTAGACGTTGCTTCGCGCATGGGCCCAGGAACCAAATTCAAAGCCGTGGTCACACGCGTGGAAAGCTTTGGTGCGTTCGTTGAATTGGCACCAGGGGTAGAAGGGCTCGTGCATATCAGCGAACTGGCGGGGGGCAAGCAAGCTTTTTATGCCAGTAGCTTTGAGAGGATTTGATTAACCGCCTTGGGATTGGCCTTGCCATCAGTGGCCTTCATGATTTGACCCACAAAAAAGCCGATCAGTTTCTTGTCGCCCGCGCGGAACCGCTCGGCCTCTTTCGGAAACGCGGCGATGGCTTGCTGGCAGGCTTGCTCAAGCACGCTTTCGTCCGACACCTGCGACACCGCTTCTTTGGCCACAATGTCTTCGGCGCGTCGGCGTTCGGACCACATGCGGCCAAAAACGTCTTTGGCCAGCTTGCCCGAAAGCGTGCCTTTTTCGATCAGATCCAAAAGCGCCGCCAGCGCATCGGGCGGCACAGGAACGTCGGCGGCTGCCAAGGCCACAGGATCCGTCACCCGCGCCAACACTTCGTTCACCACCCAATTGGCCGCTTTCTTTCCGGCGCCTTCTGCGGCAACCGCAGCCACCACGGCGTCGAAATAATCGCTGACCTCGCGCTCTGCCACCAAAACCCCAGCGTCTTGTGCCGACAGCCCTAGCTGCGTGGTGTAGCGAGCAAAACGATCTTCAGGCAGCTCAGGTAAGCTGGCCTGCGCCCGCGCGCGCCACGCTTCGTCCACATGCAGCGGTGGCAGATCTGGCTCAGGAAAATACCGGTAATCGTGCGCGTCTTCCTTTGAGCGCATCGATTGCGAACGCCCCCGGTCCGCATCCCACAACCGGGTCTCTTGCACCACCGTTTGGCCTGAATCGAGCAGGGCCGCCTGCCGGCGGATCTCGTGTTCAATCGCTTCTTTTACGTTTTTGAAGCTGTTGATGTTTTTGAGCTCGGCACGCGTGCCCAGTTCCTTGGCGCCACGCAAACGTAAGGACACGTTGGCGTCACAGCGCATAGAGCCTTCTTCCATGTTGCCGTCGCTGATGCCCAGGTAGCGAACCAAGCGGCGCAAGGCGCGCAAATATTCTGCGGCTTCATCGGCAGAGCGCAGAGCCGGCTCGCTAACCACCTCACACAACGGCACACCCGCGCGGTTGTAATCAACCCACGAAACACCGCCTTCGGCGTGGATGTTCTTACCCGCGTCTTCTTCCATATGAATGCGCGTGAGCGGCACCTCATGCGGTTGACCGGCAAAACGAAACTTCACCACACCGCCTTCGCACAGAGGCTCGTCGTGCTGCGAGATCTGATAGCCCTTGGGAAGATCCGGATAAAAGTAGTGTTTGCGGGAGAATCGACATTCCGGGCGAATGTGCGACCCTACAGCCAGCCCCAAGCGCACCGCCATCTCAACGCCTGCCTTGTTGAGCACAGGCAAGCTTCCGGGCAAGCCCAACACAATGGGATCCGTGGCCGCATTGGGGGCAAGCCCAAACGCGGTGGAAGATCCGGAAAAGATTTTGCTGTGGGTGGCCAGCTGAACGTGCACCTCTAACCCAATGACGGGCTCGTATTTCTCCAGCGGACTCATGCTTGGCTCCCCACCACCGCAAGGGATGGCAATTTTTGATGCCAGCTGGTGAGCTTTTGATAAGCGCCAGCCACGCGGAACAAAGTTTCTTCACCCAGGGTGGGGCCAATCAGCTGCATGCCTATGGGCAAACCTTCGGGCGAAAAGCCACACGGCAACGCCATGGCGGGCACACCGGCCAGGGCGGGCGCCACGGTGTAGATGTCGGCCAAATACATCTGCAACGGATCGTTTGACTTTTCGCCCAAACGAAACGCCGTCATGGGTGTGGTGGGGGTTAGCAGCAGATCGCATTTGGCAAACGCCTGCGCAAAATCGTTGGCGATCAAACGCCGCACCTTCAGCGCTTTGCCGTAATAGGCGTCGTAAAAACCTGATCGCAACACATATGTTCCCAGCACGATGCGCCGCTTGGGTTCAGGCCCGAACCCTTCACCGCGCGAACGCGCGTAAAGTTCATTGAGAGATCCCGCGGTTTGTGTGCGATGCCCGTACTTCACGCCATCGTAGCGGGCCAAATTCGATGACGCCTCGGCGGTGCAAACCAAGTAATAAGTGGCGATTGCGTACGAAGTGTGCGGCAGTGATACCGGCACAACCTGCGCACCCGCGCGCGCCAATTCGTCGATCGAAGCCCGCACCGCCGCTTCAACCACCGGATCCATGCCCGACTGAAAATATTCAGCGGGCACACCCAAACGCAATCCCGAAAGCCCCGCCTCGCAGGCTTGCTGATAGCGACCCACAGGCGCCGAAATTGAGGTGGCATCCAAGGGATCGGCGCCGGCCATCACTTCCATAAGCGCCGCCACATCTTGCGCCGAGCGGCCAAACGGCCCTGGGTGATCCAACGACGACGCAAACGCGATCACGCCATAGCGAGACACGCGACCATACGTGGGCTTGAGTCCTGTAACGCCACAAAACGCGGCGGGTTGGCGAATGGACCCGCCGGTGTCGGTGCCCAAGCTGCCGGCACACAAGTTCGCCGCCACCGCCGCCGCTGAGCCCCCCGATGAGCCGCCCGGCACGCGGGTGAGATCCCAAGGGTTGCGCACAGGCTTGTAAGCGCTGTTTTCGTTGGACGAACCCATGGCGAATTCGTCCATGTTGAGCTTGCCCAAATTCACAGCGCCCGCGTTCGACAAGCGTTGCGTGACCGTGCTTTCGTAAGGCGGAACAAAGCCTTTGAGCATGCGCGAGCCACAGGTGGTTTCGATTCCCTTGGTGACAAAGATGTCCTTGATGCCCAAAGCCACTCCCGCCATAGGGCCAGGGTCCTGTCCCGCGGCCACTTGCGCGTCCACCCGTTCGGCTTGTGCGCGCGCGCCCTTGGCGTTGATCAGCAAGTAGCTTCCAATTTGAGGATCAAGCCGTTCAATGCGGTCTAGGTACGCGTCGGTCAAGGCCCGCGCTTTGATCGCACCGGAGCGCACCGCATGCCCTTGCGCCGCGATCGATTGTTGCGCCAGCACCTCATGCAAAGCTTGCGACATTAGGAATCTCCCCCGCTACCTTGTCCCGCCACCGGCACGATGCGCGGCACCTCGAAGAACCGCTCGTGACGCCGGGGCGCATTGGCCAACGCATCGTCATTGTTCAACGAGGGCTGCACCTCGTCTGGGCGCAAAGGGCATGCAAAGCCAACGGCGTGGGTCAGCGGTTCAACGCCGGTGGTGTCCACGGCCTGCACGGTGGCGATGTAATCGAGAATGCCGTCCAATTCGCGGGTTAACTGCGCCACTTCTTCGTCTTGCAGCGCCAGGCGGGCCAACGTTGCGATTTGTCTTAGTTCGGTGGGATCGATGCGGGACATAGCGCCTCAGCTCAGGTGAATTCCGGACGCCCAGCCCGGAAACAGGCTTTTTACCAGGGTGAAGAGCAAACGGGAGCTAGGTTTTTTTTTAATTTGACGCTGTGCCCTCAGCTTAGGCCTGGCGCTGCCCACACAAACGCCCGGCCGCGTTTCGCGTGGAACGTACCCTTGGTCACGAATGCGTGACAAACAGGGGGGCCCGGCCGCGAAAACAGAGGTGCACCGGTGGGCCCACAACTTGCTTTTCAAAGGTTTGGGCCACGCATGCGCACGCAAACATACGAAACCAAAGAGAGTCGCAACGGCAAACCGGTGCCAAACGTCGGCGAGGGGCAACACACGCCCGAGGCGATTGAACATGGCCGCCAAGCCAACAAGCCATCGGAGATCCCGGCCAAGGGTTGGAAAGACGTGCTGTGGCGGGTGAAAGCAAAAATTAACGAACACAACCTCGTGATGATCGCTGGCGGCATCGCGTTTTTCGCCATGTTGGCCATTTTTCCTGCCTTGATCGCGATCGTTTCGATTTATGGGCTGGTGTATTCGCCTGCAGAAGTTGAAAGCCAAATTCAATCCGCTTCAAGTGTGCTGCCGGCGGACGCCCGGAGGGTGCTTGCGGAGCAGCTGCGCGCGCTTGTAAGCCGCTCCGGCTCGGGCTTGGGTTGGGGCGCCGTTTTCGGCATTGCGGGCGCGCTGTTCAGCGCCTCGGCGGGCACAGAAAAGTTGATGGACGCCATTGGCATTGCCTATGAAGAACGCAAAGGCCGCGGCATGGTGAAACAGCGAGGCGTGGCGCTGCTGCTAACCTTGGGGTTTATCGTCGCGGGCATCGTCGCCTTGGGTCTGGTGGCGGTTTTACCCGCTGTACTCGACTTTTTGCGTTTGGGTGGCGTGGGCGAGGCGCTTTTGCGCTTTGGACGCTGGCCCACCCTGGCGGCGTTTGTGATGGTGGGTTTGGCAGTGCTGTACGCCGTGGCGCCGTACCGCGACCGCGCGCGTTCGCGCTGGGTCACTTGGGGCGCCGCCGTCGCCACGGGGTTGTGGATCGCCGCCTCGGCGGGGCTTTCCCTGTACGTCAGCAGCTTCAGCTCATTTAACGAAACCTATGGCGCCATCGGCGGCGGCATCGCGTTGATGATGTGGATTTATCTGTCCGCGTTCGCGTTGTTGCTGGGCGCCGAGCTGAACGCCGAAATGGAAGCGCAAACCACCAAAGATTCCACCGTGGGCCCGCCCGAACCCATGGGTGAGCGCGGCGCCGTGAAAGCCGACACGTTGGGGCGGTCGCACTAACAGGGGTAAGACTCCTTGAATGCCAAGGGGTTGAGGGGGTGCGCTGGCGGACACATCGCAGCACCGGTATAATGTTTGCCTTCTGCCCCCATCCGCTTTTAGAGTGCCTCCTCCCGTGCGTTTCAAGGTTGAATTCCCTAGATGTGTTTTGGCCCTTTTGGGGGCTGCCGCCCTAGGTGCGTGCGACGGCAACACGCGGCCCTTGCACACGGACGCAACCGACGGCGAGGAAAGCTACGCCCAAAGCGGGCATTTGGTGTCGGAACTTGTGGTGCGCCTCGACGCCCCCTCGGGCGGCCCGCCTTCTGCCTCGCTCGTGGCGTTCAAAGCGCGGGTCGTGGGTTTGGCGTCTGACCAGGTGGCGGGCGCGGTGGATCCGCTGCTGCTGGCCGGGCCCGATGGCAAATGCGCCCTTCGGCAGGTGGACGAGACCATCCGCGTGCTGCGCGAAGCGCACGGTGGGGTTGAACTGGAAGCCTTGTCGCGATTCTCGGTAGAATTCTCGCCCGCGTCCGCGCTGCGGCCTGTGCCCCGGGTTTATCCCGATTTGGCGGCCGTGGTCACCGGCGTTGTGGCCGAGGCAGGCCCTGAAGATCTTGCCGAATTGCCTTTGAGCCTCACCTTGAAATCCGAGGGCGGCCCCGATCTGGTGGTGCCCCTGCCCGCATCGCCTAGCATGTTGGACGAAAACGGCGCCCTGGTTCGCAGCGGCAGCAAGCTGGGGGGCCGCAATGGGCTGCACCTCACCGTTGTGGGGCCCAAGGCCACGTTTGTCGAATTGCGCCCGTTTGGCGCCACCACGTGGGCCGCTTGCCCCGTCGGGGCCGATGGCCGTGTCACCATTCCTGCTGAACTGATGGGCCGCCTGGCCGGGGTTGCTGGCGAGGTGCCGGTGTCGCTGGACGTGGTGTGGCGGAACCGCCAGATGGTGAGTTTGGGCGGCGAGTCCGCACGTCTCACCTTGGAAACCCGGGCGTCTGCTTTGGTGGAATTGGGGCTGTGAAAGCCGCTCAAGGTCGCAAAGATCAGCGCAAGCACACCCGGCGCCGCGCGGATCTCACCATCAACGTCTCCACGGTCGATGGCCCCAAAGTGGTTGGGCACATCAGCTTCAACGCTGGCGATCTTTCCGAAGGCGGCGCTTTTCTGCGCTCTGACCTGCTGCTGGAAGAAGGCGAGCTCTTGAACGTGGAGATTGCGTTACCGGGAGGCCGCAGCATCAGGGGTACGGCGCGCGTGGTTCGCACCACCCGGGGCACGCAGGCGGGGGCGGGCATGGGCATTGAATTCGTGCGCTTGGCAGAATCTGACCGCAAATCGCTGCTGTTAAGCTTGATGGCCTTGTCGGCGAGCACCTCCTGACGTAAACAGGGGCGTCCGACAAAGGAAATCAAGATGGCAGAGACGCTCGACGAAATCACATACGACTACGAAGACCAGGGTGTTCTGGTTCGCAAGCAGTTGGCCAAAGAAGTGCTTACCAAAGGCACATGGGCCACTATCATGTTCCTCTACCAAGAGCTGGACAAGAACACGAGCAAGTTCCGCGCGCCCAAGATCGCAATCGTGCGGTTCAAGAAGTTCAAGGGCAGTTACCGCAAACAATCGAACTTCAACGTGTCCAGCATTAAGCAGGCACAACAGATTTCGGGCATTTTCGGTCAGTGGTATCCACTGATGACCGAATCGCCTGAAGCCGAAGCCGAAGCCGAAGACGCGGGCGACGAATAGCCACCCGGGCGCCTGCAAAACGTTAGCGTTTAAGAAGGCGCCCGAACAACCCTTGCGCTTTGCCGCCCGATGCTATGGCGACGGGCGCTTCGGTTGTTTTGCCTTTGGCTTTGTTTCGCCGCATGTCGATCAAACGCATCTCGCGTTCGGCTTCAAGAAAGTCTTTGTCCACTTCCAGGCAATCGCGAAACGCTTTTTCAGCCGCATCGTTTTCGCCCTGGTTCTTCATGATCTCGCCGATCCAGTAGTGACCGCGGGCAAAGTGGGTGCGCTCCTTAAGCGCCTCGCGGATGATGCGCAGGGTGTCGGCCGCCAGCATCGCCCGCCGCGCCGGTGATTCGCTGTAGCGCGCCCACGCCAGATACGCACGGTATTCAGGTTCTGACGGGCTGCGTTTAACGGCGTCTGTGAAACACTCCAGCGCTTTGACCACATCGCCCCGCTTCAGCGCTGTCTCGCCATGACGAAACGATTGTTCGGCATCAAGGATGCTGCGAGCCGTGTCCGCTTCACTGGGCTGGCCGCGCAGTTTGCGAACGTACTCCATGCGGCGCTTCGGATCGCAGAGCACCGAGGAAGCCTCGCCAAACTTGGCCATGATGCGCTCGGCGTCCTTCACCAGATCCCCCAGACCCAAGCCCATCAAGCGGTCGGGATGAAACTGCCGCACGCCTTGCATATAGGCGGCGCTGACTTGTTCGGGTGTGGCGGCTTCGCTAAGACCAAGCAGTTCGAACAAACCAATCGCATCAATCGAGGGCATCAAAGCCTCAATGCGCTTGCGCAATTCCCCCCCCACGATGAGGGGCCCGGGGCTTCCCGGAGGGATCGCGCGGGGAACGCCATCGCCCGACCCAAGGCGAATGCGTGGCTGGGGCGGATGCGGCGACGTATCCGATTGCGGGGCGTTGAGCAGCGGCGAAATGCGGGGAGGCCGCGCAGGGTTGCGTGCGGAAGGCACCGGCGACAGCGCTTGCGCGATGCGGGCCTGGGCGCTGCCGGGGTCAAGCGTTGCGATCGGGGCTGGCGCCTCATCAACCAAGCGTTCCGTTTCGAGCAAATCTGAATACAGCAGCGCAAGCACGGCCGCGCGCGTGTCGGCGGGCTTAGGCCCAACGCCGTTTAGATCTTCAAGCCGCAACAAACGCTTGTGCAGGCTGCAGACCACGGGCTCCGTGGCGGGAAACCCCATGGCCTCAAGAAACCCCAGCGGTAATGTCACCAACCGAAAGCCAAAACCTATCAGCGGGCGCAATTCGTCGATCAAGCGCACGTCGTCATAAGCGGTGCGAATGCCGGGATAAATCAAACTGCGAGGATCCAAGCGAATGCGGGCGAGTTCATCGTCGCGGCCATAGTCGTGATCATGCAAAAAGACCTCGTAGCGGCCCTTGCGGATGAAAAACAAGCGAATGAGTTTGCGCCGCAACTGGGCGCGGATCGCATCCGACAAAACGTCCGGTGACAGGGCACCCAATTCAACCAAGACCTGCCCCAAGCGTTTTTGCTGCTGGGCCGCCAGCTCCTCGGCACGGGACAAAACCCGTTCCGACACCAGGCCAGTCTCGGAAAGCACCCTATCCAAGCGATCGAGGTCGTTGGGGCGATCGATGTGCACCGCAGAACCTTCGCGCAGAAACACGACGCTCTCGTCCCCCGATTCATCGAGCAAGATCAGCCGGCCTGTCACACGTTTGCGGTACAGCTGCTGCACCAAACGTGGCACCGGCCTGTCGGCCAGCCGGCCTTCCGCTGCGGGTGGGGTTGTTTGTGCTGGGGTCACAAAATCTGCAAGTCCCATTGTGGTTCAACAAAGTTTGGGTGCGATGCCACTGGCCTAGAGCCAGAAAAAGCCTTTCACTGCAGCATCGGTTGAGTAAGCCAGTAAGTTGAGACGCAACGCAACGGTCTCGGCCGCGCTGCCCTAGCCCAAGCCCCTGCGCCGAAAATAAACCCACCCTCCTGAACACAATCTCGCCCACCGCCCTTGCGGCGGGTGCCTGCACCGGGTTTACATGAGCCCGTGGGCATCGCCCTATTCATCAACCCCCGCTCTCGCGCCAACCGCCGCAACCCGGCGGGCATACATGCGTTGGCCCAGGCCATGGGCGACACGGGCGTGGTGCTGAGCCCCCCTTCTCTCAACGCCATAGGCGATCTGGTGCAAGCCTTGGCCAAACAACCCCCTGATGTGATTGCCATACACGGAGGCGATGGCACCGTGCACAGCATCCTCACGCGGCTGATTCCTGCTTTTGGGGATCGTCCGCTGCCCCCCTTGGCGCTGCTCACGGGCGGAACCATGAACGTGGTGCCGCGGTCTTTGGGGCTTGCCGCCGACCCGGTGTTGTTCATGTCCAGGCTGGCAAACCGGGTGCGCGAGGGTCGTGGCATCGATGCGGTCAACCGGCGCTGCATGCACGTGGGCGACAATTACGGTTTTGTCTTCGGCAATGGCGTGATCGCAGGCTTCTTGCAGGAGTATTACGCCACCGGCTCCTACGGCGCCGCGCGGGCTGCCTGGATCGCCCTGCGAGCGGTGTCATCCAAAGTGACGGGAGGCGACTACGGGGCGCGCACCCTGGCACCGTTTCTGGGGCGTGTGCTGGTGGATGGGGAAGTCGTGGCGGGCACGCAGTTCACGGCGATCTCGGCCGCCACGGTGCGCGAGGTGGGCCTGGGCTTCAAGTTGAACCACCGGGCCGACGAAGATGCCAACCGCTTCAACGTTGTGTTGATCAACGGCCAGCCCGTGTCTTTGCTGGCCGACCTGCTGCCGGTGAAGATGGGTCACGGCATCGCCCCCGCTCGCGCCGACAGCCGGCTGGCAACCGTCCTGCGGCTTGAACCCGAGGCGGGACACATGCCCTACACCATTGATGGCGACATGTACCGCAGCCAGGGCCCCCTGGATTTGCGGTTGGGGCCCAGTTTGCGATTGGCCAAACCCACTATTTAACAGCAAAGGCACAAGGGATTTGCTCCCACCCACCCGGCAGCGTTAGCATGACGTTTCAGCATGGGTGCCAAGATCCTATGAGTACATCGTTTCCCTTGGACGGGATGCGGGTTCGCTTTGCCGGCGAAACCAACGTTGGTCTCAAACGCGAACACAACGAAGACAGCTTCTACTTGCCCAAAAGCGAGCGGCTGTGCATCGTGGCCGATGGCATGGGCGGCCACGCTTCGGGCGAAATCGCCAGCCGGCTGGCTGTGGACACGATCTCGCAGTTTTTCCGCGAAACGGAAATTGAACTGGATCTGACGTGGCCTTACAAGGTTGACCGCGGCTATCGCCAAAACATCAACCGCATGGTCACAGC
>JBBSJE010000073.1:0-25891 GCA_038257535.1 Polyangia bacterium
AGGTGGTCGTCGAGCCAACGTCGTTCGAGCGCTGGCTTCCTCGCCATCGGCGGCGTCGCAACCAGAGGGCACTGCCAAGCGCGACCAGCAAACCCGCATAAGCGCCGCCAGCCTGCCGCGGGCCTGCCATCGCGCAACCACCGCCATCAGATTTGTCTGCTGCTGCGTCGGGTTGAGGTGCGCCGGCTGCGTCGGGTTGCGGCAAATCGCCAGCCGCATCAGCTAGGCCCTGTGACCCTGAGGCATCCGACGGGTCTACAACCCCTGCATCGGTCACGGGTACGCCGGCGTCCTCAGGCCCTGGAATGGGGTCAACGCCTACGTCCGAGCTGTAGCGGAGCGTAAACACGCGATCAGAGGTGATAGAAATCTTGCACGGCGATCCTGTTGGCGCGCAGCCTTGACCCACGGTCCACGAATAGCGTCCCGATGGAGTCAGGGTCACCTTCGTGTCGAAAGCAAAGCTACCCTTGCACACTCCCGCGCCCGCGGCGCACTCAAGACCAGAAGGTGAACTTGAAAGCGATCCAATGCTTACGCCTTGGGCCGCGGTCCGGGTGACTGAGACATCGCACGAGTTGCCTCGAAACAAAACCACGAGCTCTCGTTGATCCGCTTCGCTGTTGTATTCGGGAACCGTGAAGATCAAATCGGTGTTGGTTTGGGTTGGGTGGCAGTGGGACGGCAGGTCAGCAGCGATCACGCGGTACGGTCCCGCCGGAACGTTTTTATATTCATTGGCCGCTCCGAAATTCGAGTTCGAATAGCCAAACGTCCAATGATCATCTGCGCTGTCTGGGAACTGCAACCTCACCGGGGCGCCAACTGTGCTTAAGGTTAGACCTGCAAATCCGGTAGCTGGCTTGGCGGTGATCTTCAGTTTTCCAAGCCGCACCTGCGTTGTGGCGGTCAAGATACCATTGGCTTTTTCGCAGCTATCGGAGGGCCCGGTAGCAACGCCATTGCAGTTGGTGAGGCGTTCTCGGGAGGAGTCGTACACCAAACGAGACGAAGCGCTCATGGTGCCATCGATTTGAGGAGGCGCGCACAAGACGTTTGGTTCACAGCGATGCTGGTAGGTTTGAAGCCCACCAGCGTTAAAACCAGTCACCTCGATGTACGACGTTGAGTTGTCGGATTTTGGATTCAACGACGTGCCGCTTGCGAGCACATTCAATCTCTGGGCATGCGATGTTAAGGGAATAAACAGCGATGCAAAAACTGGCAAAGCGACAAACCATCGGGCGGACATGGACACCATCATGCCATGCCCGCCCGCGCTTTAACACGGTGCGAATGTTACCTACCCTTCGGCATGCCTATCGCGACGCCACAGGAGCAGCGCCGATTGGACACGCGTCTTGGCTCCATTCGCGAACCTGCTCCTCGGTTCGCGCGCGAAGCGCCTGCATGTCTTCAGTCTCGTTCACCAAGAACGATAGCTCCACCCCGCGGGGATGGGCATCGATGGAAAGCCTTTGCACCAAAGCTTCTTCGGATGTTTCGACGCCGCGAAACTGCGCGAGTAAGAGATAGCGCCCCAGCATTTCAGCTTCCTCCTGAATGGCCTTGGCCTGGGCGTAATCGCGCGCGGTCACGCGCACGTGCAGCTTCCGCCGGCCTTCCCGAATTTCAAATTGGCTGGCCTCGCCGCCTCGCGGGCAATCTGCCGTCGTAACCACACGATCGGTGCGTTGCGATCCCGCGCACCCTGCAACAATTGTGGCCAACGAGGTGGCAAAGGTTACCGAAAACACACCGGCCCATCGCTTCAAGATTCCCGTCATGACTCCCCCTTTTTGCTTCGTACAGATACGATGCAATCGCCGGACCGTTTTCGGCGCTGGGAGGCCTTGTCCTCTAGTTGGGGCTGCAGCTACCTTAACTAGGCGCAGTACACGCCACCGTTGATATCCAAGGTGGCGCCTGTGATGAAGCCGTCATACTCCGACGCCAGGAACACCACCGGGCGGGCGACATCTTCCACAGTGCCCGCCCGCCCCAAAGGAATGGACGCCACCGTCAGATCTGCTGCCTCACGCGTGGTGTGGGTGTTGTGAAACTTGGTGCCCAAGATAAGCCCAGGGGCCACGGCGTTGACCCGAATGCCCAGGCCCGCCAATTCGGTGGAGAGCGCCCGGGTGAAGGTAAGCACCGCGCCCTTGGTGGTGGCGTAAGCTAAAGAGCCCGCGTGGCCACCTTTGCGCCCGGCCAATGAGGCGACATTCACGATGCTGGCGCCGCCTGCCTTCGCAAGCCATGGGGTGGCGGCTTGGGTCACATTCAGCATGGTGCTCATGTTAATGGCAATCACCTGCTGCCAAAACGCTTCGTCAATCTCATCAAGACGACGCCGAGCCACAAGCCCTCCAGCGTTGTTCACCAAAATGTCGATGCCACCTAAAAATGATGCCGTTTGTTGCACGCACGCGTGTGCCGCAGCTGGATCGCAAAGGTCGGCTTGAATGAAGGCTTGTTTGCGCCCCAATTGCGCCGCCAGATCTTGCAGCGCAAGCTCAGGATCGCCGCGATGGTGTGCCACCACGTCGCAGCCCGCTTGCATAAGCGCGCAAGCCACAGCTTGACCAATGCCATGACCTGCCCCTGTGACCAAAGCACGCTTGCCGGTAAGTGATCCCATGGCCCATGGCTTATCACCCTCACAGGCGCGTCGTCAAAGCGCGCGCGGCGTCAAAGCGCGCGCAGCGCCAGCCGTTTAAGGCCGGCGCAACAACACGCTGGTTTGCTGGGCTTGCACCGGCAGCTTCACCACATTGGCCACGTTGCCACCCGCTTGTGCCAACGCTTGATTCACGGCCGCTTGCACCGCGCCGCCCTCAAGAGGTTGCGGCGACCACAAAGCAAACACGCGCTCAACACCCTTGTGATCGTCAAGCTCCACAGAGCCTGGCAATGCGATCCTGGAGCCTGCCGTGACCGGCACGCTTTTCAGGCGGTCGTCGTCGTAATACGGCGAGACGGTGCCTTGATCGTCAACGCTGAAGACCATGAGGAAACCGGGCTGCGCTTGGGTGTATTCAAAACGCAAACGGTCGCCGGCCAACACTTCATCGCCATCGCTGATCGGAAACAGCGCTTCGCCGCGCTTGCTCACAATCGCCAACGCCAAGGAACCTTTTGTGCGCACTGAGCCGGCTGCGGTGATGGCCTCTGCGCCATTGTCAGGCACGTTTCGCCCCGACATCACAAATAGGCCCACCAAGGCGGCGGCGGGCAAAGCGGCCACCGGCCACGCCCAACGCCACCCCGTGCGCGAGCGTTTGCGCGCTTCGGCGGTGGCCAAAATGGTGCGCGCGGCGTTGCGGCTGGTCCACGCCGGGTCGGGGCCCAAAAGCTCCTGACGCGCGTCTTGCAGCTCTTGCACGTAGCGGCTGCACTTAGGGCAGCTTTGCACATGCGTGTGCATGGATGACGATGGCGCGGCCATTGTGGCGGCCGTGCTGGCCCAGGCGGCCAAATCCAGCCGCGGAGGGCAGTCTTGCTTCGCAGCGTTCATGTCCCTGTCCCTTCCCCTTCAAGGTGGTCTTCAGATGCAGCCCCGGCCTCCGAGTCTGCGGGTTGTTCATTGCGGCCGCGGGCACTGAGCAACTCGTGCGCAAGACCTTCGATTTTTTTCAAACGGTTGAACACGGTGCGACGGGTGATGCCTAGGGTCTTGGCGATCTCAACCTGAGACATTTCATCGATATAAAACATGAACGCGATGGCGGTGCCGGTCTCGTCGCACTTCTCCAACAGCGCCGCTGCAAATTGGCGGTCCGAATGCCGTGATTCGGCGCTGCCCCCACCCGCCGAACGGGCCATGATGGCTGGGGCGGCTCGGTCGTGAACCCGGCGCTCGCGAATTTGATTCAGGCACACATTGGTGGCCACACGGTAAACATAACGCAGGGCATCTTCGCCCAGCAGCTGCTTGGGTCCTTTGGCCAAAACCCGAACAAACGCCTCTTGCGTGGCGTCGCGGGCAGCCGCGCCCGAGCCCAGCAATCGGCGACAGTGCGCGAAGATTGCTGGGGAGTAACGCTCATAAATTTCGGCGAGGCCGGCTTCGTCCATAGACTTCTCATTCACCCGCCTTTCCACACCATCGGACGGGCGACGCTCTCCAGCATAACGGACGCCGCTCGCAATTCCGAAAACACTGTTCAGAAGTCCGCTTTGGGCCGTCATCGCGCTAGTTGTCCCATGCATAGAGAGACAACAAGCATCCTGGTCAAGACGGGAAATGCGGAGGTAGCGAAAGGCTGTTAAAAGAGCAGCGCGTCACTTGCCAAGTTAGCGCACACCGCGTGATCTTGGTGGGCGGGCGTTCAAGCGCAGGGGCGCATTCGCCTGCGTGCCGTTAGGGCATGCCCATGCTTTGAATACCTTGCGAGGCAAGGATCAACGCTTGAAATGCAAAGCACAACGAGCGTAGCGTTCGCGGGTGATTAAGCCGCTGACTTATGCATGTCTACTTAGTTTGGGGATCTCCACTGCAGCGTCTGGTGCCTGGGCGCAACAAGGCCCCATCTCTGAACGCGCCGACAAGCCCCGTGTGATTGTGCTCACCGACATCTCTAACGAGCCAGACGATGAGATGTCGCTTGTGCGCTTCTTGTTGTACTCAAACGAGATGGACGTGGAAGGCTTGGTGGCCACCACGTCGGTTCATCTCAAGCAAAAGCCGCGGCTAGACATCATTCAGTCGTTTGTGAACACCTACGGTGAAGTGCGCGACAACTTGATGGTGCACGCCGCCGGATGGCCAACCGTGCAACAACTGCTGGATGTCAGCAAAGCGGGCAACCCTGGCTATGGAATGGCCGCCGTTGGTGAGGGCAAGAGCTCGGATGGATCGAGATTGATCATCGAAGCCGCTTCGCGTCCCGATCCGCGGCCCCTGTGGATTTCGGTGTGGGGCGGCGCCAACACCTTGGCACAGGCCCTGGCTGATGCAGGAAAATCCAAAAGCAAAGCCCAGATGGAGGCGTTGGTAGCGAAGCTGCGCGTGTACACCATCTCCGACCAAGACGACGCGGGGGCGCATTTGCGCGCGACCTATCCCAACTTGTTCTACATCGCTAGCCCTAAAGCCATTGGGGCCGATGAATATCACTACGCAACCTGGTCAGGCATCGGGGGCGATCGTTTTTACAAAAACGGGCCGGGCGTTGACTTCGAGTTGGTGGACAACCCTTGGCTTGATGAAAACATCCGCAAAAACCACGGCCCCCTGGGCGCGCTTTATCCACGCGTTGAATACATCATGGAAGGCGACACGCCGTCATTCCTGAATCTCATCGACAATGGCCTTGGTGGGCACGAAGACCCTTCATGGGGCGGATGGGGTGGCCGCTACAAGCTTCGCCCCACCTTCGCGGAAACGCGACCGTATTACACAAACAGCCGCGACACCGTTGATCTATCTTGGCCCGGTATGAAAAAGCCGCCACGAGGCGCGCCGCCGTTTTTGCTGCAACACACCTCGGAACAAGCCACGGTTTGGCGCTGGCGCCGCGCGTTTCAGCACGATTTTGCGGCGCGGGTTGATTGGTCGGCAACGCCTACGTGGAAGGGTGCAAATCACAATCCGGTGGCGATCGTAAATGGCAACAACACAAAAGCGGCGGTAGCGATAAGCGCAAAAGCAGGCGAGAGCGTGTCGCTATCTGCACAGGGTTCATTCGATCCTGATGCTCGTCAGCGTCTCAGCTACCGTTGGTTCGTGTACCCTGAAGCCGGAACACTTGATTTGGAGGTCACACAAAAGGTGAAACTCAAAGGCGACAAAGCTGCCAAGCTGACGTTCGTGGCACCACCAGCCACGCGAGGCCGCAAGCCCCAGGGGGGAACCATGCACGTGATCTTGGAAGTGACCGACTCAGGAAAGCCACAGCTATACGCATTTCGACGCGTGATCGTGACTGTGGAGCCTTAGAGACGTTGGTGGCATTCCCTAAGAGCATTGCCTTGAGGTCATAGCCGAGATGAACCGCGACCTACTGAAGCCCCAAGCTGCAATTGCGGCCTTCTGCGGCCCCCGCCAGCGGCCATTAGCCGGTCACGACTTCTTGAAAGGCAAAGCTTCGTGTCCTGAGATGCGCACGGCGTGCCAATTTGGCTGCGGCTCGGGGATCAAGATGCTCGCGCCGCCGCCATCAGAGATCTCCGTGCGGTAGGCCTCAACTTCTTGCAAAAGCTCCCCACGCTCATCTTCGATGCGCGCCACGATGGGATCGCCTTCAGGAGAGCGAGGCTGCGTAATGGGCAAACCCCATCGTGGCCCCTGGTCGTCAACCAGCATCACTCGCCACCTGCGCACGGCATCCGATGACACAAAATTGGCCTGAACAATGCCGTTCACCTGCACCAGCCGATCGGCCAAGGCTTTGTACGTGTAGTCGCTGATCCACTTGTTGCTGCAATAGCCCATGATATCAGTGTTGCGATCGGCATAAAGAAAAGCTTTACGTTGCGAATCGTAGCCCGTGCTTCCAATGACACCTTTTGTGTAGGGGTAACCTTTGTCAACGCCATCCATGGAGCCTCCCTCCACGCAAGGCGCGTGGTTGCGGCCCATCGTGTGACCCAATTCGTGTGCCATCACCTCGGCTGAAAAGCGATCGGCAAAACCCACACCCAAAGCCACACGCAACGACGCCGAGTGGCTGTTGGCCACGTAACCTATGCCGGTGATGCATGAACTACCACAAAGATTTCTCAGGTTGTCTTCGGGCCGGATTAGACCGTAATAGTAGACATCATCGGAGGCGGTGTCGTTCATGCGTTTGCTGCGCAGTTGATCCAGCGTGGCCGGCCAATCAATGGGGTAAGTCGTGTCAATTTGGTCGCCCAGGGTGATCTGTACGGAAGCCACGGGGAACATGGCTTCCACGAGCTGCTTGTACTTGGCCAGCGCTGAGCTTGAAACATCCGGCAAGCGTCCATTGGCCAAAATGGGGATCAGTTTGATTTTAATGCCTCCCGTTTCTCGAACCTCTAGTGACGTATCTCCTTGCGCGGGAAATCGTGCCATAGCCGCAGGCCCCGACGGCTGCCCGCACTCCCCCAGTTCCACACTGTAACGCGACTCGCTTGTCAGCACGCCGGCGGGCACCGAGATCTGAAATGTGGTGACCGGGTCCAAATCGTCAGAGGACTTTTCAATCACCTTCTTTGCGTAGTATCGATGTTCCTCTGAGCCGTTTATTAGCAACAGCCGCGCTGAAACGTCGCGTGGCTGAAACGTGGAAGTTGGGCGCACGTAAACGCGAAACACTGTTTCTCGCCCGGCGACGATGTCGGCGTTGCGCAGCGCCGCTGGCACACTGGCCCCAGAATCCATCACCGGGACCTTTAGTGACTGATACACGGCCACGTGGGAAATGCCAATGCCAGTGGCCAAGCCCGCGCACCCATCGTCTCCGGTGATGAGTCCGCACGCGCCGTTTTCACAGCGTTCGCCATCGCCGCAAACGACGCCGCATGTGCCACAGTGGTTGTCGCTCACGCGCGTGTCGCGGCATTCGCCATCACATAGGGTTTGTCCTTCACCGCAAACGCAGGCGCCATCCACACACGCTTGGCCACCCGCGCAAGGTTGATTGCATGCGCCGCAGTGATCTTTGTTGGTGCTGGAGTCGATGCACGACCCGCTACACCAGGCTTGCGTGGCCGTCCCCTGGCACTGGCTCTGCTCGGGCGACGGCAACGCCGGTGCGGACGGTAGGGACTCTTGCGGCGCGGCCTCGGGGGATGGGGCCGCGGCTTCTGGGGCCGCGGCGGGTGGTTCCGTTGCGACGCCCCGGCTCACGTCACCGGAGCAAGACAGCAGCGGCAATACCGCCAGCAACAAAACCCCAAAGCCAGATCGATGGCGTGGAGAAAACATAACGCCAACCCTGATGCGCCGAGCGCCGCCGAGCCGGTTTTTCTTTAAACTTTTTTATTCCCGCTGGCGCCGAGTTTTGCGCATCCAAGGGCACGGACGGTGCGCTGGTGCAACGGGCTGGCATATCGCGGAAAAAGTTGATGCCCGTGAGCGGCGCCCCTGCGCCACCCGTCCCATTCCCGATGACACGTGAAGCATTCAGCCAATCCTAAGAGCCAGGGTAGCTCTTCGCGCGGTCGAGGTGGTGCAATATGCGATCTGCGCGCGTTGGTGGAATCTGAACTGCAAGTGGCTTGTGCGGCCATTTGAGCGGGGATATGGTGTCTAAGTGCGGTGCGTTGGTTGGAGCAGTTTGTTGGTTTTTGCCGGGCTCGTGGCGGCTTGCCAGGGATCGCCCCTAACAAGTTCCCCAGAAGAAAAGGAAAGCCCGTCGTCATCTCAACCTAGCGGCGGGGAGGCTCTCGAAAAGGGCAGCCCGTCGAATGCAACCGCCCGCAGCGGTCGTTGGACGAGTTCGGATTTCGAGGATCCCTTCGAGGCCGAACTCCATTTCTCCGATGGAGCGATCACGGGAAAGGTTTGCGGCCCCGATATCAGCATAGAAGGGCGCTCGATGCTCGAAGGTGCCAACTGCGGAACGGTCGAGGCGGGATGGACGCGGGACGACGGCTTCGTGCATTTCGATTTCTCCTTGCCGTGGTCTGACCTCGGCGTGCCTCATGCCTATCAGCTCGTGGGCGCCTTCGAGCGCGAAGGGGAAGTTTTTTCGGCTGTGCTCCAAGCACGACCCGCAGGTGGCGGCACCATCGTATTCACGAGGTGCCCTCCCGAGCGAGGTTGGTGCAAGGCCCACGATTAAATCGAACAAGCGGGTGCGCTCTCAACGACAATCTTTCGCAGAACTCAACTGCAAGCCCGACGCGCACTGGATGTCATCTGTGAAAGATGCGAGCCCGCGCCTGAGTACGGTTCGCTGGGCGTCGCATCATTCGTTCGCCCCACCTTAACGCGCAGCAAACGCTTGGCGCTCGCCGCGCCGGATGTCGGGCTTGGACTGCAAGCTTAGCCCCAGCGCCATCGTCAGTGAACTCCCTGATTTGCTTGGAGGACGCGACAGGCCTCTTCTACAAATTCCGGATCGGCTTCACGCTCGCGCACAGGCACTTCGCCAACAGCGGTGATGGGCATTTGTCTAAGCCTTGCCGCGCGGGAGCGGCCCACAATCATCACATCGGCGTAGTTTTGGAGCTCCGCTTCGATAACCGCCAGTGGCTTGCCGTCGAAAACATCGATCAAAACATCGGCCCAATTAGATCGTTCTGGCTTCTCTTGCAAGCGCTGCCAAAGATGTCGATAGCGCGAAACTTCGCGCCCTCCGTTGCCAACCATAAAGTAGTTGAGCAGCAACCATGCCGTTGCGTAATAACGGGCCTTGGTCCAACTGTGCTTGTCAACTGTGGTGGAAAGAAGGTCGGGCAGGGGCAGGATGGGGCCCTTTTGCAAGGCCGCCATAATGCTCGCGCTTGGGAGGCCATACCACACATGGCCCTCCCGGATAAAAGCGGTCTCGAGAAACGACGCGAGTCCTTCATGGAACCAAGAGGGTGCGTGCGGCATGACATCGTCGAGCAGCCGATGCGCCATCTCATGCACGGCAACTTGTACATAGTCGCTGCGGAGGCCGGCTGGGCCCCATTCATTGCTCCCTTCTCTGTAAAACATCATCATAACGCCGCGGTTGCGCACTTGAATGAAGATGCCTTGCAGGGAGTTGGGGCTCAGCTTGTGAAAATCCCTCTCGCTGGCAAACAGAATCAGCTCGAGGGGGAAATCGTCTTTGGCTGCCAAAATCGTGCTGGTGATGGCGGCGTAAAGCTCTTCCAAGCGCTGAGTCACTTCGTGAACGGCATCCTGGTGAGCGTCGGAGTGCACCAGCATATGGGGGGACCGATACCCCTTGAAGAGCGTGTGGTTCACTGGCAAGGCCGCAGGCGCGGCAGGTCGATAAGGGTTAAAAACGAACGGGTACGTTATAACCACGTTGCCGCCAAACCATGGTTCCGGGAATCGCCAGTCGCAAATGTGGCGGCCAATACAAGTGGCAACTTCTGGAGCGTTCATCTCGGAACTTATAAGTCGAGAAGAAAGCACCGACCCCCTGGGCCCTATGGTCCAGCGAAACACCTCGCGGCCCGAAAGGTCTAAATCTTGTTTCAGCGCATCCTCGTAGCATTGCTTTACTTCGTGTACGTGGGATTTCACGCGTTGAAGAATGTCGTCTTTGTCGAGAGCCCCCGCGGCCATGGCATCTGACACATCTGCATCCCCTTGCCCGCCATCCGCGTTCTCGGGCGGGTCGGGCACGAAGCCTAGGTAGCAATCGCCGTTGATGACTTCGCCCCGAACACGTTGCGGTTTGGCCGGCTGTCCCTTGGGGCGCGCGAGGCAAGCGCTCGTAAGCACAAGAATCACGCAGGCGCAGATGCGATGGCGGCTTGCGGTGAGGATCGAAGGCCTATGCTTTGGCTTTCGGACATGCATGTGTAAGCACGATAGTAACGGACTTTGTCCGTTGCGATCGCCTGGCACCTGCAAATCGATCACGCCCACTGAGCAAGTTGGGGATTGAAGCCTTTTCGTGAATGCGCCCTCCACGCCTTATGGAGGGGTCGAGGCTAGGTGGCCGTTACGCTAATGCGGGGCGCGCATGCGATCTCGCGTCCGCAGCCTTGTAGTTCGTGAGAACCACAACCACAGCGACCAACCCTGCCGATGCCAGAAAGAAATTTCGAGCCGCCAGCACTTCGTTGAAACCGAGAACCCACGGCAGCGCTACGAGTGACGGGATCACCAATAGCTCCACGACCCCGTGCGCGGGGAACGGCACCAGCTTCAAGAGACCCATAGGGTATGCTGTTGACAACGTCAACCCTAGGTGCACTGCCGCCACGACGTAGCAAGCGATCCGCGGGGTGCCTCCAAAGCCGAACAGCGAGGGCCCCAGCAAAAAGAGCGCCACCACAACGAGGTCTATATATCCGTGTATCCGAGCGTTGAGTATCTTCATAAATCCCCCAAGGAATGACCGCCGTCGGGGCCAGCGGCCCCCGCAATGTCAGTCCTGCAACTACAAGGCCATCCGCTACCCCGGCGCTACAAGGGCCTGTGACACGTGAGCGTGTGAAATGACGCAAAGTCGTTCCGGAGCTGGAACGCCCTCGCGCGGAAATTGCTACCAAGCATGCGCGATATTTTTCTGCCGAGATTGCATGGGCAGCCCCGCAAATGCGGATGGACCAGCTACGGAAAGAATCGCTTACTTGAGTGCGCAGGCCGCTACAAGCATGACTTGACTCCGTAGTACGGTACAGGGTGCATACTTCTTATATGCAGGCTTTAACCATCGGCGAGGTCGCCAAGGGGGCTGACATCGGCGTGGAGACCGTGCGCTTCTATGAACGAGAAGGGCTGGTCGCCCCGCCTCCCAGGCGGCAATCGGGGTATCGGCAGTACCCACCCGATACGGTGCGCCGGCTGCGGTTCATTCGCCGGGCGAAGGATCTGGGTTTCACTTTGAAGGAAATTGGTGAGCTTCTCGACCTTCGCGTAGACCCCGCAAGAAGCTGCACCGACGTGCGTGCTTTGGCGAAGGCAAAGATGGCAGACGTTGAGGCCAAGATGCTCGGCTTAGCCAGGATCCAGGCGGCGCTCACAGGCCTTGTGCGGGTTTGCCTTGGGGACGGGCCGACAAGCGTGTGCCCGATCCTCGATGCGCTCGACGAGCAGGAAGGCGAACATGGCGCGCGTTGACTTTATCTACGCATCCGACTGCCCAAACGTTTCGCTGGCCCGCGCGAACCTCCTGCGCGCATTTGCTAGCGCCGGCGTGAAGCCCAAGTGGTCTGAGCACCGGATCGGCGATCCCGAAGCTCCCGCTCACACGCGCGGCTACGGGTCGCCTAGCATTCTCGTTGATGGTAGGGACGTGGCCAATCTGCCGCCGTCCGCCGAGACCAGCTGCAGAATCTATCAAAGCGTCGCGGCGTTGGCTCACGCACCGGCTACGGAGCAGATTGCGGCGGCGTTGTCTGCAACACTACCGGCAGCAACATTATCGAGCAGCCGCAGCGGCTGGCGGTCGAGCCTTGCGACGCTGCCCGGTATTGGACTCGCATTGGTACCAAAGGTCGCGTGCCCCGCGTGCTGGCCGGCCTATGCGGGCGTGCTTTACTCGCTTGGGCTCGGGTTCTTGGTGGACGTGCGATGGCTCTTGCCGCTCACCGCGATCTTCTTACTCGTTGCGATCTTGGCGCTCGGCTTTCGCGCGCGCAGGCGCAGGGGGTTTGGTCCGTTCGTCGTAGGTCTCGTCGCATCCGCGATCGTCCTTGTTGGAAAATTCGGGTTCGAGAGCGACCTTGCGATGTACGCGGGGCTCGGGCTGCTTGTCGCGGCTTCCATTTGGAACACTTGGCCGAGGCGCGCCTTTGTGGCGTGTCCAGCGTGCATCAACATCTAGAAGAAGGAGAAGCCATGGCAAAACGACAAGTCGAGGTCTTCAGCGCTGGCTGCGGAGCCTGTGAAGAGACCATTGAACTCATCAACCAGATCGCATGCTCATCATGTGACATTACCGTGCACGACATGCATGACGCGAGTGTAGCGAAGCGAGCGAAGTCGCTCGGCATAAGCTCGGTCCCCGCCGTGTTGATCGACGGAAAGCTCGCCACCTGCTGTGCGGGGCGGGGCGTGGACGAGGCGAGTTTGCGCGCCGCCGGTTTGGGCCAGGCTTAGCCGGCCGCGCACGGGACTGCTGACGAAAACGTACTCCTCCCCAAGGCGAGGAGACATCCACAAACCGACAGCCGCTGTTGCGGATCCTTGATCTCATCGTTCGGGTTCATGATAGAAGCGCTCAACCCCACGAACGGCACCAGGTTTTATTCATAGTGCAGTCCGTGATTCACAACATGCAATCGAGGCCGCAAATGTTTTCGAGACGTGACGCTCTGACTGCCATCGCCGCAGCCGCTCCCCTTGCGGCCGCCGTGCCGCGTGTCGCTACGGCCGCCGAACCAAAGGCGTTGGCGGTCAATCCGGCCGCGAAGCATGTGATGGCGCCGCTGCCGTTCAACCCCAAAAAGCTCAAGGGCCTCTCTGAGCGCCTCATCACTTCGCACCACGAAAACAATTACGCCGGCGCGGTCAAGAACCTCAATAAAGTTGAGGATGAGATCGCCCAGACCACGAAAGACACACCCGGGTTTACCGTGTCGGGCCTACGTGAGCGGGAGCTGACCTTCGGCAACTCAGTCGTTTTGCACGAGCTTTACTTCGCTAACCTCGGCGGCGACGGCAACGCGGGTGGCGCCATAGCCAAAGCGATCAGCGCTGCGTTTGGTAGCTTCGGCCGCTGGGAGGAACTGTTTCGCTCGACGGGCATGAGCCTGGCCGGCGGCAGCGGGTGGGCGATTCTCGACTTTGGCCTGCACACAGGCGAGCTGCGGGTTCACTGGTCAAGCGGCCATGCTGTTACACCGGTAAACGCCATTCCGCTCTTGGTGATGGATATGTACGAGCACGCGTTTCACATCGACTACGGAGCCGCCGCTGCGAAGTACGTCGATGCGTTTTTCGCCAACATTCGCTGGGAAGAGGTCGCACGCCGCCATGACAGGGCCGTTAAGGCGTACGCCTTGCTGCGCGGATAGCGGCAGCCTAAATGCATCGAACTGCGGTATTTGGGCGGTGTGACGCCGCCTGATCAAAAATCCGTAAGCGTGTGACAGCCTTCATTTCACTTCTTGTCGCCCTCGCACTAACGCCCCAAGCGCACATGAGGGCGGCGCGCACGGCCAATGCACCGAGCATCGACGGCCACCTCAACGAACCCGCGTGGGCCGAGGCCACGCCATCGAGTGACTTCGTTCAGCGTTTTCCAATGGAAGGCGAGCGGCCCAGTGAGGTCACCAGCGTACGTGTTCTTTACGACGCCACGGCAATCTACATAGGCATCGAGTGCGATCAACGACGCACCCGCCGACTTGACCGATTGACTCGACGTGATCGAACCGCCAGTGGCGACAAACTGAACCGCCGCGAAGGCTCGCTCGACTCCGACCAAGTGGTTGTCACGATCAGCAGCCGGCGCGACCGCTCATCTGCCTTTCGTTTCGGCGTGAACTCGGCCGGCACCCTCTCAGACGCGTTGTACTACAACGACATCTCTTTGGACCCCTCGTGGGATGAAAACTGGGAAGCGGTCACCGCAAACACAGCGTTCGGTTGGTCGGTTGAGATGCGAATCCCGCTGCGGGTTCTGCGGTTTGAGGCTGCGCCCTCCCAGGCATGGGGTTTCAACGTCCAGCGCACCATCGCACACCGACAAGAAGTGGACGAGTGGGCGAACATCCCCCGCACCGCTGGCGGATACGTGTCGCTGCTGGGCACGCTTGATGGGCTTATCGATTTAACTCCACCGCGTGCCGACCTTGAGCTGCGGCCCTTCATTGTCGGCAAGGTGGGCCGGCAGGATGCCGCCTTTGGCCCGCTGCTTGGGGCAAGCGGGCCGTTAAGTTGGACGAAGGCGTGGAACAATCGTTCCGGAGATCAGTTCGGCATAGGATCTTCGATCGGTGGCGATGCGCGCTGGCATATCACCCGAGACCTCACACTGGATGCCACGTTGAATCCTGACTTCGGCCAGGTCGAGGCCGATCAACTCGTTTTGAATCTCACAACGGTTGAAATCCTTTACCCCGAAAAACGGCCGTTTTTTCTCGAAGGGCTCGATATCTTTGCGACGCCGCTGTCAGTGCTCTACACACGCCGAATTGGTCGCTTGCCTTCCGCGCTCGCCTTTGCTGGTGGGGAGACTGCATTGGCACGCGTTGGCGCCTCCGCCATCCCTGCATCGATGAAAGTCGTCGGGCGCCTGACTGATCGGACGAGCATTGGGCTCCTCTCAGCGGTCACGGCTCGGAACACAGTGGCGGTCGCGACCGCCGCCGGCGACGAACAGAATCGCCTTGCCGACCCCGCGACGGTCTTCAATGTGCTTCGCCTTCGCAGAGCCAGTGGTGATCGAGGTGCCTACGTTGGCCTCATTGCCACCGCCACCAACCGCATCGAATCGCCAAGTCTGTACCCCACTGCCGATGGCGCACCATCGTGCCCGGGGTTGGTCGCGGCTCGCGTCGGTGACACCTGTTTTCGCGACGCGTACGTCAGCGGGCTTGATGGCCGCTGGCGCAGCCCTGGAGGAGACTACTTTGTCAGTGGCCAAACCGTCGCTTCGGCACTCGTGGGTGGTCAGCCCGTTCGTTTGCGCGATGGCACACGCCTCGGACCGGGCGCACTGGGCGGTGGCGGGGATCTCACGATCGCCAAAGATGGTGGCCGGCGCTGGGTTTGGGCGCTTCACGGCGCGCTGCTGTCCCGCAAGCTCGAGCTTAACGACGGTGGGTACTTAAGCCGCGCGAACCAGGCGTCTGCAAGCCTAGATGTTTCGTATCGAATGAAGGAGCCTTGGGGGCCCACGCTCGAGACGGCAACCAAGATGGAGTTGCGGCACGCGCGCAACCTAAGCGGGCTTATTCTGCGTGACTTCTATCAGGTAAACTCCACCGTACTGCTGCGCAACAACTGGACGTTCTTCACAGAGCTGCATTACCGAAGGGCCTACTTCGACGATCGCGAAGTCGGCGATGGTACGGCGCTGCAGCGAGCGGGCCTGCTTGGCTGGGAGTGGTCGGTTCGCGGCGATCCGCGCGGCACCTTTGCAGGGCAGCTCTTTGGTACCTTGCAACGGCTGTCCAACGGCTGGCACGCCGATCTCGATGGAGGCCTAGTTGTGCGGCCGAGCTCGCGCCTCGACCTTGAGTTGATTCCTGATCTTCGCTACTCGAGCGGCGAGCCCCGCTTTATTGAGCGCCGGCCCGGTGACCAGTTGCTGTTCGGCCGCCTCGAAGCCGCGCAGATCGGCGCCACGGCGCGAATGACGTACTCGTTCACGCCCCGGCTTACGTTGCAGACGTACGCCCAGCTATTCCTTGCGGCAGGGCGCTATACCCAGATGTCCTCTTATACACATGCCAACGATCGAACAGCGGTGGTGCATCTCAGCGATCTAAGCCCAACGAATGATGCAGCCGCCGAGCAGCACGATTTTCAGGCCGCTGCACTCAACGCGACTGTCGTGTTGCGGTGGGAATATCGACTAGGCTCGGTTCTCTATGTCGTCTACACCCGCTCTCAAGTGCCCCAGGTGGACCTCATGCAGGACCGGCGCGCGCGACTCGACGTCACGCTACTGCCGCGAGCGCCTGCGGCAGACGTCTTGCTCGTGAAGCTGAGTTTTTGGTTCGGGTGAGGCAGAACGGGGCATGTACCTCTCAAAATGCTGCATCCAAAGCGACGTCGCCCACAATGCCAACCTGGTATGCCGACACGCGGCGCTCGAAGAAGTTAGCCACCTCCTGCACGTCTTGCAGGTCCATGAACGTAAAAGGATTGCGTGCGTTATAGCGCGCCTGCAACCCCATTTGATGCAAGCGACGATCGGCCACGAACCTGAGGTACTGCTGCATGTCACGCACTGAAAGACCCGCGACACCGCCTTGGAGCAGATCTTCTGCGAACTGCGTCTCGCAGTCGATGGCTTCATCGACCATTTCGTGAACGGACGCCACAAGGTCTGCGTCCCACAAATCAGGCTCTTCCTGACGCACGGTTTTGGCCACCTCAAAGGCAAACGCCATATGCGCACTTTCGTCGCGAAATACCCAATTGGTTCCAGCCGCCAACCCATGCAGCAAGCCTCTCGAGCGCAAGAAGTAGACGTAAGCAAACGCTGAGAAGAAAAAGATTCCTTCCACGCACGCGCCAAAACACAGCAAGTTCTTCAAGAACTTTTGGCGATCAGCACGGGTTTCAAGCCGTTGTGCGTTCGCGAGAAAGTTAGTCCACTTTGAACAATAATCAGCTTTGCGTTGAATGGAAGGGATGCGTTCCACCGCCGCAAAAGCTTCCGCGCGGGCCTGGGGTGTGGGCACGTATGTATCCAGCAAGGTCAAGTAAAATTGGACGTGCAAAGCTTCCTCAAACAGTTGGCGAGAAAGATAGAGACGCGCTTCGGGCGCATTGATGTGCTTGTACAAGTTCAGCACAAGGTTGTTGGCAACGATGGTGTCGCCGGTGGCAAAAAACGCCACCAGCCGGCTAACCAAGTGTCGCTCGCTGTCGGTCATGCGGGCGCGCAAGTCAACCAAGTCGGTTGAGAAGTCAACTTCCTCAACGGTCCACGTGTTCTTGATGGCCGCCCGATACATGTCGTAAAAAACGGGGTACGCCATGGGTCGCAACGTCAAGCTGAGTCCGGGATGTAGAAGCATGGTCTTGCGTCCTTTCTTACTGACACGCTTCGCACGAGGCAGGGTTTTCTAACGAACACGCCACAACGTCTGCATCGGTACGCGCGGCGGCAACCGTTGTTTTGGCTATTTCTGTAGCTGGCCGCGAACGCAAGTAGTACGTCGTTTTGAGTCCCTTTTGCCATGCGTAGAAGTACATGCTGCTTAGTGCGCCAATGTTGGGGCTTTCAACGAACAGGTTCAGCGACTGCCCTTGATCAATAAAAGCGCCGCGATCGGCTGCCATATCCAGCAAGGAACGCATGGGCATCTCCCACACGGTTCGATACAGGTGTTTGAGTTCTTCTGGCAGCGCCTTCAACCCTTGGACTGAACCATTTGCAAGTTTGATCGCGTCGCGCGTAGCCTGGTTCCACAACCCCATGCGTTGAAGATCGGAAACCAGATAGCCATTGAGCTGAAGAAAATCGCCTGAGAGCGTTTCACGTTTGAATAGATTCGACACCTGCGGCTCGACGCATTCGAAACAGCCTGCAATTGAAGCGATCGTGGCGGTGGGTGCGATAGCCAAGAGTAGCGAATTGCGCAACCCCACCGTTACAATTCGTTGACGAAGCGTCTCCCAACGTTCCTTATTCTGAGGCTCGACCCCCCACGCGTCGAACTGCAGTTGCCCCCGGGCCGCCCGCGTTTCAGAAAATGCTGGGTGCGGTCCCAAGGCTTCGGCCAAGTCAACCGACGTGGTGAGCGCCTCGAAATAGATTTCTTCCTGAATCTGCTTCGACAGCACCCGAGCCTCGGGGCTGTCGAACGGCAGCCGCATCTGAAAAAACACATCTTGCAGACCCATCACCCCTAAGCCCACAGGCCGCCAACGGGCATTAGACGTTTGTGTGGATGCAATCGGGTAGTAGTTGAGATCGATTACCCGATCCAGCTGCTGGACGGCCAAGCGGACTGTATGGCGCAGCTTCTCGAAATCGAATGCGACCGCCAGTTCAGACTGCATCATGTGCCGGCCTAGGTTGATTGACCCCAAGTTGCAGACGGCTGTTTCTTCGCCTGATGAGACCTCTAGGATCTCTGTGCAAAGGTTCGAGAGGTGAACGACATTGTGAGCCAGGGCCGTTTGGTTACAGGCGCTGTTGGCCTTGTCTTTGAAGGTGATCCATCCGTTTCCCGTTTGCGCCAAAGTGCGCATCATGCGTGCATAAAGATCGCGCGCAGGAAGAGTTTTGTGCGCCAACCCGGCCTGTTCGGCCTGTTCGTATGCGGCTTCAAAGGCGGCGCCATGCAGATCCGGCAAAGTGGGCGTGACCTTGGGATCGAAGAGCGACCAAGGCAAATTGTCTTGCACCCGCTTCATAAATAGGTCCGGTATCCAATGGGCAAGGTTCAAGTTGTGGGTGCGCTGGGCCTCGTCGCCCGTGTTGTCACGCAGTTCAAGAAATGCTTCGATGTCTGCGTGCCATGGCTCTAGGTAAACGCAGCACGCGCCTTTGCGCTTGCCACCCTGATTCACCGCCGCCACGGAAGCATCAAGTGTTCTCAGCCAGGGTACGATGCCGTTGGAGTGCCCGTTCGTTCCCGCTATCAGCGAGCCACGGGCGCGCACCCTGTGAAAGGCAATGCCAATGCCCCCTGAGAATTTCGAAAGCATGGCCACGTCGGCGTACTTCTTGTAGATGTCGCATAGGTCGTCGGCCGGCGAATCCAGCAAGAAGCAGGACGAGAGCTGTTCATGTTTTGTTCCGGCATTGAACAGGGTAGGGGAACTGGGCAAATAGGCGAGGCTTGAGAAGCGATCGTAAAGCTCCAGAGCGTTCGTGATGTCGCTCGCAAGCGAGCACGCGATGCGCAGGAAGAACTGCTGCGGTGTTTCGATCACCTCGCGTGTGGTGGGATTCTTCAGCAGGTAACGATCGTAAACCGTGCGGATGCCGAAGTACTCGAAGGCCTGGTTGCGCGAGGTTTCAATGGCGTTGTTCAACTTGCGCGCATTGTCCGTCGCAAACTGCAGCAAACGCGTGCCGAGCAGGCCGTGCCGATGCCCCGCGGCAATCGATTGCGAGAACGAGTGGATCTCTTGGCCGGCCACTTCCTTGTCGATAAACGTGGCCAACAGGCGGGCAGCCAGCCTCGAGTACTCGGGCTCTTCCGCTATAAGGCCCGCGGCCGTCCGAATGGAAAGGGAGTCGAGATCTCTCGTGGTGGCGCCGTCATAAAGGCCACTGATGGTTTTGGTGGCTACGGCAAGCGCGTCGACACGCGACAGGCCGTGACAGCAGCGTCCCACGGCGCGCACGATTTTGTTCAGGTCCACTGGCTCGAAACGCCCGCTACGCTTTTGAACGCGCATAGTGCTAGGCGCTTCGGTTGCGGCTGCATACGGGGCACGTGCCCCCCGCGCGGTTTCGACGGATGGGGGAAGGGGTACGATTGATTGTTCCACGGTAGCGTCTCCTCGCAGCTGTGAGCATCCGTGCGGGTGACGCGAGCATGCACAGCCGTTCGTCGAAAACGACGAACAACCTGCAGGGTCCGCGTCCTCCCCCTCGGAGGCTCGGTGGGGCCGTGCCCTTGGGACACGGATCGCTGGCAGGTCTTCGGACTTCTGGACACAGCCCAAAGGCCTCCTACCGGACGTCGCTTCCCAGCCTTTCGGCCAGTGCGTTTGACGCCTTTCGTTTCCAGTTACCGCTGCGGGGGCAGCTCCGGATTCACACCGGATTCCCTATTCGCACGGCCAAGGATTTTGACGTGCACCAACAACAAGGCACAACATATAGTGGGTCAGCTGGGGGGTCAACACTAAATGTGGGATCAGCGTCCCTATACGTCGATTGGTGCCTGCAGCCAGGGGAGCCCCTCGCACCGGACGAACGGCATGTTTCGCGCCTGACATACAACTTCGGGCCAACGCTGTTGTTTGCGAGAAGAAGACCGGCGGTCGGGCAACCGGCGAAGGGTTCGCCATGGTTTGAGCTACTCTCCCCGGATGAACATGAAACATCGGTTGGCGGCTCTCATATTGTTCTTGGTAGGGTGTGCCACCGGAGGGGTGGCATCTCGGATCGGCGTCACCGACAAAACCGCGAACGCCGCGCAAGGCACGTGGCGCTATTCGTGTTTTCGCACTGACCACACGATCGGGGTTGGGGACAAAGAGATCAGTGACTACTTGAATCGCGCCGGCGCAGATGGCTGGGAACTGGCAAGTGACGTCGCTTTGGGCCCCGCTGTGTCGCGAACCTGCTGATGCCCTGAATGCTCGCCGGGCTTCGCGGCGTGACCATGCGTCTCCAATCCGCCTCTGCCGAGGCAGCGTCCTTTGCAAGGTCGGTGGGCTTCGAGCAGGGTCGGCACGATATTCGCTAAGGTTAAAAGGTGCGAAGCCACGCGTGGGGACGGTTCGCTGGGCATCGCTAGAGCGACACGGCCTTTCCGGAGGAAGAAAGAATGACCAAGCCAACAGACTCGCTGGACGATGGGCGCACCACGTTTCGTCTGCGCATCCTTCAGCCCGGCATCGTAACGGACCCAGTGTGCAGCGCTGAGTTCGCTTTGGAGGATGCGGCGGCCACTGGCAAGCACAAAGGCCAAACCCTGCACTTCTGCTCCGAGGCCTGCAGGAATCGGTTTCTCGAAGATCCCGACAGCTATTCGTAGCGTCGCAATCGGCGTCGAACGCCACTGCGTATGGCAATTGTACCGACGAATGCCACTAACGGAAAAAGCCCCTCACGTGCACGGCCCGTGCGGAAAGCACCACCTACGCGACAGCCGCAGCCGGAGTCCGCTTGTTGACTTGAACTCGCGTCGCCACCAGACAACACCGCGTCATTGGGAGCCACTGCGTCCGCAGAAGGCGAGGCATCGAACGTGAGCGCGCCGCCGTCACGTGGCAGCATTGCCTTCAGCTCATCACAGACGGAGGCGGGAATGAAGATGGTGGCCGTATTGCCATCTTCGTTGCCGGCCCAGTCCACGGCTTTTACCGAGAAGGTTCCGGTGGTCGCAGGCAACGACAACAAGGCGGGACCAACACACACGCCGAAGCGCTGCTCCAGGGGTACCCGTTTCGCCACTGGCACTCCGTTCACGTAGACGTTGTAGGAGATGCGGGCGCCCGCGATGTCATCAAGGGCAGAATCGCTTTTCAGTGTGACCACCATGTTGTCGTACAGATAACAGCAGCTTCCGTATGTCTGACAGCTGTCGCGACGGATTTCGTAGCCCTTAACGCCGCCAAACACAGGTGGAACCGTGTCAGGTGCGGCGCCAGTAGTGAATGTCGAAAACACTGTGGGCGGTACAGCTTCGCAAGGGGCAGAATCGAACGCAAGACGGTCCCAGATCTCATAGTCCGCGTTCGGTTTGAAAGTGGTGAGTGGCGTGACCAAAAACGCCTCCTTGGGAAATTGCCCCGGCACGACCGACAGGCGCTCGGTCGTGAACGCGATCTCATCGCCGCCCTTCTCACGCAATCCGAAGGCAGTCGGATCAACCGCCACATCGCCGCGCAGATTGAAGCCGGGCTCCTTCTGATACGTCACCAGCAGCTTGATGTTGGTGGGGACTCCCACGCTGCCATCAACGGGGAAGACGTGACGGCTATGAATGCCTGGCGGAGGAAGAGTGCATGCGTGAACCACCGGTTGGTGAACGGCGAGCATTGCCAAGATGGCCATAACAATCTGTATGCAGCGTAACGCGTCCCTTCCACCAAAGCGTAGGTAAGTCATCGAGCGCGCGGATTTCTTCGGCTGCATGGTGGCTCCCGTGGGATGAATTGGCATTTGGGAGTAGACCAGGAAACGAGATTAGGCACAAGGCTGCAATCCTGCGCGATCGGCCATGTCCACCTGCGCGTCGAGGGAAAATTTTGTGGCGTCGAACGGCGGGCATGAAGATCCTACGCGCCCTCCGCCGTTCAACCAGCGTTGACCGCGTTGACACAATGGGGCACGCAATGCGATTGTGCCCTTGAAGCCCCATTCATGGCAACGGCGTTTGAACCCATCAAAGAAGCGGAGCTGCCAACGCCGCTCGTCTCGATCGTCATCCCAGTGTTCAATCTTTGGGATTACACCCTACGGTGCTTGTTGTCTGTGCTCCGAAATACGGCGCATATCCCGCACGAAGTGATCGTCATCGACGACGCCTCCACTGACGAAAGCCGCGAGGCCCTACCCCAGCTGCCAGGCATCCGCCTGATTCGCAACGAAACGAACCAAGGGTTCGCCGCTAACAACAACACAGCAGCCTCAATTGCTAGAGGCAAGTACCTCCTTTTTTTGAACAACGACACGGAAGTACACGCCCAATGGTTAGATGCCATGTTGTTGCAGATCGAAGGGATCCCAGATGTAGCCGTAGTCGGCAGCAAGTTGTTGTTTCCCGATGGAACGATCCAACATGCGGGCATTGGATTTCTTCAAGCGATGCCTGCGCCGATTTCGCCTTTTCACTATGACTATAAGAAGCCCTCCGAAAGAAGCACCAGGGTACGCAACGTCAATGCGGTCACCGCGGCGTGCGCCCTGTTTCGCAAAGACGTTTTCCTGGAACTTGGCGGCTTCGACGAACGCTTTCGCATGGGCTACGAAGACGTAGACCTGTGCTTGCGCGTGCGCGAAGACGGGCACCGCATCGTCTATACCCCGGACAGCGTCGTGACCCACTTCGAGTCGCTTAGCGAGGGACGTTTCGTTGCCGATCGACAAAACCAAGAGCTTCTGCACACAAAGTGGCTTGGGCATTTTGCTGATTTCGAGATCGATCCTCGCATGGCAGGCAGGCAGCCCACCATCGACACTGGCCGGGCCCCCATCACCGTGATCGTCAGCGTTCACGATCAACTGACGTTTGCGCCGCCTTGTCTTGAAAACATTGTGGCCACACTTGGCTCAGGTGATGAATTGATCATCATCGACAACGGCTCTGTCGGGGCCGTATCGAAGTACTTGCAAGTTTTCGTGGCAACGCACGCTTCGCAATGCAACCTCATTCGGCTTGAAGGCTACGTCGGGCTGGCGGACGCCTGGAACACGGGGGTCAATCACGCACGGAATCCCTACGTAGCCTGCGTTATTTGTACCTGGCGGGTTGTTGACGGTTGGCTGGATCGAGCGGTTTATCACTTAGCGGCAAACGCAATGATCGGATGTTTGTGCGCCGCAGAAGTCGATAGTCAAAATCTCAATTCTATTGAACTGCTTACGCCCATAGCCTCGACGCAAGGCGGGCTTCAGTTACCCTCCATGGCGCCCGCAGGGGAAGTTGAGTCTATTGAATTTTTGATGAGTGGCGTCGTCATCGCTTCGAGACAGCGCCTGCAGGAGTTGCTGGTTCACCACGCCGATGGAGTTACTTCAAAGCACCCTCAACTCTGGTCAACAGCATTGGTTCAGCAAGGACTTTTCCTGGCACAATCATCAGATCTCACCGCCTACCGGTTTAACCAAGTGGTTCCCGATTGTGGCCAGCAAACCCGAGCACGGTACCTTGCCAACGTTAGCAACGCGCTCGACGAAAAAGAATCCGCAGCTGAGCCCGCTTCAATCATCGTTCTCGCACGCGACAGCTCAAGAACACTAAGACGAACGTTGCACGAACTCTTCACAAACACGGAACGGCGCCTCGAACTCATAGTGGTAGATGATGGGTCCGCCAATGTCCTCAAGGCGGAAGTTGATGCCGCTGTTTCACAAGCCAACCCTTCGCGCCTGGTGAAAGTCACGTTCCTGCGCAACGAAACGGCATGCGGTTTCCCCAGAGCAACGAACCAAGGACTTGCGGCAGCAACGCAAGGTCTCGTCGTGGTCATGAACGCTGATGTGTTTGTATCGCCTCAATGGCTTTTGCGTTCGGTGGCTTTGCTAGATTTGAATCCCAGAATGGGGCTCGTCGCACCAGCGTCTAACATTGGTCCGAAGCCGCAGTGCTATTCGCAGCCCAATGTACTGTCGCCGCCTAGTCCACTTGATGCGTTCGCTGAAAACCGTATGTCCGAGTTTGTGGCGGCGTTTGGGGCCATGCCGCGCGTCGCTGGCATCTGCATGGTCATGCGGCGACACCTCATTGAAAACATCGGGGGATTTGATCCGCGCTTCGGAGACGATGGCGGCGACGTGGAAGACTTCTGCGTGCGTGCCATCCGGCGAGGATACATTATTGCGCTTGCCGCTGAGGCGTACGTGGAACATGCCGGAGATTCGTCTCAACGCTGGCTTAATCTTCACCCAAAACGCCCGGCTCCCATCGGCTGGCAAACCTTCTGCCAAAAATGGAATCATCCGCCCCAAGCACGCGACTCCGCAGGCTTTCTGCATGCGTTCCGAGCCGAGCCTCCGTTCGATGCCAGCACTGACTTTGTTAGCTTGGATCTTGACGCCTAGGCCAGCAACCCAGGCAGCGGCGCGTTGCCATACGCAGGTTCTGTCGTGATCGGCAAACCAGTCCCGCTCCTGTTAAACTCCGGCGGCTCCGGATGAACCCATACGCGCCGCCCCTCGCAGACACCGCAATCATACCGCCAACGCCGCTGAAGAGGCGGCGCCTGTGGAAACTGTTTTCTTGGTTTCAGGTGGTCGTGTACCTCGCGGCTTTCGCCTTTCCTTGGCTCGACCAACAGGAGCGCGTCAATTGGGTGGGCTACGCACTGATACCCCTTTGGATTCCGGTCGTGGTGGGCGTGGTTGTGTTTGCCTACCGCTGGCGACTGGGTAGTGCCCCGCTATGGAAAGCGGTGTTTTGGGGATATCTGCCGTTAGAGTCTCTCAGCTACGCTTGGCCCTCGGTGTTTGATCCTTTCCCTGCCGAAACAGGTAACCCCTTCCTTGGCCTTGCGGTGCAAGCTGTTTTTGTCATCGCCACAGCTTGGGCGCTGTGGAGTTACGCTTGGCGATCGCCAGAGGTCTGGGGCGAGGATGAGGGAAGGGATCAGCCATGATGATGCAAGCTTTCCCCCGCATAAGGAGCCGCGCACCCCAAATCGGCACACCCGTTCACACACGCCGAGCAAATGCGCGAAGTCTGCGCCCCTCGCCCTTCGCCCCTGCATCGGGTGCGCCCGAAGCGAAAGGGCGCGCTAAGCTGCCGCGTCATGACTTCGGCCCCCAATCGCCAAAGCCTCCGCGAACGGCTTTACACCATCATTTTCGAGCACGACACCAAGTCGGGAAAAACCTTCGATGTGGTGCTGTTGTTGGCCGTGTTGGCCAGTGTGTTTGCGGTGCTGCTTGAAAGTGTGGGACCGATCCGCGCGCAAGCAGGGCATTGGCTTTTGGGGCTGGAATGGTTTTTCACGATCGTGTTTACGATTGAGTACGGTTTTCGTGTGTATGCCGCCCGTCACCGGGGCGCTTATGTGCTGTCGTTCTTTGGCGTAGTTGATCTGGTGGCTTTGATGCCCACGTACCTTTCTTTTGGCGTGCCGGGCGCGCAGTCTTTGTTGGTAATCCGGGTGCTTCGGATGTTGCGGGTGTTTCGCATATTGAAGCTGGCGCGCTTCGGTGGTGAGGCCGATGCCCTCTTGACGGCGGTCAAAAGATCGCTGCCCAAGGTCACCGTGTTTCTGTTCAGCGTGTTGTCTGTGGTGGTGGTGGTGGGCGCCCTTATGTATTTC
>JBBSJE010000074.1:0-25888 GCA_038257535.1 Polyangia bacterium
GGCATCTGACGTTCGATGAACGCGTCACGGCTTTGGGTGATGCCCAAGACGCCCACGCCCAATCCTGCATAGGCGTTGGTGCGCAGAAACTCCGCCGGCATCGCCTCAAGGTCAACGCGCTGGCGCGAGTACCCTTCGGTGTTCACGTTCTGAATGTTGTGCGCAGCGGTTTGCGCCACCGCGCGATGTGCAGAAAGCCCGTTGGCGCCGTTGGTTAGGATTGCGAGCAGATCAGCCATGAACCCCTTCTTTAGGCCGTACCTGAGTAGGTTGAGCCCGCAACGGGGCGTGTTTCGCCGCGTTGATTGTAGGTGCTTGAATTGCCCGTTAAGGCGCCCAGATACCCACGCACCATCGCGTTCGCCCGTTGGGCCAGGTGCCGGTTCAGCGCATCCAGTTCGCTGAGCGTTGCGGCCAACGCGCGAATGTTGGCCAAACACGCCGATAAGCGTGAGGCGGGTTCGTTGGCCACGCGGGTAAGCGTTTCCACACTCACCGTTTGCAGGCCAAACTCAAGCCCCACCGCCTGCAGATGACTGGCCAGCTCTAGCTGCAGCTCTTTAACGACGCGGTTGAAGTTTTCACGAATCGCTGCCCGGTCCAGCAGCGCTTGAGAATCAAAGTTGCGGATCAGTTCGCGCTGGCTGCGCGCACGCACAACCTCTTCGTCCAGGACCTCAGAGAGCGCCTGGCTGGTGGCAATGGCCCGTTCTATGTTTTGCATTTTTTTGTCAACCCATGAATAGGGCGTGCAACCTGGCATCGAGCTCGGTTTGCGCGAGGATCTCCTCGGCCACCTTCGCTGCGACTGGCCTGTAAGAGCCGTCTTTTACGGCCGCCTCCAAGCGTTTTAGGCGCGCGTCCCGGTCTTCGTTGACGGCTTTCTTGGCACCTTGTGCCAGCTCAGCCGCCGTTCGTGTTTGCTGAACGCTTACACGATCTGGCCGGGCCTCCACGCGTTGCTGCTGTTGCTGTGCAGCATCCACGGCGGGGGTCCGCTCAACCTGGGTGACGGGCTTGTCGTTTGTAATTTTCATGGCGTGTCTCCTTTCTTGTTGGGAGACAGCGGCGAACTTGCCGCTACTGTGTCTTCGACACGAACGCGATAGGCATTAAGTGCCGATCGTGGATTCAACGGTTTTCCTTCCATCCGAACTTCCAGATGAAGGTGCGCGCCGGTGGCACGCCCGGTTTGTCCCGCCGCAGCGATGACCTGCCCTGCCATGACCCTTTCCCCAGGCTTTACGGCCAGTTCCGAGTTGTGGGCGTAAAGCGTTGTCAGTCCATTTCCGTGATCGATCTCCACCGCCTTTCCATAACCCCCCCGGGGGCCAACTGTTTTCACAACGCCGTCCAAAGCCGCTTTGATGGGTGTGCCCTCAGGTACGGCCAAGTCGATGCCTGTATGGAAACGACTTCCACCTTCAACGGGATCTTCACGCGGACCAAAGTCACTACTCACGCGCGGCTGCCCGCCGGCGGCCAAGGGGGGATCTGGCCGCGCTGGCGCCGCAAGGCCCGACGAGAACTCGTCCCACGCGGCGCCGTCCTCGCTTTCTATCGCGCCCAGCGACTGCCGCAGCATGGGGGCAAGCCCCAATCCGCCAGCATCCGCGATGGCGTCGGCCAAAGTTTCAATGAACATGTCACTGCGGATCTGCGCGCCCGGCGTTTCGCCGCCGCCGAAAGCCTTGCTGGCCGCCAGCAGCTGGCGCGTGATGGTGGCTTCCAAAGCCACAATGGCCTCGTCAACATTGCCTACCGGGCGCACTAAAGCACCTCCAGCTCAGCGTCGAGCGCTCCTTGAGCTTTTAGCGCCTGGAAGATGGCGACCAAGTCCATGGGCGTGACGCCCAGAAGGTTCAACGCTTTGACCAAGTCCTCGACTGAGGATGTGGCCGGCAAAGCCACCATGGGCGCTGGCTTCTCCCGCACCTCGACGCTGGCCACATTGCCTTGCACGGTTTTGCCTTGAGGCGAAAACGCGTTGGGTTGCGACACAAATGGGGTTTGGCTAACCGCAATGGAAAGCCCGCCGTGCGCCACCGCCACGGGGCGAATGCGCACCCGCTCGCCGGCCACCACGGTTCCTGTGCGTTCGCTGATCACAACCCGGGCGCGCTGATCGGCTTCCACCTCCAGAGCTTCCACCTGCGTGAGCACCGCCACCGGATTGCCTTTGAGAGCCTCGGGCACTGTGATCTGAACCGACGCCGGATCGGTGGCCCGCGCCACGGACGCGCCCAACGCGCCGTTAATGGATTCGGCGATGCGGCTGGCGGTTGTAAAATCGGGGCTGCGAAGACTTAGGACAAGCAAATCGGTGAGCGCGGGAGCGACAGCACGCTCAACCACGGCGCCGCCAGGCACCAACCCAGAGTTGGGCTGATTTTTTTGAAACCGCGATCCAGCGGCGCTCACGTCGTAGCCACCCACCTGAACCGGCCCTTGCGCCAGCGCGTACACCTTCCCATCGGGCCCCGTCAAAGGTGTGACCAACAAAACGCCGCCCGCCAACGACATGGCGTTGCCCATGGAAGCCACGTGCACATCCAACTTGCCGCCCGGACGCGTAAACGTGGGCAGCTTGGCCGTGACCATCACAGCGGCCACGTTGCGTGTGCGCACATCGCGTGGATCCACTCGAATGCCTAAGCGGCCCAACATGCCGCTGATCGACTGCGAGGTGAAAAACACCTGTTCGGAGTCACCCGTGCGCCGCAAGCCCACCACAAGGCCGTAGCCGTAGAGCATGTTGTCGCGCACGCCTTGAACGTCGGCCAGCTCTTTGACCCGCACGGGCGCGGCGCGCGCCAAAGGCGCCATCGCCAACACCACGAACATGATTGTGGCAACAGCGATGCGATGCCGCCAGCGCGGGAAGTTTAAAACGGCCATATCCATCCCAAATAGCGAGACAGCCAACCTTGCCGTTGGTTGTCGGTTAACACGCCCTGCCCCACAAACTCGATCTCGGCGTCGGCCACCATCGAGCTTTTCACGCTGTTTTCCTGGTCAATGTCGATGGGGCGCACAACGCCCGAAATGTAGAAGTGCTGCTCTTCCGCGTTCACCAAGATCACGCGGTGACCTTCCACAAACAGGTTTCCGTTGGGCAGCACCGAGCGCACCGTGGCGGGCACCGTGGCTTGAAAAAATTCGCTGCGGGCCGTTTGCCCCTGGCCTTTGAAGTTGGTTTTGGACGACCCCGCCAGCTTGGCCTCGAAATCGGGGTCGATGCCTTCCAGCTTCTTCAGCATGCCCAAAAACGCATCGATTTTGGCTTCCGACGACGATTCGCGGTTCAAGTTGGTGTCGGCGCGGCGATGCGCGTCGGCCACCTCCTCGATTTTTACCACCACGATGTCATTCACGCGCAGCGCGCGGGCGTCGGTAAACAACATCGACGCCGGGCGGCCGGGCTGCCACAAGCTGCCTTCACTTAGCGGCTTGTCCGCGTCTTGCTGCTCTGCAGGCAAATCGTAGGTACGCCGCTTGGGTTGGTATTCGTTGATGTGACTGGTGCCGCACGCACACGTGAGGGCGGCCGCAACCAACGCAAACGCCGAACGTTTCATCATGGCGCCATCACCACCAAGCGATCGTTTTGCATGTTGCCTTCAACGTGTTTTCCTGACGGCAAAACCGCACAACTGCGGCCCGGGCCACAGGACACAACCCGGCCCATTTGTTCCACGGTTAACGTGCCCACACGAACCACCACTTTGACTTGGCCACCCGCATGGGCGCGTTCGGCGCGCACAGCGTTTACATCCAACACCTGCCCGGCCATCAAGGTACGCGCGGCCACCGCGCCCGTTTGTGTGGAAGCGGGACGGAGGCCCGGCGTAAGTTCGCGCCACTGCACTTCCGTGACTGCATCCAAGGATTCGCCGGGGCGAACAACCCGTGTGGTCACAAGCACAGGCGCCGTCACCGACACCACCACGCGCGCCCAACCTTCGCACACGCCCCCACGCCGGGTCGCGCCTTGCAGCTTCATGGTCAAGGTTCCCGATGACGTGAGCGGGCGGTCCACTTGGCCTTGGGACACGCGGCAACCGTCGGGCACCCGCACGGAGGTGGCCACCAAACGCGCGGTGGCCTCGGGCACGGTTAGCGCAGCGGCCACGGCTTCTTGCACCACCACATCCACGGGCGCGGCGTGCGACGTGGCGGCAAAGCCCCACAGCCCGCATGCAACCAATATCGAAGCCCCCAGGCGCGTCATGGCATCACCGCAGGTTCGTCAACCGCTGCAACATTTGGTCTGCGGTTGAGATGACTTTCGAGTTAAGTTCGTACGAGCGTTGCGTGGAGATAAGGCCGATCATCTCTTCAACGGCTTTCACGTTTGAGCCCTCGGTAAAGCCTTGCAACAATGTGCCGGCGCCCTGCTCTCCCGGCCGCGCTTGGATGGGATCACCGCTGGCGGCCGTGGCACGCAACAAGTTGCCACCAATGCTCTCGAGGCCAGCGGGGTTGGCAAACATCACCACTTCCAACATGCCCAGCTCAACGGGTTCGTCACGGCCCGGAACGCGCGCGGCCACCAAACCTTCGGGGCGAATGGTGATCTCGGTGGCGTCCTGCGGCACCGTAATGCCGGGATCCAAAAGCTCGCCTCTTTGCGTCTCTAGCCGGCCTGCAGCATCAATGCGCAAATTGCCGGCGCGGGTGTAGGCCACGTCACCGTTCACCCTTTGCACCCTTAAGAACCCACGCCCTTCGATGGCGATGTCCAACGGATTCCCGGAGTTGATCATGTCGCCCTGTTGGAAGCTACGGGTGGTGGCCGCCGTGCGTACACCCAGACCCATTTGCAACGGCGAAGGCCGTCCGCCGCCTTGTAAGGTGGGCGTTCCGGCTGGCTGCAGGGTCACTGACAGCAAGTCTTCAAACTCGGCGCGGATGCGCTTGAACCCCGTGGTGCCCACGTTCGCCAGATTGTTGGCGATGGTGTCCATCTGGAATTGTTGGGCTTCCATGCCCGTGGCGGCGGTATAAAGCGATCGCAGCATGTCTTGCTCCTTGGGGCTCAAAAGCCCGTCACGTTTCTGCCTCAGCCAGGCTAAGAGCAAGAGCAAGGCCAACCGAACGCGCCACAGATCTGGCGTGAAAAGCGAAGAAAACATTTTGCTCCAGGCGGCTTTAGGCGCGCCCGCGGACCGACGATGACTTTCTCCTGAATGGCGCCGCGCACCCGCTTGGACCCTGTGGTTCGGTTAGAAGAGCACCGCGAAGAACGCAGCCTGCAGGCGTTGGCCGCTGCCAACCGGCAGGTGCAAGCGGCGCGTCTTGCGCTTGAACACGCACGCGACAAGGCCACGCAAGACCACCGGCAAGCTGGGCCCGCGGGCCTATGGGAGCTTGTGGAGAGCGCCCACGTTCACGCCCAGCGGGCGCTTTCGGAGGCCGAGAAGCAGGCCCACAGCGCCCAAAACGCGCAAGGCACCAGCCGCCAGGCGTACCTGAGCGCCTATGCAAGGGCTGAAGCCATTCGCCGCGTGGCCACCACACGGCGCGACGAAAAGACCCAACAAGACGCCAAGGCCAGCGAAAAAGAGATCAGCGATCTGATGCTGATGCGTCGCGGTCGCGTCGCGTGATGCCGCGCGCCTGACAGGCGCTCGGGTTACGTTGATAAGCGTGCTCTCCATAACCAGGAGCAATACTTCTGCTTGCGTCCTGGGCCGCGCTGGCGAAAATGCCTGCGCATGTCCGACGCCCAGGATCCGAAGAACAACAGCAAAAAACGCCCGCTCCGCAGCCAAGGCTGGTTTGGGCGCCCCGAGCCTGAGGGCATGGTTTACCGGTCTTGGATGCGCAACCAAGGGCGCCCCACCCACGTGTTCGATGGCCGGCCGGTCATTGGCATTTGCAACACATGGTCAGAGCTTACGCCCTGCAATGGACATCTTCGTGACCTAGCCGAGCACGTCAAGCACGGCGTCTACGAGATGGGCGGCTTTCCAGTTGAGTTTCCGGTGATGAGTTTGGGCGAAACCTTGATGCGCCCCACCACTATGATGTTTCGCAATCTGGTGAGCATGGACGTGGAAGAAAGCATCCGCGCCAACCCCATTGATGGTGTGGTGTTGCTTGTGGGGTGCGACAAGACCACGCCGGCGCTGCTGATGGGCGCAGCCAGCTGCGACCTGCCCACGATCACGCTTTCGGGCGGCCCCATGCTCAACGGACGTTTCCGCGGACAAACCATCGGCTCTGGCACCTTGGTGTGGGAGATCACCAGCAAGCTCAAAACCGGCGAGTGGACGGAAGCCGATGTTCACGAGGCCGAGGCGTGCATGTCACGCTCGGTGGGCGCGTGCATGACCATGGGCACAGCTTCAACCATGGCGTCGATGGTGGAGGCCTTGGGCGCGGGCCTTCCCTCCAACGCGGCCATTCCCGCTGCAGATTCACGGCGCGGCGTTTTGGCGCATATGGTGGGCCGGCGCATCGTGGAAATGGTTCACGAAGATCTGCGGCTCTCGAAAGTGCTTACCAAGGCCGCCTTCGAAAACGCGATCCTCGCCAACGGGGCCATCGGAGGTTCAACCAACGCGGTTGTGCACCTTATCGCGCTGGCGGGGCGCTTGGGCGTAGATCTTACGCTGGCCGATTGGGACCGGTTGGGGCGCCAAGTGCCTTGCCTGGTTGATCTGATGCCATCGGGTCGCTTCTTGATGGAAGATTTTTACTACGCCGGGGGCCTGCCTGCTGTGATGAAAGAGCTGGGGCCGCTCCTCAACAAAGACGCGCTTACCGTCAATGGCAAAACCATGTGGGAAAACGTGGCGGACGCGCCTTGCCACAACCGCGAAGTGATTCACGCGTTGTCCACGCCGTTTAAAGAATTGGGAGGTATCGCGGTGCTCTCAGGAAATCTTTGTCCCGGTGGCGCCATCTTGAAGCCTTCGGCCGCGTCACCTGGTTTGTTAAAACACCGCGGCCCTGCAGTGGTGTTTGAAAACATGCACGATTACCACCACCGCATCGACGATCCCGATCTGGATGTGACGCCACAAAGCGTGCTGGTACTGAAAAACTGCGGCCCGCGCGGCTATCCCGGATTTCCTGAAGTGGGCAACTTTGCCCTGCCCCGCAAGATCTTGCAGCAAGGCATCGCCGACATGGTGCGCATCTCCGACGCCCGCATGAGCGGCACCGCCTATGGCACCGTGGTGCTCCACACGGCCCCCGAAGCGGCGACAGGCGGACCGTTGGCTTTGGTGAAGAACGGCGACATCATCGAATTGGATGTGGTGGGGCGCCGCCTGCATCTGGAGGTCTCCGATGAAGAGCTCGCCCAACGAAAAGCGGCCTGGACGCCTCCCAAGCCTCACGCCGAGCGTGGCTACGTGCGGCTGTTTCACGATCACGTGCTGCAAGCGGATCAAGGCTGCGACTTTGATTTTCTGCGCGGGGGCAGCGGCGCGGACGTGCCCCCACTGGGCAATCATTGAAGGAAGCCGGTCAACGTCGCATCCCGCGGGGCTTTGACCGTTGCTAAGGCAGGATCCCCCAGCGCATCTGCGCCACCCAGCCCCCCTGCCCCCAACGAGGCGCTTCGTTGCCATCTTCGGCCAAGGTGCCGAACCAGCGCACGTATCCGATGCGAAAGGCCAGTTGGTTGCCAAACACCCGGCGCGCGGCAACCAAGGGAAATTGGCTTGTGGGCGGTCGATGTCGATCGGCAAAAAGCGTCAGGCCCAGCACGGGCCCACCAACCCAGCGGCTTTCCTGCTCAACAGATAAGCCATTGTGTTGTCGGAAGCCATCCCAATAGCCGGCCTCCAGCCCCAGCGAAGGTCCCACCGAGAGACTTCTGCCGGCAGCGTGCCAGGTGAAGGGCATCGTGACGTGTCCCGAGAGGCCCAGACCCACGATATTGCCGCGCGACGGGTGCGAGGCGAAGTTGAGGCTCGTTTGGGATTCGAAAGCCAATCGATCGGAAGCCGAGGCCAGCCCAACAACATTGATTTGCAACGCCTCCCCAGCCCCCGGCGGTTGACTCAAGGCAAACCCCATCGTTAGCGGTGACGAAGTGCCCGAAGGCACCTTGTTGTCCAGCACCCATAAAGGACCTTTGTGTCCTGGCGCAGCCAGCACAAGTTGCAAAGGCGAAGGATGGTCCACCAGCGGAAGGGCCAGCCGAACATCATAGGGGCGCTGGGCGCGCTCTTCAGTGAACCCCCGAAACGCGATCCACAGCGTAAGCGTGCCGCCCGGCGCGATGGCAGGCAGATCGCGTTTTGGTTCCCCGCGCGAATTTCTTGGCAAGTTTCCCTGCGCCCAAACGTGTGGCCTTAAGACGCGATCCGGATTTGCCGTGTGAGCGTCCAGCCTGATCTCAACCACGGCATCCTCTGGCCGCAGCCGCAGCGGCTGATCCGATTGGTTGCGAAGAAGGATCTGCACGGCCAGTGAAGAATCATCAGAAGTGCCGTATTCGACAGCGAAATGGTCGATGCCTATCAGTGCTACCTCGGCCCGCACCCCATCCGCCTCAGCAACAAGCACCTTGTCTACGTGCGTGTGCCGATAGGCGGTGCAGGCTTGTGCAAGCGTCAACAACAACGTCACCCTCGCCCCCTGGTGCACAGTCTGAAGGTTCATCCACCCCATCAGACGACTGAACGTAGGTTCTATTCGCAGGTAAGCGCCGCAACCGCCGGAGCCTTTGTGGATTCAGGACCTGGGCAGCTGCGGCATTCCCCATCCAATTCGCAAATCGGCTCTGCCTCTGGGCCAGCGGAAAAGGCACCGGATGCCCTACACGAGCTCTGCCGGGTCGAGCGGTTCAACTGCTGGACGGCGGAACGCAGACTTTGCTGCCCTTCTTGTTGTCAACAAAGGTCACACTGGAGCTGCAATTGGCCTCTACCTCGGGCGCCCGACGACGGTTGCAATCGACCTTATCGACGCAGGTGCGAAAGCAGTACTTCTGACCGTCTGTGTGAGCCACACAAGCCGAGCCGGTAGGGCATTCTCCGTCGGCTGTGCAGCCACCAAGTCCGCAATACCCGCCTTTAAAAGCCAGGCACTGATTGGCATCCTTTGGGCAATCCTCGTTTTTGGCGCAGGTGGCACCCACGCCCGCGCGATCAGCTTCGGTGCCATCCCCCCCACACGACGGCATCAGGAATACAAAAAGAGCCAATGACGCGAACCACATAGCCAACCGAGCAGGAATGTTCATGGGCCACCATCGCATCAAGCTTCACGGAACGCCAGCGATTGCACGTGCTGCCTGGCCAAGGTTGAGCCCGATCCCGTTCGGTCACAAGAGCTCGCAAAAGGTGATCGGCGCTTCGCAAAAGCCTTCGTCACAAAAATCACTTGCACAGTCGAAGTCGAAATCGCATTCGTCGCCCGTTTTTCCCAACACCACGCACCTGGAGGAGAAGGGATCGCAGGTGAAGCCTGGTGCGCAAGAAGCCACACAGCGCTCTCCTCCCGCGGGCGGCTTCTGGCATGTCAAGACGGAGGAGCCTGCACTCCCCATGCACGCGCCATCGACGCATTCAATCTCATCCTCGCATCGCGTGCCGCTGGGCAACAGCCCCACAAACACCTTGTCGCACAAAGTTTCCCAGCCTGCTGCGCCTGTGCTGGCTGAGTCACATTTGCTCTTCGCCAAGGCATCAATGCAAGCGGTGGCCTTTTCGGCACTAAAGGCTGTGCGGGCCGCATCGACCGAGTTTTGAACGGTGGCAAAGGCGCTTGAGAACTCCGGACGGAGACTGGCAACGCATTCTTGGGGTGTCGTCCCAAAAAATTCTGCGATGTCCCTGTCACAGCATTTGAAGATGTGCCCACACAAGGCTACCAAGAACGCACGCGGAAACGTGTCTAGGGAAATAGGCCCGCTTGGCGACACGGTCCCTCCCGCGCCCCCAAGTCCCCCGCCTTGACCTCCAACACTAACCCCTGTGCCTCCGGCACCCGCTTGAGCGCTCGCCCCGCCTGTGTTTCCAGGTCCGCCATCGTCTTGTCCCTCTGTGCATCCGGTGCTGATGAAGGCACACGCGAGGTAATCGTCGCAGGTTGATTTCGCTAAGCAGGCGTCCAACTTCGCTACCGTAAGACAGCGTTCCGCAGCCAACTCCTCAGCTTTGGAACACTGTTGCTTGCAAGCCGAAACGGATCCGATTCCGGGTTCACAAGCCACCGTGCGTTCACAGGACTTTTCGCAGGCTTCTTGCAGAGATGATGCCCCACCCCCACAGCTCAGCCAGCTCAGCAAAGCAGCGCACCCCAGCACAATCCTTAGCTTTCCCATCCTGCGGACCTCCTTGCGCCTTGGCCTGCCGAAACGGACGTCGCGCACCCGCGATCCGTGGCAGCCCTCGTCAAGCGTCATCCTTTATCGGTGCGCAGGATCAAATTGTTGCGCAGAATCGTTCACGCCTCCCCGCCTGATCCAGGACACTCATGTCATCCGAAACGCAAAAATTCGTCGAGCCCTGGTCATTCTCATGGCGTAAGACGCGAAAAAGCGGTCATCTGACTTGGCCTTCCCGTTGCATTACGGAAGCCGCATGAACCCCGCTTCCCCCACCAAACGGCAAGCCACCCTCCCCCCTCTCCCGCTTTATGAAGGCCAGGCGGCGCGCTTGCGTGGTGTCCTGAAGCGCGCTCTCCAAGAAGCCATGGCTGTAGGACTGGGCCTGGGTTTGGGCGTGGCACCCATCGGCTGCGGCGGCGATTCGTTCGAGCCCACAACGCCCACAGGGGGCGTGGCGGGACACGGTGGCCAAGGTGGGGGCGGACAAGGCGGCGGTGGCGGCAAACCGATGCCCACCATCTGCGAAGCAGCCGCGCCAGCTCTGGGGTGCGATTCCAATCAGGTGATGCCTGACTTCGCACGATTTTCACCTTCGGAAAACGTCCAATATTGGGCGAGAGGTCGCGGGCGAACGATCCATCTCGAGCATGGCCGTTCCTGTGCGCTTACCGAAAACCCGGCCCAGTGCCAAACCGCAATCGACGAGGCACTGAATCGCTCCGTTCGCCCTGCGAGTTCGCCCTGCGTTGATGAAACCTGCGATCCGGGTGAAGAATTCCTGCTGGCCAGAGGCGAAGATGATGTCTTCGTCCTAAAAACGTCCACGGCATTGGCGCAGTTCCTTGCACCCATCGATTCGGTGGCCGAAGCCACAGCGGTGGCGCAAGTCTTCGCGCACGCCCAACTTCAATGCAAGGACAAGCGGTCCGGGGTGTGGTGCGAGGGTGATGCTTTCACGATCGTTGCACTTCAAGACGTGTGCGGTGGTGAAAACGTGTGGTTGAAGGTGAAAGTGCCTCATACTGGAGCCGCGCCTTCCACCGAAGAACTTGAACGCATTCCCAGCGGTTGCGCGATTGGACGGCTTCCCGATGGATGCGTCACGCAAAAGACAGCGCAGCCGGCGTGGTCGTCGCTGGCTGATTTTTGGTCTTCATGCGCCAGTTTAGAGGCCGCATCTGTCCCCGCCTTCCACCTGCTGGCGGAAGACCTGCGCCGTCTGGGTGCGCCGGAGACGCTGATCGCGGAAGCTGTGAGCAGCGCAAACGACGAGATCATTCACGCCGCTTTGGTTTTGGGTCTGGCGAGCCGGCAAGGGGCTACCTCGCAAGAAGTGCTCGTCCCTTCGCGGGCACCCAAATCGCTATTCGAAATGGCTCACGAAAACGCTGTAGAAGGCTGCGTGCGCGAAACCTTTGGCGCCTTCGTGGCCGCTTATCAAGCACAAATGGCAACCGACGCTCGCACAAAAGCAGTTCTACAGCGCATCGCTAAGGACGAGATGAAGCACGCGACCCTATCGCATTCGATCGCCGCCTGGGCCGAGCCGCAATTGTCCGATGAAGAACGCACCCGCATCGCCCAGGATCGCCGGCAGCTGATCATGGAGCTACGGCGTTCCACGGCAGTGCAACACGCTAACGCGGTTTATGAGCAAGCAGGCTACCCCGACACCCACGCCGCCTTACACATGCTCGACGTGTTACAAGACAGCGTGTGGTCTTAAGTTCTTAGGGTTTTGGCTTTTTCCCGCTGCAATCGCCTTGATTGCGGTTGCATTTGCCACTTGGGCATTCCGCATCCGAATAGCAAATGCGGCAGACCCCTCGCTCGCAAACTGGCGCTGGGTCGGGGCAAACGGAGACGGGACCGCATCGTGTAGACCCGGACCCATTGGTGCCGCCAGTTCCATTGGTGCCGCCGGATCCGGTCGTGCCGCCGTTCCCAACGGTGCCCCCAGAGCCATTGGAACCGCCGTTCCCAACGTTGACCCCAGAGCTGCCGCTGCTGCCACCAGAGCCTGGAACTCCGCCAGCGCCCGGAGAGCCGCCGGAGGCAGCCATGGCGCCACCAACTCCTCCACTGCCACTCGCGCCCCCCATCTCCGGGCTGGAATCGGCTGCGCCGTCGTTGACGGAGCCATCTGTCAGGGCGCCCAGGTCGACGACGCCTGCGTCCGGGTTCAAAAGGTCTTCCGGAAAGTTCCAAGACCAACAGCCGCCCCCTGCGGCCATGGCCGCGGCGATTAGCGCACCGCGAAAGCGCATTGCGGGTCGATTGTGGGAAAGGACATCACTGGTGCATATGTAGCACAAAGTGCGCGTGGCGGCCCGCCGTCTGCATCCCCAGCTTGCTGACAGTCTTTAGCACTGGCTCATCTGCCACCAGCGATAGCGCGGTGTTGGCGCTGCATACGGAGAAGGCGCGCGACACATCTTGCATCGTTACGCGAACAACGCGTTCACCCTGTCTCGCCTCGGCATCGAAGGGATTGCCGCGGGTGAGCGACTGCAACATCGACATGGCGCTGCTGTTGGATGTTGCAAGCGCGCGAGCGTCATCAAGCGTTAAACTACTAGTGCTGGTGTGCGTGCCGCCCATAGAACGCACGTACGGGTGCCCAACCGGAAACATGACCTGGTGAATGGCCGCCTGCAGTTGCACCTGCACCCCGGTTTCGTCGCGATACTGTTCTTCCACATGCAGGATGTCCCGCTCGACTGCGGCTGTTTTGTCATCAAGCCCTGCCACGGTGCGGACAGCATGCGAGCGTAAAGCTCCAGCAGTTCGGGTAGCTTCTGCGCAGGAACAACGAGCTTATAAACCGTGGTGTCGGTGTTGGTCTCGGCATTGGGGCTCGCGGCGCCCATCTCCATAAGCGCTTGATAAAAACTTTTGCCCTCAGCAACCGGCGTACGGAACGCCAAGTGTTCCACGAAATGCGCCAGCCCCTCCTTGCCCGGTGGATCGTTTGTGGATCCCACCCCAATGGTCAAAATGGCGGCCACCATCCCTGAAGTTGGCGCCTGCTCGATTGCCAGGCGCATGCCGCTGGCAAGCGTGGCGCCCTGAAACTCAAATTTCAGAGAGTTGAGCCCCAGTGTGCCCGGCGGCATCAGCGAGTCCCACGGGGCGTCCGACTCAAGCAGACCGTGGCTGGCGCGGGGATAAGCGCAAGACGCCAGCAGCAAAAGCGGCACGAATCTCGCGAGAGGCCACAACCGGCTGTGCGCGGATGGGGCCTGTTGGGGCAGCGGCGTTGGCATGCCGTCTATAGCATCGCGGCGTGTTTTGTGCGCCAGATTCGCAGCGCGCTGCGTTTGATTTTCGAACTACGGTCGCGCGACTAGCGAGGCTTGCCCCGCCCCATCATCTGCCCCGCAAGCAACGCTTCAAGCGTTTCTGGGTTGGGCGCCACCGCCAAGGCCGTCTTTGATGTGATGCGACCCTGGCGCACCAGATCCAGCAGCGAAGCTTCAAGCGTCACCATCCCCTCTTCGGTTCCCAGTTCCATCTGCGTGGTAAGCAAGTGCGTTCGACCATCGCGTATTTGCGCGGCCACCGCATGATTCACCGCAAGCTGCTCAACCACGGGGATGCGGTGGCCGTCAATGCTGGGCACGAGATGCTGCGTGACCACGAAACGCAAACACGCGGCAATTTGCCCACGCACCGCTGAACGTTGTGATTCGCTAAAGCCGTTGATCATGCGATCGATGGCGCCGGTGGCACTTCCTGCATGCAAGGTTGAAAGCACCAAGTGACCAGTCTCGGCAGCCGTCAGCGCCAGTGCGATGGTTTCAGGATCCCGCATCTCGCCCACAAGAATGATGTCCGGACTTTCGCGCAAAGCTGCTCTGAGGCCCGTGGAGAAGTTGGCGATGTGCGTGCCGATTTCACGCTGATGAAACAGGGCTTTGTCAGACGGAAACTGGTATTCGATCGGGTCTTCCAGCGTCACCACGTGGCAAGCGCGCGTCCGGTTAACGTGCTCAAGTAGGGCCGCAAGCGTTGTTGATTTGCCCGAGCCCGTGGGGCCTGTCATCAGCACCAAGCCATGGGGCGCTGCGACCATGCGCAGCAGTGTGCGCGGCAAAGCAAGCTGCGACAGATCTGGGACACGATCTTTGATGGGGCGCAAAGCCGCCGCAAGGCCATGGAATTGGCGAAACAGGTTCACCCGAAAGCGAGGACCTTGAGAGTCGATCTGCAGGCCGAAATCAACGCTTCCTGCACTATCAAGCTGGGCCCGCCTGGGCGGCGGAAGCCAATCCTCGAACAGCGCAAGCAAGCGATCGTCGGTCAACTTCGAGCCCGCCATAGGCATCACTTGCCCCAACACCTTCATGGCGGGTGTGTGGCCGGCCGAGAGAAAGACATCGGAAGCGTCGCGCGCAAGCGCCTGCGATAGCAGCTGTCGCAACATCGCCCCGGACACGCCGGGGGTGGGTTCCCCTGCGGACACCACAGAAGGCGCCGGTGCGTGCACGGGCAAGGCCGGAAGGTTCGTCTCGGGCGCCGGTGGTGGGGGCGCGGCGGCGGCATTGGGCTGCGGAGCGCTTTGACTTGGGGACGCCGGTCCTCGAAACACGCCACGCCTGATTGTCATCTTGGCGCGGCCGCTTTCTAGCCGTGCTTTTATGACAAACTTCCCGTTCGCAGCCGATTCGTATCCTCGTTCCACGATTTGGCCCGCCGCAATGGCAAGGTTTTCGTCTACGGTAAGCATTTCTTCGAGGAAAACCGCCATCAATGCGGCGTCGAGAGGCGGCATGGTCAACGCGCCTCCGCTCGATCCACCCAAAAGCGTGGGTACACGTCCAGCTTCGAGAACGAGGCCATCGGCCTTGCGCAGGTCGATTAGTCCAACCAAAGAATCAACGGCAGCCATTGTGGGCGCAGCATTGCACGCGAGATGCCAGGTGGGCCACTGGGGAGGCAAGTGAACCTTGCCTCAAGTGTGATACAGCTCGTCGACATGAAAAACTCAGCCGCGTGGAAAACCAGTCTCTGTTGTCTGGCATTCGCCTCGTCTCTCATGGCGTGCGCTGTGCAAAGCGCTGCCACCAAAGAAGTGCGCCCCATCATCAGACAAGAGTGTGAAAATCACTGCAAAACGCTGGACATGGAACTGGGTGCCGTCGTGTTGATGATGGAACACGCGGGCTGTGTTTGCTCTCCAAGAGCGCAACGCCCAGTTGCCTCGCAATCCGGCGGTGCATCTCTGGCAGGCAACGTCACGATAGCGGCTGTGGAAGCCGCTGCGGCCGCCGCCGCGAACCAACACCGACAGCAGCAGCAGCAACCGCTAGTGACCCGCTGATGGAAGCGATTCACTGATTCGTTGCAGGCTCGGCGCTGTTTACGGGGTTCGAGGACGACCAAGGTTTCTGAGCGAGGTCAGTGCGGTCAGAACAACAGCAAATGAGGGGTCCCCATCCAGGATTAGTCCGCGGGCCGAGGCGCTCGCGAAGCCAGGTCCCGCATTTGCTGGATGAGTGGCTGTATCGATGCGACAGAGGCGCCGTGGTCAAACGTAACACCAACAGTGTCATTAGGGAAATGCACCGTCACCGACTCCGAGCCGCCGTCGGCGCAGTCGGGGCAGCCAATGGTCGAAGGGAGAGGCAACAGGGCAAGTCGATCCACCGTCTTGAGCAAACTCGTCCACTGGTGCGAATCAAATGGAAGCACGGTGGACACTTCGGGCAGTCGATCGTTAATGGTGGTACGCCAGCCCGACCACACCATGACCGCGCGGTCCTCCTGGACACTGAGCCGGGATGCGCAACCCATGGCATTCGCCGAAAAACGTTCCTCGCTCAACCGTCAGCACCGTGTTTGCTGCGGGCACGGCGTTTTCTGCTGCGTCGTCCGCCGTATCAAGGCATGCAGTGAAGAGCAAAGCGAGGATGGGGACATTGCGCATTAGAACCTCCAGATTATGCAGTGCCGCGTGCAAGGGGCAAGCCACAGCACTCCCATGAGGCATTGGCCGCATTTGCCTCGCGATGGCCAGAAGTAGCCCTCAGATTTTCGGGGCCGACCGACACAAACGTCGCAGCTACAGCCTGCCATGCGGACCGCTCGACCTTCTTATTCCACGGGCCTCCCGTTGGTCATTGCCCAACGAGACGCTCTACGGTTGGCATCTACATGTATCCATCACATGCTAACATGTAGAGATGGCTGACATCACCAAGGTTTCTGAGCGAGGTCAGTGCGCAATCCCCGCCCGTTTGCGTCATGAACACGGCGTTTCCACCGGCACAGAACTGGTTTGGGAGGCTGTTGGGCCCGATGAGTGGCGCGTTCGCATAAGGCGACCTCCTTCGGCTTCGCCCAATCCTTTGGCCATGCGAGGTTTTGCGAAGCGTTTCCGTGCGGTTAGAACAACAGCCAAATGGATGGACGAACTTCGCGAAGGTGAAGAATAGTGCTGGTGGTAGACACCTGCATTCTCATCGACATCGCCGATGACGATCCCAACTTTGGCGAGGCATCGGCTCGATGCTTGAACGCGCACCTGCCCAAGGGGTTGCTGTTATCGCCGGTTTCCTTCATCGAACTTGCACCTGTATTCGATGGATCCATTCCCTTGCTCGACGAGTTTTTGGCTGGGGTTGGTGTTGATGTAGCCGATGAATTCGGCGCACAGGAGCGCCTGGCCGGGTTCAAGGGATGGGCGTACCACATCACGCAAAAGCGAACCGGAGCGGCAAGGCGGCGGCCCGTGGCTGACGCCCTCATTGGCGCGCTCGCCTTGAGGCATGACGGGATCATCACGCGCAATCCTCAAGATTTTCAGTCGTTTTTTCCCAAGATCGTTGTTGTGGCGCCTTAGGGGATCGACGAAGCAAGGATTTCGACACTTCGGTGACGCCGGCCAATGAATTTTCTAGGGTCAGTCGGGGTTATCCGCTCCGTGATACACTGTGCCAGGAGTTCAAACTAAATTGACGCATCATTTTCTCTCGAGAGCGCTTCCGATTCTTGTACTTGGTCTGGCGGCGTGTGGCGGTGAAAAAGCCTCGACTCCTACGCCAAACGATGGCTCCGTTGCAGACGGCTCCGTTGCAGACGGCTCCGTTGCAGACGGCTCGCAGGCAGGCGACGTAGGCACGCCGCAAGCGACGCCGACCAATCCTGCGGCTGCCAAGTCGATGCTCCGCAATGATGGGTCGTTTGCGATCTTCCGGCCGAAAGCGAACTCGCTTGTTTTTGCATCCACAGGCGGCGACACGGCTGCGCCCGCTGAAGGCGAGTGGGTGCAACTTTCGGCCCCCATTCTGCCCAAGGTTTTGCGGTTGTATCAGGGCCAAGGCGACAACTACCCAAAAACGTTTGCGGAGCAAGCCAAGCTGGCCGACGAATCCGCTTTAACCTTTGATGAGCTTGAGCAAGCGTGTTTGGATTTTTCGCCTGAGTACACGTCACGAACTGCATCAGACGATGCAAAAATCGCCGCCAAGTATTGGGTGCTTGAACAATGCGCGTACGCGCGGTTTACGGCGAAGCCGTATTGGATCCCGCAGCTTCTGCTTGACGTGGATGTATGTGAGCGGTCGCTGGGTCAGGGGTATCGCACCCTAACAGAAGCCGACGTGCGTGCGTTCTTGCCCGGCGAAGTTGAGGCTTTCAAGCGGCGCAGGGAAGAAGTGAACCGCAGTGGGGGCAGCTTCTACTTCTCGATGCGGGTGTGGGTTCGGTCTAATGCGGGCACCATGGCTTCCGTTGTGCTTTCGGATGGGCCTTCGGCTGTGATCGAGCCGTTGATGTTTCCGCAGCCCGGCTGGACGGCACTGAATCACTACGAGGGTGGACTGGCCTTGCGATGCATTCGTGTGGGCGCGTCGCTCGACTGACGTGCAGGGGTACGACGACAACGCACGTCATCCCCCTAAACGAACTAAGTGCCCACGCGTGTGGGGACGACCTGGGCGGCGTCCGCGGTGGCTTCAGCCCCAACGCGTGTGGGGACGACACCGAACAGATCGCAAAGTCTTTGCTCGTCCGCCACTGCATGGCCGGGATGTCTTTTCACACAGCCACTAACCCACCGAGTTCCAACCAAGAGCGAAGTCAATGGCCAGAAAAGGCGCAGCACCACAGTAGCAACTTGCCGCTACGGCGGCCGATAACATTACAAACTGTAACTTTCCAGCCGCCCCCAATTGTCATGGTGACTGCCCGATGACGCAAAGTCCTACGCCAGCCTCAAAGCCCCAGCCTTCCGATAGCTCCTCCGGGTACCTCGTTCTCTATGGCGTCCCACCAGAGTTCCAGGTGCTTGATGCCCAAGGTCGGTCGCTGGGGAAGCGGTTTCAATTAAACAAAAGCAATATGGCTTCATTTGAGGCAGCGCTGAAGATTGCGCTCGGGGTGTTCTTGGCCAAACACGCTGATTTGTCTCGCGCAAAGATGCTTCACGTCCGAAACGCCGAAGGCATTGCAAAGGCAATCAAGGCGGCAAGCGCCAGAACCCACATCATTTACTACGGGCACGCTATCGCAGACGATAAAGCGCTGGCGCCCTCAAAGGCTCAAAGGGTCACCATTGACCAGCTAGTTCGCATGCTCAAGGTTGCCTCAGTTTCGCATTTCGATCTTCTGGGTTGCACAAGTGTAGGTATTGCCGCTGAGCTAGCCATAGCGGTGCCGAAAATCCGTTTCGGTGGGCTCATGAATAAGCGCAACGATGACTTCGAGGTTGACTTCCGAACGCTGCAAATAAGAAACATGGCGATCGCCAAGCAAGAATTTTTACACTTCGGTGCCGCCGGCCGATGAATTTTCTCAAGCTCACGTTGGCACTCATCCTGTTCTGCGCCTGCGCGACCACCTCCCACAAAGGCGGGCCCAAAGCGTTCCCTGCATGCGCAATGCTACAAGCCGTGCTCAACGAAGTTTTTCACCCTGTCGACGACGACTTGCATTTAAGTAGGGCGTGCGTGGAGGAGCGAGCAAGCATCGCGGACAAAATCTGGGTTGATGCCAGGATCTTCGACCAAGATGGCAAACAACTGCTTCCTAAGGAATGCGAGTTCGACGGGTACCAAATTCGATTCGGAAAAGCCGGCGAACCCCAAAACCCCGGCGATGGTGTATTAATCGTCAGCATTTCGGCTCATGGCAACAGCCAAAGCACCTTCGTGGCTCAAACGGAAAACCAGGATTGGCAGCACCGCCCTCCCAACGTATACGCGCCCTCACATTGCGGCAGTGTAAGCGGCAAGATTACACTAGGTGCTGAAGGAATCGAAGTTTCAATCATCCCAGCGCCGGTCTCAGATCTGGAGTAGCTGGTGGATGAAGAAAGCGAGCGCCGAAGCGAAAGCGCAGACTGTCATGCGCGCCCCTACTTCGCATAGTGCTCATACGAATGCGATCTCTGGAGCGCGTGCCCTGATACCCACCGTTGGTGAAGAACGAGACGCCGACCCAGCGTTCCTCCGAGGTGCAGCCCTGAGCCGAGACCGTCACCAGGCGGCTGATTTCGTTAAGGCACAAACTCATGCGCACCACAATCGCTCTGCACGCCTTGGGGGCGTAGCGTGTGGTCGATGTCGAAGGGCAGCGACGTGGCTGGGGGCACTTTGTCGATGCAGGCTGTGGACGCGTTGGTCAGGCGCCACGCGGGGCTTAGGCTCAAAGCACCGCTGCAGCAGGCGGTGATCATGCAGGGCCCGCCAATTTGTGGCTCGGAATTTCCCGAAACCACAACACCCACGCCCTCGATTTGCGCCGAGCACGAGATACCCACTTGCATGTTCCCCACCACTGTCACATGACGCAAACGCTTTGGCCCCGCACCGGGCGGGTTGTTTATGAAGATGCCGCCAAAGCTGACTGCCCCCGATTGACCCACCTTGTTTTCCGCCACGATGGTGTTCTCAATGCTGAAGCCAGCCCCGTCGATCAACACGCCGCCCGCATTGCCCGTGATCACCATGTTTTGCAGGTGCAACTGCGTGTTGGTGCCCGTCGCTACGACGCCAACGGATTCGCTGCCTCTAGCATTTACACTCCTCACCCACAGGTTCCCCCCAGTCGCCGAAATGGCTGAGCCGCCAAAACCTGGCGCGAAAGCGGCACCTTCTTGCCCGACAACCAGCAAGGTCTTGCCCGGCTGAGCAAAAGTCATCTTCACCTGCCCACCACGCATCACCACCGCCGCCTTATTCTTCCCCACCGCATCCCCAATTGCATCCTGCACGCTACAAAACGGCTTCCCCACCCCACCCGCTTCGGCCGCGTTGTCTGAACAAGTCCCCGGATCGTTCTTCGCGTACACCACATCCGCAGCCGCCGCGCATCGCCCATCAAGATGCGCCAAGCACACACCAGGCTCCGCCCCTTTGGCAGCCACGCACTCAGGATCCGATACGCAACCCGCGCAGGTGTTGTTGCGGCAAATGGGGCTTGTGGCATTCGCGCAGTCGGCGTTCGCCACGCAACCTACGCACCGTCCCGTGTTGCTTTGGCAAACCGACAGAGCCGCGTCGCGCTCACCGCACTTGCCGGCAGCCGCATCGCCGCAAGCCACGCATGCCCCACCCTCACATATGGGCGTATCCCCTGAACAATCGCCGTGCGACAGACATGCCACGCATGCCCCACTCGGCGCACACATTGGTTTGGCCGGAGTGGCCTCAGCGCACGCCCCCGCAGAGCCGACAGAACAAGCCACGCATGCTTGATTTATGCACAAAGGGTTCGCCGGGTCACCGCATTGGACGTTGCTTGTGCACCCGGAAAGCGCATCGCCGCCGTCTGGGGCCAACGCATCTTCCAACGCATCGTTCCCCGGAACAGCATCACTGAGGGCGTCGGTGCTTTGCGAAGGCACGCAACGAAACGCTTCGCACACAAAGCCCTGCATACAAGGGCTCACTTCGTTGCATTGTGAATAGTCTCGCACCTCGCTCATGCAGGAAGCGGCGGCGATACACAACAGCAAAAACAATGGTGATTGATGAGTTTTCATGGCTGACAACACGGGTTTTCAGAAAACAGGAACACCGTCGGGCGTATAATAAACATCGTTTGGATCAACAGGCTTAAGCGGCTTTTCAGCCGGTGACTTTGGCTTTCTCGAACTTGCGCGTCTTTTGGGTTTGGACGGCGTCTCGGCCTTCACCTGCGCTGGTGGTTCCACAGGTTCGGGCACAGCAACTGGCGCAGGCGCAACTTGCGGCGCTACTATAGGCGCTACCTGTGCGGGCGGATCTGGCAGCATCACCCGCGGCCCCGGCGCTGGGGCCCGCCCACCCTCTGACAGACGCATGTAAGCCACAGCGGCTGCTGCCGCCAACACCGCCACCATCACAAACGCAGCCCCCAACCCCAGCGCCACCCACAAGCGCGGCAGCCCCGGTCTTCTGGGTGCAGGCGCGGCAACCTCTACTTTTGGCGGCAACGGCTCAGCTAACACGCGCGTGGGTTGCGGCAGCAGCCGGGTGGCAGCCAGCGGTGCCACAGGCGCGCGGGGCGTGTTGGGCAGCACCTCAGTGGCAGGCATAACCCGCTCGGGGACCTGGGCTGATGCAGACGGCCCCAACATCGACTGTTCAAGTTCGTCAAACGACGACAGAGGCGCTTCGTAGTGCTCAGTCCATCGGCTTTGCGCCGTGGGCGACGCAAACCGCAGCAGCGCGCGGCCGAAAGCGCGCAGATCCATGTACCGGTGGTCGCGCTCCACGGACATCGCCGCCAGAATGACCTTCTCGAAGTCCTTAGGAAGTCCTTGAACCAACTCTGACGGCCGCGGAAACGTGCCGGTTGCCAGATCTTGAAACAAGCGATAGCCGGTTTTGCCTTCGTGGGGCGTTCGCTGTGTAAGGCATTCGTAAAGCACCACGGCTAGCGCGTACTGATCAGCCCGCGCATCAACATCGGCGTCCATGGCCTGCTCGGGCGCCAAATAGAGCAAGGTGCCCATGATGGTGCCCGTGGCGGTAAGCCGCCCGTTTACCGCCTTGGCCGATGACAGCTTGGCCACACCGAAATCCAACACCTTGGGCACAAGCCCGGTAAATTGCCGGGACAAGAAAATGTTTGCCGGTTTGATATCGCGATGAAGAATGCCCCGATGGTTGGCCGCGAAAACGCCAGAACACACCGGCAAAATCACATCGACGGCTTCGTTCACAGATAGCGGCCCACGCGCAATGCGTGCCGCCAGCGATTCGCCCTTGAGGTACTCCATGGCGATGTAGGGAATGTCCTGCTCAACACCAAAGCTGAAGATCTGCACCACATTGGCGTGCCCCACCAACGAAGCCGATTGCGCCTCTTGCCGGAAACGCGCCAAAGCGGCTTCGCTCTTCAGAAGTTCTGGCGACAGCGTTTTTAGCGCCACCGTGCGCCCCAACTGCTGATCGTGCGCCTTATAAACCGCTCCCATGCCCCCGCGACCAAGCAATTCCTTGATCTCGAAGTGTGCCAGCATCCTTCCTGGCGCCAACGCGGGCGTATGCAGGGGCGCTGTGCTCATTGTGCCCTAGAACCTACCCGCAACGCCCACTTCAGCCCCGCCAGCTTCGCCTGTTTGACGGCTGAAATAAAATAGAGTGCCACCACCGATCACCGACGCTGCTCCCAAGATGCCCCACAACAAAGGCGCGTTCCCTGCTTCCTTGCGCCGAATCACGCATGTAGGATCTGTGGGTTGGCAAACCAAATCCCCGTCTTGCATCTGCATGCTGACGGCGGCTATCACAGCCACAACACCAAACGCCGCCAAAGCCGCGCCCAGCATGGGCAAAGGCTGCTCATAAACCGGGGGGGCAGAAGCCGGCGCCATGGGTCCTGGGGCCGGCGGCACCATAGCTGTGACTTGCGGAGCCGCACGAACACGGCCCAGAAGCTGTGTGGCCGCATCCTCAGCGGCCTTGTGAAGATCCTTTAGCGAGCAGATCCCACACTCTTTTTCCACGCGGGGACCATCAACATCGGCAGTGGTCGTAGACCACAGTTCGGTGATCAACTCAAATGATGTGTCTTCAATCGTGCCCGAGTAAAACAAGACATGCGTGGCATTCGCTTGTGCGGCCTTGCCCACCCAGCAAGCCCGGTCATTTTTGCAATCATTAGCCGCGCCACGAAGGTACGCGTGAGGCACCACGTCGCCGCCCATAAGCTGAACCGAACGGGCGGCGGCCGTACGCAGGTCGCGCGCCACCGATTCGGGCACGTTGAGCAAGGTTACAAGCGCGGTTGTAGGCCTAGAAGCGGAGGTGTTCGAGGGTGCGGCGGCCAGAGACACCGCCGCCAAAACGAGATGACAAAACATGAGAGAACCTTCGCCGCGCCGCGGGGGCTCGTCAAGGGTTGTCTGGTGTAACGGTGGCCTGCCGCGCGCGCTGCCTGGCCGCAGCCAACTGCCGCAGGAGACTTTCGTTCCCCGGCGACTTCGCCAGCGCGTTTGCAAACGCCCGCTCGGCGTCCGAATAGCGCTCAAGCTTGAAGCTGGCGGCACCCAGCAGCGCGTGGGCATCAGCGCCTTGGGAGATGGCCTGCGCGGACGCCTCTGCAGCAGCGGCGTAATTTCCAGCGGCGAAGGCTTTGCGTGCCGCGGCCATTGCGGCGTCGGCCGTAACGGTGCCAACCGCAGGTGGCGATTCGACGGGCTCGGGGGCCGGGCTCGGTGTTGGCTTTGCCACAATCGGCTTTTGCAGTCGGGGTTGTGGCTTTTCTGGTGCGGCAGCCGGAGCCGGAGCCGACAGAGTTGGTACAGGTGGGGGTGAAGCGATGAACGGCGCCGCGGGGACGGGCGCCGGCACCACCGGCGGCTCTACGACGACTTCGGCTTGCCTGGGCGCCCAAGGCTGCGCAAGCAGCAAGAACCCCAGCAGCAAGAAGGCGCCTGCGCCCACCGCCAACCATGGAAAAGGAGTGGGCGATTTGCGCGATTGCGGCACCACCACGCGACCAGTGGGAACGCCACGTTGGGGAATGTGCTCGCGCGCTTGCTCCAGAGCCGCTTCGCGGGCTGCCTCTTGAAGCGGCTCTTGAAATTGCTGAGCGGCCAGGCTTGCAAGTTCTCGCCTACCCTGCGCAACCCAAGGTTCCAAGTCGCGTGCCATTTCAAACGCACTTGGCCTGCGGGCCAATGGTGGCTTCTCTAGCCCCTGCATCACCACCTTGGCAAGCGCAGTAGGGGTTTCGGCATTAAACGTTGCGGGATCGGGCGCCACGCCCTTAAGCAAGCGATCGCCGTGCGATTTGAAGCCACCTTCAGGTGCCACGACATGTTCGGCAAGCCGCCGCCGGGTTAAAAGCTCCCACATCACCACGGCCAACGAATAAAGATCCGCCCGGGCGTCCAGCGTTTGCCCAGCGATTTGCTCCGGCGCCATATACGCCAGCTTTCCCAAAACCGATCCCGGTCGGGTGAGCCGCGACGAAACCCGGTCCTTCGCCAGGCCAAAATCCAGCAACTTCACGGCGCCTTGTTTGGTGATGCGAATGTTCGTGGGTGTCACATCCCTATGAACCAAGCCGCGTTCGCGGAAGCTGTGCAAACTGTCGAGCCCCTGCAACACCTGGTGGGCAACAAAGGCAATTGCGTCTGGCGAAAGGCCCGCTTCTGTTCCATCGAGAAACCACTGCAAATCGCGGCCATCGAGAAACTCTTGTGCAAGGTAGGGTTCTTGGTTATGCACCCCGCAGTCGAGCGTGCGCACCAGGTTGGGATGTTCGAGCGATACGGAAAGCGTGGCTTCGCGGTCAAAGCGGGCCCGCGCTTCGGGATCGGCCAGGGCGTCCTTAAACAGCCGTTTGATCACACATGGCGTGCCACGTTCCGTGACCGCCAAAAACACGTACCCAACCCCGCCTTCCCCTAGCGGGCTGGCAAGCACATAACGGCCAAAGATCTCTGGGCCAGACACACGAGCATAGTAGCGGCACGAGTGGCGCATGCAAATGCCAATGCCTACGTACTCCGAGTTGCAAATGGGACAGTAAATTTTGCTGCATCCCGTTGGCGCCGGTGATAAATAGGTGTCCATCGCAGACCGACCGCAATCCAAAACCGCGCAGGAGCCAGCATGTCCTTCACCTTCGTCCTCAACAATCTGCCTCAGAGCACCCTCATGACGAACGATGGATGGTTCACCGCTTTCTCGGGGCATGGAGCTGCACGCAACAATTCAAACGCAGCAGCGCTGGCCAATGGTGGTCCGATCCCGCCTGGCTCTTACTTCATCGTGGACCGCAAGAGCGGTGGCAAGCTGGGCGCACTCCGAGACTGGTTGCTCAACAGGGACAAGTGGTTCGCGCTCTACCGCGACGATGGGAGCATCGACGACCAGACCTTCGTCGATGGCGTCTCACGAGGGCTCTTCCGTCTGCACCCCTTGGGACCTAGACGCATGAGCACCGGTTGCATCGTGTTGCAGTATCCCAGCGAGTTCGACCGTTTGCGAGCCCGCTTACTTGATCGCCCCGTTGAGTATATTCCTAACTCTGGCCTTCGATCTTACGGCAAGGTCGATGTAGCCATAATCGCACCCGATATGCCGCGAACACAGAGACAAAGGTTCGCTTGACTATCAAAAGCCACGCAAGCCTTTTCAAAGCAGGCAAGAC
>JBBSJE010000075.1:0-25742 GCA_038257535.1 Polyangia bacterium
GCTGGACAGCATGGAAACTGGACAGCTGCAACCGGGACTCAAGCTGCATACTGAAAGACGGCGCTTCGGTGCGCGGTGCGTGGACAGACGAATGGCTATTCGGTCACGGCGCTTTCGTTCGTGATCGCATGCGGGAATAGCTGCGCTACCAGGGTTGGTGCTGGTTGAGCGCTTTCACGATCTGTCGTTTGACCTCAAGCACATCCAAGGGGCCCTGCTTTTGGAAAATCGCCTTGCCTTTGGGATCGATGAGCATGGTGAAGGGAACCCCGCCCTCCCATTTTTTGTCGAAGGCTTCAAGCAGTGCGTATTTGTCCGTGTCGCCGAACATCAAGTTGGTGTTGGTGGCTTTCTGCTTCTTGAGAAACGCCAACACTTGCGCCTCTTCATCGGGATATTGCGCGGCCACCGTGACCACCTCAAAATCGCGTCCTTGGTATTGCCTGTGCATTTGCATCAAGTCAGGGAACTCGGTGACGCAGGGGCCACACCACGTCGCCCAGAAATTCACCAGCCGGAATTTCCCGCTGTCTTTGTTGGCGCGCAAGGCTTTGATGTCCTCGGCCGTTGCCTTCGACACCTTCACAGGCTGTTGCGAAAGCTTATCCCAGTACGCTTTGACTTCGGGTCGTTTGGTTGACCACTTGGTGGAGCAGCCAAAGGCTTTGTTCACGGGCACCGAAACCGGCTTGTTAGCCAAGAGTGCGGTCAAGGCGTCCCGCAGATCGTGCTTTTTCACAAACTTGATGCGCTCGGCATCGTCGATGCGACCGCTGTATTGCAGCTTGCGCTCTTGATCGAACACGAACGCGTGAGGCGTTGCTTTGGGGCCATAAGCCTTCGAGGTGGCCTCGTGCTTTCCACCACCCAACAAGTAAGGGAAATTGAACTTCTGCGCGGCGGCTCGGATCTTCATCTCTTCAAGGCTGTCACCAAGATCGGTGTATCCCAATTCATCGGGACGAACGGCTTCGGGATCGTTGGGCGAGATCATCACGAAGGCCACGCCTTTGCGCCCGAAGTCTTGCACCAACTTTTTGATTCGATCTTCGTAGAGCTGGGCCGTTGGGCAATGGTTGCAGGTGAAGATAACCGCCAAAACTTTGGCGCTGGCAAAGTCTGACAGCTTATGATTTTTGCCGTCGATGCCCGGCAGATCAAAGTTGGGGGCCTGCGCACCCACCGCCAGTGTGGGCACATCGGCCTCGGCGCCAGCCACGCCCGCGAAGGCCATCAGGTTCATCGAAACAAGCGCCAAGCCAATTATGTTTTTCATGACCATTGCGACCTTTTTACACACCAGGCAAATGTCGTAAGCAAAGCAATTCTACGGGATCGTCTGGCCGAGTGAAGCTGCGTTTTGGTGACCTGTCCCACACCGGACGAACAACGGCATCACCATGAAACGAGTGTGCAGGGCATAGTCATTCTATGCAAGCCTACGCTGGGTCCACTGTTACAGTCTGCCGCGCGATGCGTGCGAGCTTTGCCCTCGCAGTCTGGGGCGTCCTTGCCCTTGGCTCAGCAGACTCTGCCGCCGCGCAGACCGTAACCTATGCCTTCCCTGCTGACGTTCCGTCTGATCCCGAATTCGAGGTTCGGGTTGATGGCAAGCCCGTTCACGTTTGGAACGGGCCTGTGGCGGGTCTGGCGTCGTTCGAGTTCGAGGGAGCGGTTGATGTTGAGATCAAACCGAAACGTGATGTTCGCTGGGTGGACGTTCGGCCCCTCAACCGCGGTGTAAAGGCTAGGATTGACAAGGGGCGCGTTCTGTTTCGGCTGACGAAGCCCGGCAACTTCAGTGTGGAGTTCAACGGCGAGCCCAAACGCCATCCCTTGTTTCTGTTCGCCAACCCTTTAGAGAAAGACGCACCGAAGCCAGGTGAACCCGGCGTTCATTATTTCGAGGCGGGCAAGGTCCATCGCCCCGGCTTGATCAAAGTTGCCACCGGCGACACAGTTTACGTCGCCGGGGGCGCGATCGTGGAAGGCAGCATTGTGGGAACGGACGTTGCCAATGTGAGGCTTCGGGGGCGAGGGATCCTCGACGGCAGCAACTTGCGGGATCTGCTCAAGGACAAAGGCCTGAGGCCCCATTTCATCAATTTGCGCGACTGTCGCAACGTCGAAGTGGAGGGGCTGGTGCTATCGAACGGACAAACCTGGCAGTTTGTGCCCGTCAACTGCGAAGGGCTTACCGTCACCAACATCAAGATCGTCAGCGACAACGGTGGCGATGATGGCATCGACATTGTGCGCACCCGGCAGGTGAAGATCTCGAACTCATTTTTTCATACCAAAGACGACAACATCGTTATCAAGGCGATGCACGACTATCCCAAAGACGTGACCTCCTCGAACATTGAGATTTTCAACAGCGTTTTCTGGAATACCGCGTGGGGGAATGCTTTGGAGATTGGCTTTGAGCTGCGCGCCGACCGCGTATTTGATGTGGTTTACCGCGACAGTGACGTCATTCACGTAGAAGACGGCGCGGTTTTTAGCATCCACAACGGCGATTTCGCCACTGTGCAAAACGTTCAATATCGCAACATTCGGGTCGAAGACGCCACCCAAAAGCTGTTCGATTTCGCGGTGTTTTTAACTCAGTACAGCGCCGACCGCCCGGCAAGCAAGGAAGAACGCGAGGCGCGTTACATGCAAGGCGCCTGGGATGGTGTGCTCACGGTGCCGCCGTCAGAAATGGAAAAACATCGGCCCCATCGCGGCAAGATCCGCGACGTGCTGATCGACAACGTGACTTTGGTCGACGGCCTGCTGCCATTTTCGCTTGTGGCGGGATTCGATCCCGAGCACAACATCGAAGGCGTTGTGGTGAAGCGGCTCACCGTAAGGGGCAAACCGCTTCGCAATTCGGCTCAAGCCAAATTCGCTATCGAGCACGGAAAGGTTGTGTTTCGCTAACCGGTTCGCTCACCAGCACCGGCCCCACGAGCCCTGTAGGAATGGGTTTGAACCATGAGGCCCAGCGCTGCGCCATGGGGTCGTCCTTTTTTGCCTTCATCAAATTCGCCAGCACTGTGAAGACCTTGATGGAAACGCTGTTCGTTCCCGCCTTGAGGGCTCCGCTCATGTCGTAACGGTGGCGTCCCCACCATCGCATGCCCAGGTTTTGGCCGTTGACCTCCACCTGCGACGCGGAATGAACCTCGCCCAGATCCAACACCAGCCGTCCCGAAGCCGGCGCCGTAAAGTTTGTGGTGTAGGTCACAACGCCCCCGAAAGTGCTGAGCGCGGGATCGTCTTGCACGCTCAGGTCAACCAGCTTTCCGAGCGAGCGCGCAAACGGCGCCCCTGCGTTGGCGGGCCGAAAATCGGCTTGCCAGGGACCATTCAGAGGCTGCCACGGGGAAAGCGCGGCCGGATCTCCCGCCAAGGGCCAGGCTGTGGCGGGTGAGGGCGTGGTGCTGCCTCCGTCCTTCTGAAACACCAGCAGCAGCGAAGCCTGTGGCTCCAAGTGAATGCGCAGATCTGTGCCGCTGACGTGAGGGTAGGGTTGCCGGTGGCCAGTGGCGGGATCCCAGCGCCAAGGCTGCCCTTTGACCTGGGCGAACCCAGCCGTGAAAGTGGCGGGCGTTTCGGTGTCCGTGTTGGCAAAGAAGAAAACGTCACCTTCGGGCGCGCGGTGATGAATTTGCGATACGGTGCTGCGGGGGGCCTCAAGCGCAACGGAGCCACGAACGCCCGTGGGTGGAACGTGTTCGGCCACCCAGGCCACCAGCCCTTCATCACCCAAAGAGGGGTTAGGGTTGGGCGCCACGCGGGCCAAGGGCATGAGCCGCTTGACCGCATCGACCACGGCCGCGTCGTTTTTCTGTGCCGCTGCAAGCCCAGGCGCGTGAGAAGGCGTTTGTCCCACAAACAGCACCCGACCGCCCGCCTGTGCAAACTTCGCCAACGCCTCCGCGGTGGCCGGTTGCAATGATTCCGCATCTTCAACTATCACGAGGGCGTAGGACTGCGGGCCGTAACGAAGCTGGCCACCGTCCACGTTCGCCTTCTGTATGATCCGCTCGCTGACAAAATCGTTGCCATAACCCGCTTGCGACAGCGCGGCCGTCAGCCGGTATTGGTACCAAGGGTGATGAACTTCGGGAAACGGCTGATAAAGCAGCCCGTGGATGGCCCACTCGTCGGCCCTGGGGGCGAGCACGGCCACCTGCGCTTGTGGGGCGCTGGCGCGCAACACGGTGCCCATGCGGGCCGCGTAGTCCGAGAAGTGCGAAAACGCCGGCCACCAGGGGTTGCGTTCGTTGAGATAAGTTCCAAATCGCACCCATCCCGGAAACCCCGCCTCGGGGGGCGTGTAGTTAAAGCCGTGAAGGATGGGGTGATTCAACCCCGCCAGCAGGGAAAGGTCCATGCCCTGCTTAAAATTGGACAGCGTTTCGCGAAACACAGCCACGGCGCTGGTCATCGCCTCAAAGCTCACGCGGGGTTGACCCACAAGGTGGGCGGCTGAGGAGACGTACTTGTTGACCGTGGTGGATTCAACGCGAATGCGGTTTTGGTGGTCTTGGTCGTGCCACAGCCAGGTTTCACCTTCGGGCAAGTGCACCTGCATGCCGCCTGCCAAGGGATGGGTTTCACGCCCGTAGGCTTGGACCCGCGCCAACACGCCGTTGTCCTCGCAGAACTTTACGAAGGTGGCCAAGAACCGTTCCTCGAAAAGCTCAACCAAGGTGGCGGAAAAGTCATAGCGCGCGCGGCGCACGGTGGCTTGAAAAGGCGACGTGTCCCCGGCCACGTGGGCATCCAGCACGAAGGGAAGGTAGGGCGCCAGCGCGTAGCCTCGTCGACGTTCAAATTCGGTTTCGAAATCATCGGTCCAATTGGCGTGGTCTAGCTCAAGGCTGTCGATGAAGAGCGCACGCAGGCCATTGCCCAACTTTCCTCCCAACGCCGGTGACAGCTTGCTGGCCAGTTGGTCAAGGTAGTGGCTTACGGCTTTGGCATCGAAGTGGTTCACCACAGGGCCGTCAGCGCCCGGCGCCCCCAATTTCACATGCGTAAAGCCCCAATCGCGAAACCCGGCGTAGATGGCATGCCGGCCTTCAGGGATACGGATTCGCACCTGCTCCCCTTGCACAGTGGGCATCAGATCTTCGCCTGGGGAGAAGCTTTCCGCTTGATTGGCGGCGGAGATCAGGCGGAGAAACACCAGTTCGGTGCGGGTGGGAGGCACTTCGTCGGTTCCGTTCCGGCCTATTTCCACCACAGGGCGCGCCAGCTCTTGTCGCGAAAGTTCCACCGTGCGAGGCCCAATGATCTCGCGTTTGACCAGCCGCACGCGCTGGGTTTGTTCCTTCACCTTCAAGAAGCGCCCCCCGAAGGGCCAACCCGATCCAACAATAAGGTCTGCGGTCATGTCGCGCGCGCGGGCACCCGCAACGGCCACCTTCACCATCTGCGTCCACTGCGGACCCAACCACTGCAGCTCGGGGAACTTCGCCAGCGATGCGGGGCTAGCGCCCTGGGGCATGGCGATGGTGTTGATTTCCACACCACCGATGCCCGCAGCTTTCATGACATCCAGCTCGCGCAGAATCTCGGATTCGTTCACCCGCGCTCCGTTCCACCACCACCTTACGAAAGGCCTCGCATCCGCTTTTGGCGCGCGGAACTGCGCATAAAGGTCTTGTCCAGAGGTGGCGCATGCGCTGAGCGCAAAGGCACAAATGGCCATTGAACCCAGAATGAATGAGCGTTTACTACGGAAGTGGGGCAGATGAGACACAGTTTTTTTCCTCCAAGGGACGCGCTTTTGAGCACATTTGCTCACGGACGCTGGGGTCGTCAATGGTGATGAGGGGTCAGCATGCTGTGAGCGGGGGGGCGACGTGGTCCATCACACCGTTGGCGCCTTCGTAGCGTTTCGCCGCTAAAAACAGGGTAAAAATGCTTCGTGTCGGTTACGTCTTTCGGGCTGCCGAAGCCCAAGGACAACACGAAATTGTTCATTCTTCGCAGGCCCACATTCATGGTGGGATAAAAAAAGTGAAGAATTACCGACAAAAGCCAACAATTTTTGTTGTCGAATCGCACATTCATAGGTTCAATACATTCGTACGTTCCGAACAAGGAGTCGTTTTATGGCGGCAAAAAAAGCAAAAAAAGCAAAAGCAGCACCGAAAGAAAAAGCCAGCGGAGGCCCTCTGTCTAAGAGCGGCCTGATTCAGGCAATCGCTGACAAGAGCGAATTGGCTCGAAAAGACGTCAAGGGCGTCGTCGAGGCTCTGGCTGACCTGGGCCAAAAAGAGTTGAAGAAGAACTCTTTGTTTGTGGTTCCCGGCTTGGTCCGCATGACCGTGATCAAGAAGCCAGCAACCAAGGCCCGTAAGGGCATCAACCCCTTCACGGGCGAGCCCACGGTCTTTAAGGCCAAGCCCGCGCGTAAGGTGATCAAGGCTCGCCCCGTCAAGGCAGCCAAGGACGCGGTATAACCCAGGCTTGTGGCGCCCATAGATCGGGCGAAACAGTCAACGCAAAAGGCTGCCAGACCGTGGGTTTGGCGGCCTTTTTCGTGGTGTCTGGCTGGGGCGTTGGCCGTCTTTGAAGGCCATCGATTCGGGTGTGAAAATTGCTGAGCTAACGCGCGCTGCGGGTGGCCTGAGGCAAGGATTGCCCGCATACTGCGCTGCTGTGTCGATACCCGTACAAAACCCTGGTGACAGCGACGCCACGCTGGAACCAAACGCCGGCCTAGAAATCAAAGACGCGCCCCTGATTTTTGGTCAGGTGTGGCGGCGGCTTGAACAGGATCTTGGGCGCGCGAACCTTCGGTTCCCCAAGGAGATCATGTGGCTGGGCGGCGCTCCAGGCGCCGGCAAGGGCACCAACACGCCATTTATCATGCGCGAGCGCGGCATGACCGCAGCTCCCGTGGTGATGAGCGATTTGCTGGACACCCCAGAGATGCAAGCGCTCAAGGACCAGGGGCGGCTGGTGGGTGATCGCGAGGTGATCGAGGTGTTGCTGCGTCAGCTGCTCAAGCCAGGTTACGAATCTGGGGTGGTGGTTGATGGGTTTCCCCGCACGAAGATGCAGGTGGAAGCGGTGAAGATGCTGCACGATCAGATGCTGGAGCTGCGCAGCGAGTTTTACCGCACGGCCCTAGGGCCCGAGTTTCGCCGGCCGTTGTTTCGTATCACCGTGTTGTTTGTAGACGAACAGACGTCCATCGAGCGGCAGCTCCTGCGAGGCCGCGACATTGAGAAGCACAACCAGCAAGTCAAACGCAGCGGTCTGGGCAAGCCGATTGAACTTCGGGCCACGGATGTGGACGAAGAGCTGGCCCGCAACCGCTATCGCACCTTCAAGGAGCAGACGTACGAGGCGCTTACCAGCCTACGTAAGCATTTTCACTACCACTTCATCAACGCCCAGGCCCCGCTGCACGAGGTGGAAGAAAACATCATCAATGAGTTCCAGTACCAAAGCTCGCTAGAACTTGGGCATGACACTTATGACATCATCCATCAAATTCCGGTGGCGTCAGAGATCATTGTGCATGCCCGACAAGAGCTGGTGCGGCGTTTAGACAACTACGAACACCGCCACTCGGAACTGTTTCGCCAGACGGCCTCAGTGATCGCCGGTGAGTTTATGCCCGCCATTCGCCGTCATGCGGTGGCGGGGCGGGCACACATAAAGACCCATCACGCCATTTTCGCCAACGCTCTGGCCATCGATATGGTGATCGACACGCTGTCAGAGCGGGGCTACCGCGTGCTTTATGAACAAGAATCCCAGCCTGTGCCGTTGGCTTACGACCCCACAACGGGCGCCGTTACCTGCGAGGATCGGGTGGTACACCGATTTGAGATCAGGTTTCACCCCCCCGAGATTCGCCGCGGGCACTAAGGCTGCGTGTTACCGAAAACCATATCCACGCGTTTTCGTTTTGACCCGTAGGAGGTTCATATTCGAGGTGATGTAAAGCGTGCGGCCATCATCGCCAAACTTGCAATTCGCGGTGGGCTGGCCGGTCAAAATTGTGCCCAGGTGATCTCCCGCCGGTGAAAACACCAAAACGCCGCCAGGCCCGGTGGCGAAAATGTTGCCGGCTTCGTCAATCGCCATGCCGTCGTTGCCACCTTTGCGTCCGGTGCGCGCCACAAGCGTGGTGGCGTCAAACAGAACCCGGCCCGGGCCAAGGTTTGCGTCCGCTGTGACATCAAACGCCATCCAGATGGGCCGCGGCCCGTGTGAGTTGGCAACGTAGAGCACGCTTTCGTCGGGTGACAGGGCGATGCCATTGGGGCGCTCAAGCTCGCTGTGCAAAAGGGTTACGGCGCCCTTGGGATCCACACGAAACACACCCGAATAGGGCAGTTCCTTGTCGGGTTCAGGTTCACCCCGTTTGGGCAAGCCGTAGGGGGGATCGGTAAAGAACACCGCGCCCGATGAATGCACCACAAGGTCGTTGGGAGAGTTGAGGCGCTTGCCCTCAAATTGACTGGCAATCGCGGTTTGAGCACCGTTGGGCTGTTTCCAGTCATCAAGCCGCGCCACACGACGGTTTCCGTGTTGGCACATCAGCAAACGGCCCTTGCCGTCAAGCGCAAGGCCATTGGCGCCCGGCTCTTCCGAATTGGTGTGCTGGCCATGAAAGCCTGCGGGCGACATAAACACCGTGGCGCCTAAGTCTGGCGTCCAGCGGTAGATGATGTTCGCGGGAACGTCAGTGAACAGAAGCAACTGCTGCGTTGGCTCCCAGATAGGGCCCTCGGACCACCTGAAGCCCTCGGCCAACTTCTGCACCTGCGCGTTGGCTTCGATGAGCTGGTTGAGGCGCGGATCCAAAACTTCTATTTCGCCCACCACCGGGTAAGGCGTGACAAATGAAGTAACGCCTGGGGCGGTGGTTCCGGCGGCGGTCAATCGGGGCGCGGCCATAGGAGGTTGAGACTGCGCACCTGCGCAAGCCGCAAGCACCGCGGCGGCCAGTGTGGGTACCCATTGCAACACCCCTCGTTGTTCACATGGCTTCGACATAGGGCGCATGGTACCAGCAACCCTCACCACAGCCACAGCTTGTGTGTAAACTACGTCACCATGAAGACGCTTGCGGGGTTGATTCAGGTCACTGTGGGGTTGGTTTTGTTGGCGGCAGCAGGGGGGTGCGCGAACAAGCGCCAGCCGCCGCTGGAGGACGCTCGGTCCGTCACGGGGGGCGACCCCGCTGCGGCCCAGGGCGAAGGCGAGCCCTGTGGGCAAGCACGTTGTGAACAAGGGCAGGTGTGTTGCAACGCCAGCTGCGGCATTTGCACCCCGCCCGGGGGGATGTGCACACAGCAGTTTTGTGAACCGCAAGAGCCAATGGATCCGCGCATGAACCCTGATGGTCAGGCGCGCAAGGGAAAAGCCGATGAGGGGCCTTGCAAACACGATGCGGATTGCCGAGCGGCTTCAGACTATTGCACGGGCTGCGATTGCCGCGCCCTGGGACCCAAACAGGAAATGGCCGAATGCGCGGGGCCCGGTGTGCGGTGCCTCAGAGACCCTTGCTCTGATCGGGTGGCTGTCTGCATTCAAGGCCATTGCCAACTGAAACCTCGGCCCTAATCGCAATTCATTGTCGCTAAACTGGTGTTTCGAGCGGAACGCTGACGCTGATTTCGGTGCCCACTTCGGGCTCGGTGTGCATGTGCAACTCTGCCCCAATGCGCTGCGCGCGTTCGCGCATGCCGCGCAGGCCGAATTGCGGTGTGCTGGCGGAGGGGCTGGTGACAAACCCCTTTCCGTTGTCGTGAATGAGGAGATCCAAGCGGCTGCCCAAGACCTCAAGTTCCAAGGAGATAAGCTCCGCTTTGCCGTGCTCCACCGCGTTGCTGACCGCTTCTTGCGCAATGTGGAAGAGCTCATTTTCGATCGAGGCCGGCAAAGCCCGTGGTGGCCCCGAAGTCGTAACCACCACCCGCGCCGCATCGTAAACCGGCGCTATGGCTTCAAGCTTGGCAACCAAGGACTGCACGGAGGACGACTCTTGATCCCCTTGGCGCAGGTTCCAAATCACGTTGCGGGCGGCCAAGCGCGCATGCGCCAACATTTGGCGCAAGCGCTTCAGACGCTCTTTGAGCAGGGGCGAATCTTGCGGCGCCACGCCCATCGCGGAATCAACTTGAAAACCAATCGCGGAAAACACCTGAGCTAGGGTGTCGTGTAGGTCCCTGGCAATCCGGTTGCGTTCATCAAGAACCGCCGCGAACTTGGATTTCACGTGAGACATGCGCCACCGTTGAAACGAAAGCACCACAACCACCAGGCTGGCCGCGACCAGTAGGTAGAACCAAACGGTTTCATAAAAGTGCGGGCGTAGCACAAACGCAAACGTGGCCTCTGATGCCGCAGGGCCCGTGTTTGCACTATCGGCCTTCACGCGGAATCGGTAAGCCCCCGCGGGAATGTTTGTGTAGTAGGCGCTACGCCTTCCGTCGGCGTTTATCCAAGCCTTGTCGAATCCGTCTAGCTTGTAGGCAAACCGAATGCGATGAGGGGCCCCGAAGGCGGGGGCTGTGTAATGAAACTCTAGGTCGCCTGTGCCCGGGGGTACTTTCACCGAACCGTCGGGCCAGGGCGCGCGAAATTCGTTGTGCTTGAGCACCACGCGTTCAAGCCGCGCTTCAGGGGCGGGGGGGCGCCGCAGTTGCCGCGGAGGCTGAAAAACCGCCACGCCCGCCACAGCGGCGAACCACAGTCGGCCGTCTTGAGATTGAATCGCGCTGGGCTCGAAGCGACGAATCATTTCGTCGCTGGGCAAGCCGTCGAGCGCGCGATAGCTTACGGGATCCACGGCGGTGGCGCGGCCATTGACAACCGCTTCAAGTTCCGATGTGCGTAGGTTATAAACGCCGCGTTCACTGCCAATCCAAAGCCGGCCTTCGCCGTCATCCAAAATTGAAAACACGCCTTCGGAGGCGAGCCCCTCTTTGCGGCTAAGCAAGGTGGTTCGCCCGGGCGCCACAAAGAACAGACCCCGATCTGTGCCTACCCACAGTGCGTTGCCTTCTGTTTCCTTGATGGAAAACACCATGGCCTGGGCAAGCAGCTTGCCAGGTAGCTGAGTTGTCTGGCCGTCCGGTGTGTATCGCCACAACCCCCGTTTGGTTGTTCCTAGCCACAGCCCTCCAGCCTTCGCAGGTTGGATCACATTGACGGCTTGGGGGCAGGGGTATTCGATGGAGATCGAAGCGCGGCAGCCGGGTTCCCCGATCTGCGGTAAAGGCACCTCCTCGAACGAGCGGCCATCAAACCTCAGCAGCCCCCCTTCACCAGGCGCGGTCCACAAGGTGCCGTCAGGCGCTATGGCCAAAGCGGTTGCAAAGCGGCGCTCAGCTTGACGCGGCAGCGGATATACGGTCATGCGTTCATTTACAAGCCGTGCCAGGCTGTGATCGGCCAGGATCATCCAAAGCGCACCATCTGCATCAACGGCCAAAGAACGCACGCCCCATAGAGGGAGATCTTTGGAGGGCCACCAGTTTCGGAACGCCCCGTCTTTGACCTGGGTCAATCCGCTGGAGTGCGAGATCCAAACGGTGCCGTCCTGTGTCTCGGCGAGCGAAAACGCGGCCCCGCCTCCAAATCCTGAGTGCACGGTGAAGGAAAAGAATGGAATGCGGGACATCTGCGTTAGTCCCGTGCCGTGGTGACCAGACCACACGTTTCCTTCACGATCCTCGAAGATCGACAACACGTTGTCGCTGGCGACGCCTTCGGTCACTTTGAAGACACGACGGTTGTCTGCGGCAATGCGCGTGAGCCCGTTCATGCCCAACCAGATCACACCATCAGAGGTGACGTGTGACGATTGGAAATAGCGGCCGCGAACCTCGTCGAATACGGCAGCTTGCAGCGGGGCTGCGTTCTTGGGAAGAATCTGTTGCAGCAGAAACGTTGCCTCGCTGGCTTGATCTTGCCCGAATTCCTCTTTGGGCACCTGCGCAAGGTTGCCCGCGTGCACGCGAAACCAACCCACGTCTGTTTGAAACAGCAAAACGTTGTCGCGAGCCTTCACGATTCTGCTCACGCGTCCGCCTGCCTCGGGCCAATGCCGCCATTGCGCGTTCTTGAAGCTGTGCAACCCGGACAAGACAGTGCCCACCCACAACGCGCCTTGATCGTCTTGCGCCATTGCCGAGATCTCTGCCTCAGCGAAAGCATCAGCCATGGGGATGTGGTGGAAGCGTCCTTGCTCATACCGAATCAAACCCGCGCGTTGGCTGGCGATCCACAGCCCGCCTTCTTGCGCCAGGGTCAAGCCCATGATGTGGTCGTCTTGAAACGCAGGTGTGTTGGAGCGATCGAAAAAATCGAAGCTCACGCCGTCATAGCGGGCCACACCGAAGCTGGTGCCAAACCAAAGGTAGCCATCGGGGGTTTGTGCGATTCCGCGCACGAAGCCCAAGCTGCGATGAACTTGCAGGCGATGATGCAGATCAAGATCCAGGGGGCGCCATTGCGCGTCGGGCCCCGCCAGCGCCATGCCTGCGAACAACGTCACAACGACGAACGCGAGCGTCCGAAAAAATTGTTTTTTCGCCGGCCGCACCTAACGTCCCAGCACAAGGTTGTTGAGCGCCGCCACAATCACCCCCACGATCGACTCGCCGGCCACGGCGCCGGAGGCCAAAGGCACCACCAACTTTTCAGCGCTGGCGCGTGCGCGCTTGTGCCACAGCCAAGTGCCGAGGGCGCCCAGAAGCATGGAGAGCGGGTACTGAAACGGAAGAATGAAACCCAATCCCAAGCCGGTGGCGGAGGGAATCCATTTGTGATGATTGGGAAACCACCGTTCAAGTAAGGTGAGCGCCACGCCCACGAGCAGGCCCACGGCCAAGCAGGTGCGGGCCATGGGCGAAAGCGTTTGCAGGCCGTTTTGAAACAACTGCGCCACAGCCAGCCACGATTGCGCCGATGGCGCCGGGAACTCTGGGGGTTTGCCATTCACGCCGGTCAGCGCGGTGGCATCAGGTACCAGTAGATAAAACCCGAGCACGGTGGCCACGGTGCCAGAAAAAATCCCGAGAAATTGCGCGATGAACTGCCGTCGCGGGTCGGCGCCCAAAAGGTAGCCAGACTTTAGATCCGTCAGCAGATCCGCCGACGAGGCCGCGGCGCTGGCTGTGATGGCGGCGGTCATCAGATTGGCCGTGGCGCTTTGAGGAATGAGCGCGCCGTACGTAAGCTGCGTGATCTTGCCCATCGCGCCCACCGGGGTGATGTCGGATTCGCCGGTGGCCCGGCATGCCACCAGCGACAGAAAATACGTCATCGCCACGGCCACAATGCCCAGATGCCAAGGCACGGCGAAGTAGCGATCGGAGATCCAAACGATCGCCAAACCAGACACCAAAACGCCCCAAACAAACCACGACAACGGCACCTCGGCGATCGCATGTTGGTTGGCTTGTTTCGACTTGCGCCCCAAACTCGAAAACGCGCGCTTGATGGTGCGCCACTGAAACGCAAACGAAAGCAGCCCCGAGGCCACCATGATGGGTGCGCCCACCCACACGCCGATCTCGCGCCACGCAGGTCCCGGCGCGTCGATGGCGCCCGCTTGCAAGGCCACGGGACCAACCCAATACGCCAGCAAAAGCCCACCCACCACCATGGCCACACACACACGCAAGCCAACCAGGGCGCCGGCCGCCAACATCACAAGCTTGTGGTCCAGAACCAGTGTCCAATCGCTGGGCGAATAGGCCTGTCCGGTTTTTGCGTCGCGGCCCAGCGCTGGCAACCAGCCATCGAAGATGGGGCTAGAATCAGGCACAAGCGGCACGCGATCGCCGTTCACACGCCTCAGCCGCAAATCCATCAGCAAGGGGGTAACGCCCGCCACCATCGCGGACACAAACAACGCTCGCGCTTTTGTAACCGCGTGGCCGCCCTGGCTGTAAAGCGACTGCAGGGTTGTGGCGGCGGCAATTCCCGAGGGAAACCGCAAGCGCTCGTGGTTGATCATCGAGCGTTTCATGGGAATGGCCAGGCACACGCCCAGCACGGCCAACCAAAAGGTCCACGCGGCCAACACGGGCCAGGGCAGGTGATCGCCACCAGGGCGGGCAGGGCTGGCCGACATAATCAGCAGCGCCGCGATGGCCGAAACCATGCTGGTGCCCGTGGAGTAGCCCGCCGCTGACGCGGTTGACTGCATGCAGTTGGTTTCCAAGATCGAGAGCGGCGTTTTGGCCAGGCGCAACCGCAGCAAGCCGTTCCATAGCGAATAGGCCAGGATGCACGCTGTAATGGCCACGCCCAAAGCCCACCCGGTTTTCAACCCAATGTACAGGTTGGTGAACGCCAGCAAAAAGCCAAGGCCGGCGCCCACCGCCACCGCGCGATAGGTGAGCTGCGGCAGATCGTCGCCCCGGTAGACCTGCGCGTACCACGCCGCCTCGTCAAGTTGATCAACCTGCTCGGGGGCGATGTCCAGAGGTTGTCCGCGGGCGATTTCTGCGGGGGTGCGGGCGGGGCTTTGAAATAAGGCCATGCCGGCCCATCTTAACCCGCCCGGCCCGGGCGTGCGCGGGGGACGCTAGGGGCTGAAGCTGGCCTGCAGCCGGATGTCGCGTGACGAGGCCCCCACCTGCACCTGATGACTGCCCGGTGCCACCACCCAATCGTCTTTCGCCTCATCGAAATAGGCCAAATCGCGAGGCTGCAACCGCAGCGAGACGCGCTGGCTTTCGCCCGGCTTCAACGCCACCTTTGCAAACGCTCGCAACGCCTTGGGGGGGCGAGGCACAGGGCTTTGCGGCTGCCCTAAATAGACCTGAGCCACTTCAGCGCCAGCCACATCACCTTCGTTTTTGAGCTCAAAGCTGACATCGTACACGGGCCCTTCGGGCGGTGACTCTGTTGGCTTTTGGACCTTGAGGTCGCTGTAAGCAAACTTTGTGTAAGAGAGCCCATGACCGAAGGCAAATCGCACGGGCAGCTTTTTTGCGTCGTAGTGGCGGTACCCTACAAAGACACCTTCGTTGTAGGGCGCGGTGTCGCCCACCTCGGGGTAGGTCTTGAACGCGGGTGAATCCTTCCACGCTTTCAAGAAGGTAAATGGCAACCGCGCCGAGGGGTTGGTTTTGCCGGTTAAGATCTCGGCGGTGGCCAAAGCGCCTTCTTGCCCTGGGTACCACGCTTCCACCAACCCTGGCACCGCGTTGATCCAGGTTTCCATGAGCAGGGGCGAACCGCTGTTAAGCACCACGATGGTGCGCTTGTTGACACGCGCAATCGCTTTGATGAGCTCCACCTGATTCTTGGGCAGATCCAGCCCGTGGTCTTTCGATTCGGTCTCGTAGAATGCCGAGAAGCCGGCAAACACCACGGCGGCGTCGCTGTTGCGGGCCAAATCAACGGCTTGCTTCAATGAGGCTTCGGTGCGGCCCCAACCTAACAGCACCTTGGCTTGGCCTTTGCTCTCGAAAAAATCAATGCGAATTTCGTAGGGGCGCGCTTCCAGATCAATTTCGGCGCTGGGCTTTACGAATTCTTCGCCTGCCCACGAGTTGATAAACAGCTTGCCTTCAATGAACACGCGAAACCCATTGTTCGCGGCGCCCAAGAAGCGGTATCGGCCGGCCTCCTTCGGGGTGATGAAGCCTGTGTATTGAATGGAAAAAAAGTCAGCGTTGACCTTGGGGGCAGGGGCGTCATTGCCCCAATCGAAGTCGATTTCAGAAACCACCGCTGTGTGCACCGGGGGGCCTGATACGTCCTTGTTGTTGAAGTACGCGGCGCGCAGACCTGGTTTTTTTTCGTCGCCATCGGCGTGTGAAAACGCCCATGCCTCAATAGGTTGCACATCGCCTTCCATGCTGATGCCCGCGGCGTGTTGCACTTTCACCGCATCGCCCAGAAGTTTCTGTAGCTCGTCCAAGGGTCGGCTGGCGGCGTCGGGGCGCACTTCACCGCTGCCGCCCCCACCCACGCGGGGATAAATTGCGCCAGGGCCTATCACGGCCAATGACTTCAAGTTTGGGCCAGCCACCAGCGGCAGGGCGGCACGATCATTCTTCACAAGCACAATCGAAGCGCGTGCCATGTCAAGCGCCACCTGTATGTGGGCCGGCGCGCCCACCACGCCGGGCTTTTCTTGTGGCGGGTGATCGAAATTTCCCGATTCAAACATCACCCAAAGAATGCGGCGCACTTTTTCGTTAATAAGCTCTTCGCTGATTTCACCCGAAGCCACCAGCGGTCGCAACTTGTCTTCCCCGGTGTGCGTGCCTTCGGGCATCTCCATGTCCATGCCGGCGGTCACGGGCGGCAGCGTGTGTTGCGTGGCGTCCCAATCGCTCATCACAAAGCCCTTGAAACCCCAACGGTCTTTCAGAATGTCAGTGAGCAGGTAGGGGTTCTCGGTGGAATAAAGGCCGTTAACCTTGTTGTAGGCGGCCATCACTGTGAAGACGTTGGCCTCTTTCACAGCGGCCTCGAAGGCCGGAAAATAGATCTCGTGCAGAGCGCGCTTGGACACGATCGCGTCGATCTCGCGCCGGCGGTGTTCTTGGTTGTTGCAGGCGAAGTGTTTCACAGTGGCGATCACGCCTTCGTTTTGCACCCCCTTGATAAAGCCCACCGCCGTGCGCGCGGACAAAATGGGATCTTCGCCAAAGCATTCGAAGTTGCGGCCATTTTGCGGAATGCGGCTGATGTTCACACACGGCGCCAGCAGCACCGCACGCCCCCGTGCGCGGGCTTCCACTGCCAACACTTTGCCCATTTGTTCGACCAACGCCGGATCGAAGGCGGACGCAGCGGCAATGCCCACCGGAAACGCGGTTGCGGTTTTGCCCCATCGCACGCCGTTGGGACCATCGGTCATCGCCAGCTCGGGAATGCCCAAGCGCTCAATCGGGCGCGACTCGAAGCCCTTGCCCGAAAGCAAGATCAGCTTTTCGTCCAAGGTCATGGCCTTCAACAAGGCGTTCACGCGGGCGTCTACCGGCTGGCTGGAATCCTTGTATACGGGTCCCGGAGCGCTTGGGCTTGAGGGGTTGCTGGGGCTTTGAACGGGCGGTGGCGGGGTGGACGAGCAGCCCAGGACAAACAACAAGGGGAGGGTGGAAGCGAAAAGACGCATGGACCCCTCATATCGTTAACAGGCCGCAGGAGCAACCCTGGGCGCCGGTCAAGCGAGCGGGATCAGCCGGGTGTTTTCGCAGGAACTCGCTCGGGCAGCCCAACGTAGATGCCGTCTTCCCGCTCCTGCACGGGATACGTTTGGATCTCGGGGGTGGTGCCACCGCACAGGGTGCCGGTGAAGGGGTCAAAGGCCCAGGCGTGGCGGGGGCAAATCAACAGGCCCTCTTCCACCCACCCATCGCCCAACGGTGCTCCTTGATGCGGGCAGGCGTCGTCCAACACCGCTAGGCGTCCTTCGGCGCGCACCAGACAAAGCGCGCGTTTTTGGCAAGCCACCGAACGTACGTCGTTGTCTTTCAGATCGCCGGGTTCGAGCACCTTGGTCCACAGCAGCTTGTCATCAGTCATGGCGGACCCCTGGTTGTATCAATAGGGCCCGCGGGCGTCCACGTTGATGTGTCTCAGCGTAGGCTTTCCAAAAACGCCAGCAGGTCGCGAATTTCTTCAACGGTGACCATAGAATCAAGCCCTTGCGGCATCAGCGATGTGTCCATGGTGCCATAGCTTTCAAGTTCGCTCAGTTTGAGGTTCACGTCGCTGCCATCGGCCAAATGCATGCTGGCCGAGGTGGGGCTGCGAAAGTGAAACTGCACGCCCGTCAGCGTCTCGCCGGATTTCTTCACCACGGCGTAGGCTTGGAACTCTGGCGACACTTCCGCTGAGGGGTTCAGCACCGAATCAAGCAGGCGCGCTCTGTCCATGGAACTTCCCACATGCGACAAATTGGGGCCAATGTGGCCACCGCGCGCGTTGACGCTATGGCATTGGCTGCACGCCGTCAGAGGGCTGAAGAACAAGTGACGGCCCTGAGCCGCATCGCCGCCACTTGCCGTGGCCCTCGTCCACGCGGCGCTGTCCTGCGGACGTTGCGGATCGCCGGACGCTTCGCCCGGATCCATCGTGAATTTTACGCTGCTTGTGAGCGCCTCTGGCTTGCTTTTTTTTGCGAGCGGCGCCAACGCCTCCTGCACGGTGGCCTCGCCGCTTAGCGAGCGAAGCAGGCGCACGAGCGTGAGCGCCACGGCACTTTGTGAAGCCGACTCTGGTTGTTTGAGCACGGGCAGCAGGCGCAACAGCGCTTGAGGGTGTGCCGCCAGAGCGCCCACGGCTTCCTGGCGAAGGGCGCAGGGCTGTTGCGCATTTAGCGCCACGCTCACAAGGGCGGCTTCCGCCTTGGCGTCGTCGCTTAACCCCAGTGACCGAATGGCTTCACGTCGCAACGGCTCGCTTTTGCTGGCCACGAGGCGAAGCAGCAACTTCAGCTGCGCGGGGGTGCTTGGCTTGCCGAGGTAAGGCAGCAGCATGGCGTGAATGTTTGCAGACAACTTCCGGTTTTGCAGCGCTTGCCAAGCAATGGAAGGATCCAACCGATCGGTGACCGTGGCGCGCGGCAGACGCTGGGCCAGATGCTTTTTCTCAGCCGGCGTGAGCAGCGCCAAAGTGGCCAAATACACTTGCACCAACCTTTCCCCCACAGGCTCACGCGTCAGTGCTGCGGCCAGCTTCGGTCGCAGCGACAAATCAACTGATTCGCCCGCATACAGCAACGCCATGATGCGAACGTCTTCGTCGGGGTCGGCCAGCAACGGTGCCAAGCGGGCACCCAAGGGTGCGAAGGGATAGGCGGGTCCGCCCGCCCATCGCAGTGTTTGCAGAGCGCCCAGCCGCAACTTGGCGTCGCGTGCGCGAAGCAGTTTCATCACGCGGCCGCGAAACGGCCGCTCTGACAATCGATGGCTGGCCACGGCGCGCAGCCGCCCATCCGCGCCACCCAGGGCTTCTTGCAGCGCCTCGAAGCTGGCGTTGGCATCCAGAAGTTGGTTCATTTTTTCAGTGTGCGGATCCGGTTGCCACGGAGCAAAGGCGGCGCGGGGGATTAGGCGCTGATGACTGGCCAACTTGGTCTTCGGCGCCAACCGCCAGATGCGACCCAACCCGTGGTTGGGATATTCGCGTTTCACCCAGTCGCTAAGGTAAACGCTGCCATCTTTGGCCGCCGCAAGCACCACCGGGCGGAAGTTGCGTCCGCCTTTGATCAACACTTGTCGCTTGGCGGTTAGCCCTGAGTCGGTGGTTTCGGGTGCAAACCGCTCAACGCTGTTTTCAGCCCAAACCGCCACCAGAATGTTGTTGCGAAAGCTGGTGGGAAACGCGGTGGTGTTGGCGTCGAGCAAGCCGCCCGGCGATTCGCCCACGCCCGCCACATAAGGCAAGGTTCCCGGAAGATCTCCACTCCACGCCACGTAGGGATGCAAACCACTGCTGCCGTAGCGGGAGCGGTAGCCATAGTCACCACCGGGCACGATTTGCAATAGACGGTTGGGACCGCGCGAGTCGGGATCGTTGTCCGCCGCCCACAAACGCCCCTGCCCATCGAACATCAACCCGAACGGATTCCAAAACCCGGTGGCGTAGCGTTCGAGCTGGCTGCCATCCAAACGGCAGCGCACGATGTGACCACCTTCGCCATAGCTTCGCAAATGGCTGGCTTTGCCTTCGTAAAGGTAATCATCGCCCGCGGCGTTGCCTCGCCCCAGGTAAAGCCAGCCGTCGTTGCCAATGGCCCCCGAGAGCAGGCCCGAGTGATCGTAGGTTTGTTTTGTGCTGACGCGAACGATGTGGTTGTGCTCGTCCGCCTTGCCGTCGTTGTTGCGATCAGGCAGCGCCGTCGCGCCAAGTCGGTGGATGGCGAACAAAGTGCCATCGGGCGCGAACACCAGATTCATTACGTCTTCCAGAACCCCTTCGGAGAACACCGTGACTTTGTCGGCTTTGTGGTCGCCGTTGGTGTCTTCAAGGATTTTGATTTGGTCGTGGCTGGGGCCCGCATAGCCCTGCGGGGGCGAGTGCGTGTGCGATTCAATCACAAACACGCGGCCGCGCGCGTCCACCGCCATGCCTACCGGTGTAACCACTTGTGGCGTTTGCGCAAACAAAGTGAGCGCCAAGTTTGCGTCGTGTACGACGGGAGCGGGTTCGTCTTCCAGCCCGGCGAGCGGAGGTATTTTTGCCTCTGACCGCGCCGATAGCAGCAGCGCTGCGGCTGCCACGCACGCCGCGGCTGCGTGGCCCTTAAGGTATGAAAAAAATTCGGCCAATGCGGCGTTTCCCTCCTGCGCTTACCGTTCGTAGGGTTTTGTCAAAGCGTAACCCGCCTTCAGATCGTCCAACATCGTTTCGCGATCAATGAGCGACAGCTCCACCACCAAGTAGCCCTGGTACCCCTTCGTCATGATGTGGTCCAGCGTGTCTTTGAGAGGAACCACCCCCGTGCCGTAGCGGACAAATTTCCAGCTGCCTTGTTTTTCAACGTCTTTCACGTCGACGTGGAAAATCTTCTGGTGGAACTTATCGATGAACCCATTTAAATCCACGCCCGACGACGCGAAGTGGCCCATATCAAAGCAGATGCCTACCGCGGGGGAATCGATCTGCGAGAACACGGTCTCGTAATCCTCAGGCAGCTCAAGATTGTTGTCGCGGTGGTTTTCCAACGTCAGCATCACCCCTGCCGCTTCCGCTGCGGGTGCCACTTCCTTCACCACGTCGATGATGCTCTTCAATCCCCCCTTGGTTCCGCGTTTTGAGCCTGTGCATTTGATAATGCGACAGCCAAGCCGGCGACACCCTTCGATAAGCCACAGCCACCGCGACACCTCGCGAGCCATTTCGTCGTTATTATCTCCACCGGCAAAACCCGCGGCCTGCAAACTGATGGGTCTCAGACCGGTTTTACGGCAGCGCTGCTTGATGCTTTCAAAGCCAGCGGGCGTAAGGTTGCGCGGGTACCAAACGTTAAACTCAACGTTCTTGATGCCCAGCTTGGGTATGGTCTCGAACGAGTAACGAAAGTCTTCATCGCCAAAGCCATCGCAGCAGATGGTGGCAATCGCGGTGTCTATCTTTTTGCCACTCAACGTTTTGCGCACGAAGGGTTTCTTCGCGGCGTATGCGGGCGCTGCGGCCGCCGCCACCAATCCAGCGGCCAATGCCTGTCTGCGTTGCCATTGCCAAGCGTGCATGTTCAATCCTCCAGTGTAAACCCGGGAAGTGGCATAGGCTTGCCGCCCTGCAGGGCAGATTCGTGCGCCAACAAGCCCACGCAAGTCCAGTTTGCCGAGGTGCGCGCGTTAGGGAAAGGGGTTCGATTTTCCATCAAAGCCGAAACAAATTCGTGCGCCAGGTGAGGATGTGACCCTCCGTGGCCCCCGCCTTGGGTAAACGACAAGTGTTGGTTGCTATCGTCATCGTAAACCCCGCGGGTGGTGAACGCCCGCAACGCTTCAGGTAGACGGTCAGCGAAGTCGGGAACTTCAACCCGCTGCGGAATTTCCGGCTCAGGCAGACCTTTGGTGTGCAAAATCGGCTGTTCGCCCTCAATCAGCGGCCACTCGTAAGAAGCCTTGGAGCCGTAAACGTCGAAGCTTTCGCGGTATTGCCGGGCGGTGGCGAACAGCGACCGGTACACCCGGGCCGCCAAGTCAGAGTCCTTGAATCGAATGTGGCAGCTTTCGATGGCGAAGGAGGATCCGTACTTTCGCGCGGCGGCGTCATCGATGCGGCCCGAGCCCAAACACGACACTTCATCAGCGGTGCCGCCCGTAAGCGCCAGGCAAGGCCCCACGCAGTGGGTGGCGTAGTGCATGGGCGGCAACCCCTCCCAGTACCCGGGCCATCCGTCCATATCCTGCTGGTGGCTGGCCTGAAGGAACTGCACGCGCCCCAGCTTGCCTTGTTCGTAAAGCTGTTTCACGAACAAAAACTCCCGCGCGTACACCACGGTTTCCATCATCATGTAGTGCTTGCCGGTTTCGCGCACCAGCTTCACGATCTCGCGGCAATCTTCTACGCTGGTGGCCATGGGTACGGTGCACGCCACATGTTTGCCGGCCTTCAGCGCCGCGATGCTTTGCGGCCCGTGATCGGGAATGGGCGTGTTGATGTGCACGGCATCAATGTCAGGATCGCGCAGCAACTCTTCGTAGCTGGTGTAGCGCTTGGGAATGCCGAAATGGTCGGCCAATTCGGTCAGCTTGGATCCCGAGCGCTGACAAAGCGCCGCCAGCTGCGCCTGAGGGTGACGTTGGTAAATGGGGATGAACTCGGCCCCGAAGCCCAGGCCCACCAGGGCAATTCTGATCTTTTTGTTTTCGCTCATCGCAACCTCCAGACAGGTCACAGGCAAGGCAACCCTTCAGAGGCGCTTGCCCCACCTGGCCCCTTAAAGTTGCGCGCAAGCCAGCCCTAGGGCCATGAGAGGCGTGAGGAAAATTTTGAGAAATGTAACCTGGCGGTCATGTGACTACTAAGCCTATGTTATTGCTGATATGTTTGGCAGTGCTAGAGGTCACTTCGCTGCCGTTGTCGCAAACAGGAATTGAGGTTTTTAGTAAACCAAACGTGAGTCGCTTCGCCCTGCGCCGCTAGCAGCTTCCACCAGCGCTTGGGGCGTACTGCGCCGCTCCCCCAATTGCCTGTCTCGGAATTGAGCAACTTTGCGGCGCTCGGGCGCGATAAGCGTTCGTGGCTGAAAGGGAGGATCGAGAGGCCTCTGCGTACCGGCGCCGCCAGCCCGAAACCACACAGCTTTACCGTTTGGTGCAGGCAAATTGGCTCAGCTTCCGGCAGGGGCTTCGTGTCGAGGGCGGGCTCTTGCCTGCCTTCGTAGCGGCTGAGTTCGAGGCGTACCTCGTGTGTGGCATCCTGGGAAAAGGGTTCGTCAACGTCCGCTGCGCGGCATGCGCCGAGACTCGTGTGGTCGGCTTTAGCTGTAAACGGCGGGGCTTTTGCCCAAGCTGTCTCGGCCGGCGCATGGCGCAGACCGCTGCTCACGTGGTGGAGGAAGTGTTTCCGGCGGTTCCGGCTCGGCAGTGGGTTCTAACGGTGCCGCACGGGCTGCGTTACCAGATGGCGCGCGATCCCGCGCTAGCAAGTGTGGTGTTGCGGCTGTTCATGCGGGAGGTGAGCCGGTGGTACAAGCGGCGTGCACGCAAGGTGGGGATTGCGGGCGTGCTCAAGACCGGTGCCGTGACGGTGGTGCAACGGTTTGGCTCCGGACTGGCGTTGAACGTTCACTTTCATTCTGTGGTTAGCGACGGCGTGTTTCGCGTGGATGCACTTGGCCGGCCGGCGTTCTTCGCCGTGCCTCCGCCGCGCGACGAGGAGGTTGCCGCGGTGACCGCGCGAATATGGCGTGCGGTGACAAAGGCGGTTGCGCCTAGCGACGAGGTGAATGAGCACGCCGACGATGCTCTTGAGGTGATTGCCGGCGCTTCGGTACAGTCGCTGATTGCGACGGGAAGGCGGCGGGGGCAAGCGGTTATGCGTCTAGGCAACGACCCCCTCGAGCCATGGGGGCAATACGTGCTGGGGCGGCAGTGCGCCGCGGTTGAGGGCTTCAATCTGCACGCCCACACGCGGATCGCCGGCAATGACAGGGAGGGTCTTGAGCGGCTCGTTCGCTACATCGCTCGGCCTCCGTTGAGCGAAGAACGGCTTTCGGAACTATCCGACGGCCGTGTGGCCGTGCGGCTCAAGCGGCCCTGGCGTGATGGCAGTGTGCCGTGGAAATGCGGCAAGAAAGATCACCAATGAGTGAATGAGCTTGCAACAGAAGCTGCATGAGTGATGAAGGAAGGCCCTTCGGAGTCGGCGATCCACCGCGGGCTCCAAACCACTGTAAGCGGCGCGGGTCAAAAGCCCGGGTCGTGAGCGTTACAGGAAAAGGCACGCAGTGACGTGTCAGGTAGGTGACAGGAAGGCGAGCGCAAGCGAACCACCGACGACGTGTCGATAGCCTGAAACGACATCAAAACCGAGCAGTGTCATTGGCTCGGGATGAGTTCACCGGAAAGTGGAGTTCTGGGTGGGCGGTGTCCGGCATTGAGGTGGCGCGAGCCTGTTGCAGGCGTTCATGCGGAACCACGGGAACCTGCTTGTCGATGGAAAGGGAAAAGCCACAAGGGTTGAAGCCCGAGAGTGAAATACCGATGCGGCGAGCAGGGGCGGAGCGCTTCGTACGAGCAATGATGCGTCTGTAATGGATGCGGAGCAAAGGGAGCGCGTCGTCAAGGAACCAATGACTAGGTCAACCAGAAATGGGAGGAACTTATGAAAGGAACCAAGCCTTTTGATATCCCCAAACGTGTCGTTTGGGAAGCGTGGCTACGAGTAAAAGCCAACAAAGGAAGCGCTGGCGTTGATGGAGTAACCATTGACGTGTACGAGGGCAACCTCAAGAACAACCTGTACCGATTGTGGAACAGGATGTCTTCAGGAGCTTACTTCCCGAAAGCCGTTCGCATGGTTGCGATACCCAAAGCGACTGGAGGAACCCGAGAACTCGGGATCCCCACCGTTGAGGACCGCATCGCGCAGACGGTGTTGGTGTTGTTGCTTGAGCCAGTGGTTGAGCCGATTTTCCACGAGGACTCTTATGGGTACCGACCTGGGAAATCAGCCCACGATGCCGTGGAGCAGGCGCGTATTCGCTGCCTCATGAAATCGTGGTGCATCGATCTGGACGTTGAAAAGTTCTTCGACACGGTAGACCATACGCTGTTGCTGAAGGCGGTGAAGAAGCATGAGACGTCCCCTTGGATGAGTCTCTACGTGCAACGCTGGCTAACGGCTCCGAGTTCAAGCTCGGAGGGGGAGCTGCGAATGCGCGACAGAGGCACGCCCCAGGGAGGGGCAGCGAGTCCGCTGCTGGCGAATCTGTTTTTGCACTATGCCTTGGATGCATGGCTGACGCGTCACTGCCCCTCGGTGCAGTTCGAGCGCTACGTCGATGACGTGGTGATCCACTGCGATACCGAGCGGCAAGCGCGATTTGTCTGTGCCAAGGTTGCTGAACGGCTATCAGCGTGTGGCCTGCGCCTGCACCCCGACAAGACGAAGATCGTCTACTGTCGGGACCATCGCAGAGTCGAGCGCTACCCGGTGGTGAGTTTCGATTTCCTAGGGTTCACTTTCCAACCTCGTGTGGGCAAGTCCACCGAGGGTGGTATGTACTTGGGATACGGTCCGGCGATCAGTCGCCGGGCAACGAAACGCATTGCCGCGGAGTGCCGGTCGTGGAATCTAGGCAGCCTGGTATCCCTACCTCTATCGGCGGTGGCGCGACGTATCAACGCCATCATCCGCGGGTGGTACGTATACTACAGCCGCTTCTATCCCAGTCTCTGCAGGCAGGCTCTGCGGGTCGTGAACTTCCACCTTCGGAAATGGCTGATGCGCAAGTACAAACGCTACCAAAGCAAGACACGGGCAACAAAGGCCCTCCAGCGAATCTACGAGCGAGATTCCTCGCTCTTCTTTCACTGGCGGGTCGGGGTTATCGGACTAGGCTCGACGGCATGAGCGGAGTGAATTGAGAAATTCACGCTCCGTTCTGTGAGAGGCCGGGGGTGCAACTCCCCCGGCCTACTCGACCAAGCTGCATCGTGCTTGATGCCCAGGCCCTCATTGCTCGCCTTGCCGCCATCGTGCCCCCGCCCAGACGCCACGTGACCCGCTACTTTGGCGTCCTGTCGTAAACCCCTTACAGGGTGCATGAGGGCGGA
>JBBSJE010000076.1:0-25435 GCA_038257535.1 Polyangia bacterium
GATGCCGGCCTGGTCGATGGCCAAGGTGATGACGAGCCACTTGGCACCGGCGTTTTGTGGTGCGCTGACCTGCGTGCTGTTTTTAAACGCTGCACTGGTGCTGGGGGTGCGGCGCAGGATCGCCAGCGCTTTTACGCTCATCTTGGGATTTTCGACCGCGATCTGGGTGTACGCGCGCAGCCCTTATTCTGAGATCGTTCAGGCCGCGGCGCTCATGGGTTATGTGGGGGCATTGCTTTCGTTTTGGCGAGCGCCGCGAAAGTCGGCGGCGTTTCGGGTGGGGTTGTGGGCAGCACTTTTGGTGAATTCCAAGGTGGTGTTTGTGTTGGCGTTACCTGGTGGGCTTTTGCTGTGCCTGTTTCGGTTGCGGCATTCGCTGCGGAGGTTTTTGGGGCTGGCGTTATGGGCGGTGGTGCCGCTGATCGCTGGGGGCGTTGTGGTTCTGGCGCACAATAGGGCGCGAACGGGAACGGCCACGAGTACGGGATATGGAGTCGCGGCTGAGTTCTTCTCACAACCACTTTGGGAAGGTGTTTGGGGCCTTTTGGCTTCACCTGGAAAATCTATTTTTCTATTCGCTCCGCCATTGCTCTTGGCGTTGTGGGGGCTGCGAAGTACATCGAAGCGAAATCCGGAAGTGCTGTGGATCTTAGCTCTTTGCCTATTACCCGTATTTTACGTCTACGCCAAGTTCGAGGCATGGTCAGGAGATTGGGCCTGGGGCCCCCGGTACCTGATCCCAATGCTCCCGCCGTTGCTACTTCCCGCTTTGGTGTGGTTTTCAATGCTTCGATCGAGTCGAAGAGTTTCTGCTGTCACGATTTCATTAGTCGCCTCATTATCGTTTTCGGGACTTTTCGTGCAGGTTTTGGGAAATGCCTTTTATTGGGACCACTTCATTCGTATTTCCCAAGATGCCCGCAACAATTGGTTGGGCAATCCAAACCGCAGTGCCTCCAAAGGCATGAAAAGGCCCAATAGCTGCGATCCCTGTTTCGAGGACTTCTATCCCCTGCAATGGCTTCCGCCCTTTTCGCAGATCCACGGCCATTGGTGGTTGCTGAAAAACAACATCCCCAGCCAAAAACCTTGGTATGAGGCGACCATGAACGCGCCCTGGAGCCGGTACACCACGGCCATGGTTCCCATTGAGCGTTCGTACATTCAAAGCCGAATCGATTGGTGGGTGCTGCAATTCTCGGGTCGCTTCAAGACCGCCACTGTGTTTCTAATTGTTATCAACTCCTTGGGCATCCTGGGCTGCGGCACCATCTGGTGGCTGTCGTGTCGCCGTCGGGCTTTGCCGCAAGCCGCGCGCACGTAGTTCTACCTACATCCGCTTCGAGAGACGTGCCTGTATGTTCGTGATACAAAAGAAGAACAAATGGGTGACGTCAAACTGGTTGATCTCCATCGGCAGTATCTGGCGCTGAAGCCTGAGATCGACGCCGCCATGGCCAATGTGTTGGCCACCACCGCCTTTATCCGTGGGCCCGAGGTGCCAGCGTTCGAGAGCGCGTTCGCCGGGTTCTTAGGTGTGAAACATGTGATTGGCTGTGGCTCTGGCACAGACGCGCTTCAGATCGCGTACATGGCGCTTGGCATTGGGCCAGGCGATGAGGTAATCACCACGCCGTTTACTTTTGTTGCCACCGTTGAAGCGCTGGTGCTGTTGGGAGCCAAGCCCGTTTACGTAGACATCGATGCTCACACCTACAATCTAGACGCGAACGCTGTAGCGAAAGCCATCACGCCCAAAACCAAGGCGATCGTCCCGGTGCATCTTTATGGTCATCCCGCCGACATGGACGCATTGGCCACTGTGGCTTGTGCGCACAACCTCCCCTTGATCGAGGACGCGGCGCAAGCCACGGGCGCGCGCATTGCCGGCCGCATGGTAGGCACCCTGGGTCTGCTGTCGTGCTTCAGCTTTTTTCCGGCCAAAAACCTGGGCTGCTTTGGCGATGGCGGTGCGGTGGCCACCAACGATGATCGCCTTGCCGATGCTTGCAGATTGATCGCCAATCATGGATCGAAGCAGCGGTACTTCCATGAAGTGGTGGGCATCAACAGCCGGTTAGACACGCTTCAAGCGGCCGTGTTGTTGGCCAAGCTGCCGCACCTTGAAAGCTTCAACGAGGGCCGCATCCGGGTGGCCACGCGATACAACGAAGCGTTGCGCGATCTGCCCTGGCTAACCCTGCCTCGGGTGGCGCCCAACGTGCGGCACGTTTACCAACAGTATTCTGTGCGCACCCAGCATCGGGACGCATTCGCCAAGCACTTGGAAGCCAACGACATTCCCTACGCCATCCACTACCCTAGGCCCTTGCACCAGCAACCCGCCTTCGCGCAACTGGCGGCTGGCGCGCGGTTTCCAGTAGCGGAGAAGCTGGCAGAGGAAGTTCTGTCGCTACCCATGTTTCCCGAGATGACAGACAATGAGATCGAACTCGTGGTTGCGGCGGTGCGATCGTTTGCACCGCCGCTATCAATGTGACCTATCGCAGATACTTCATCGCCACAAAACCGCCCACCAGCAGCACGCCAAAGGCGATGGCGAGCTTCTCAAAGTGCTTGTCGATGTGGGGGCGAATTTTAGGTCCAAAGAAATACAGCAAGCCCGCCACGAGGAAGAAGCGGCCGCCGCGGCCAACGAGCGAACCCGCCATAAAGGACAGGAAGTTGAGCTTGAACACGCCGGCCGAGATTGTGATGAGCTTGTAAGGAATCGGCGTGAATGCGGCAAGAAACACGAGCATCACACCCCATTCTTCATAGCGCCCCGCCATGGTTTCGAATGCGGCTGGCGTAAGGCCGGGAATCTTAAAGAAGATGCCTTGTGTGGCTTCCCACAAACCCCACCCAATGCCGTACCCTGCGGCGCCGCCCAAAACGGAACCGGCCAAACAGATGCTGGCAAATCGCCACGCTTCCCGATGGCTGCCCAGCACCAGCGCGATCAGCAGAACGTCGGGGGGAACGGGAAAGAAACTCGATTCCGCAAAGGCGATCAGGAACAGCGCCTTGCTGGCGTGCTTCGACTCGGACCAAGCCAGCACCCAGTTGTAAAGCCGACGATGCAACGGTGGCTTTTTCACCGGCGTGGCTGCGGGTTGTTCTTCAGTGGAAACGGAAGATGCGTCAGACATGAAATTCCATTCGTAAGTGAACGCGCAAATCGGTGTTTAAATCGTATAGCCGAGCGACTGCAGCTCTTGCTCCAACCTCTGCACTTCACCTAACACACGACTAGGCGCGGGCCCACCCGGAAGCGTACGCGCGGCCACTGCCTGTGCGGGATCCAAGGAACGCAGGGTGGCTGGGGTGAGTTCGGGCGCAATGGCTGAAAGTTCGGAGGCGGGCACGTCACGTAACGGAACCCCTTTGGCCTCGGCGTGGCGCACAAACGCACCCACGATTTCATGCGCCCGACGAAACGGCACGCCCGCTTCGCGCACCAAGCATTCAGCCAGGTCGGTGGCTCCCAAGGCTGGATCTTGCGCGGCGATGGCCATCTTCGCCGTATGAAACGTAAGGTCTTCGATCAATTGCGGGGTGACGGCCAACACCAGCTGCGCGGTTTCGAGCGCGTCGTAAAGTGGCTCCTGCGCTTCTTGCAAGTCTTTGTTGTACGCCAGCGTGATGCCTTTGGAGATAGTGAGCAAGGCGACCAAATCGCCAATCACGCGGGCCGGCTTGGCGCGCAGAAGCTCGGCGATGTCGGGATTGCGTTTCTGCGGCATCAGCGAACTGCCGGAGCAATGCCCCTCACCCAATTGCACGAAGCCAAATTCGGTGGTGGACCACAACACCAGCTCTTCACCCAACCGCGAAAAATGCACCAGCATCAAGGCGCAGGCAAACGCAGCTTCCGCGGCAAAATCGCGATCGGAAACCGTATCCAGGCTGTTGTGTGTGGGGCCATTAGTAAACCCCAGCGTGGCCGCCGTGGCGTTGCGATCAATGGCCAAGCTGGACCCAGCCAAAGCGCCCGCGCCCAATGGACACTCTTGCGCCCGCTTGGCGGCGTCGAGCAAACGGCCCCGATCGCGGCCCAACATCTCAGCGTAGGCCATAAGATGATGGCCCAGCGTCACCGCTTGTGCGCGCTGCAGGTGCGTGTACCCCGGCATCAAATCATGCGCGTGCGTACGGGCTTTGCGAACCAGTGCCAAGCGCGTGCGATCGAGATCCACCAGCAAGCTGGCGATGGTGCGCAAGGTGTATAGCTTTAGATCGGTTGAGACCTGATCGTTGCGGCTGCGGGCGGTGTGCAAACGGCGCGCAGGCTCGCCCACAATGTCCGTGAGCCGTTTTTCAAGATTCATATGCACGTCTTCCAGTGCGGGATCTAGCTTCACCTCGCCGCGCTCGATTTCGCCGGCGGCCTGCTCAAGACCTTGCGCGATCGAGGTGGCGTCGGCTTCCGAAATGAGCCCCACCTGTGCCAGCATGCGGGCATGCGCTTGGCTGCCGCGCACGTCGTCCCACAGCAGGCGGCGGTCGAAATCGACGCTGGCGTTCAAGGCGGCGGCGGCCGGGTCCATGGCCCTAGTAAATCGCGCACCGCGTCCTCCAGCTGAACCGGCAGGGGCCGCGGGTGTTTGTGGTTGCTTCATGCGGGGCGCAGACTAGCCGATCGGCCGCCTGGGGGCGACCTGTGACGGAGTTCGTATGGCCCGGCGTCTTGAACAAATCGCCTAGGGCGCGCGTCCAGTTGATGTGAATGGGCCAATTTGCCTCAACGGGTTGGCTTGTTTGCGGAATTTTGGCTAGAAATACATAGGCCTGTTGGTTTCCCGTGTAACCCTGGCAGTTCTCAAAAACACTTCGGAGGAATCGATGTTGAAGACGGTACTCGGCACCCTTTTGGCAGGCTCGTTGGCGGTTGCGTTGGCATCCCCGGTTTTCGCTGACGACAATGACTGTACGATCGCCAAAGATCCTTCTACCGTGGCTGGCAAAGCCTGTAAGGAAGGCGGCATTAAAGCGGCCAAGAAGCTTATGAAGGATCAGACCAAACAAGCCAAGAAAAAGGGCATGAAGGTCGACTGCGACACCTGTCATAAGGACGAAACGAAGTGGACCTTGACCGACGAGGCCAAGAAGCGCTACGAGGAACTGGCGAAGCTGATAGCTAGCTAGCGCCACGGGGCGGCAGGATCGGGGCGCTGAACTTCAGGTTTTGCGCCCCTTTTTGCGTCTGCTGGGTTTCAGCGGCGTTAATTTTGTATCCGCCTGAATCAGGACCTGGCCTAGCCCCCAACCCTCGGTTACCATTGAATTAGAGCCGCAATCGACTGGTGGAACAAGGAGGACGTCACAAGCATGGGTAAACAAAACTACGCATTGAAGAACGATTCTTTCACTCTCCGCAATCCATCCCGGTGTGGACTAAGGAAGTCCGCCCGGTCCTAGCGTCTCAACTCCAAAAGAGTCTCAACGCCCGCGAGTTTTTGGGCTTAACCGGTAAGGCGGTGCACTCGCCCCCGCCCCCAATCTTTGGCGCCGCAATTCCGCAGCGCTTCAGACCAGTCTAGTAGCGGCAACGGCGTCGGTGAGCGTGGCTCCCGGCGCCGTGTTTTTTATGGGGGGCCGTTGGTAGCTGCGGCAAGGGCGCAAGTTGGCCCTGTTGCCAAAAGTTTATCGAATCGAAGTTGCCGTCTGGCATGTGGGCCCGTCACCGGCTGAAGGACTTGGCTTACGTGCAGGAGTTGATCCGCGTGCTGGGGTCGTCCGAGGCGTTGGCGGACGGGATGGATCCGTATGTGCGGCAGAAGCACTTCGAGCTTTGGCAGGGGATGCAGGGGTGGGGGAGGCGTAGGGGGCTTCTTCTATCCCTGATCCGACTCGACACTAAAGGCGTTTGAAAACACGTCGTCGCAGAGCCGAGTCAAACCAGAAAACGTGAATGTCCCCACGGTTAGCGGCCCACGTCAAAGAGGTGTTTATCCATGAGTATCCGGGCAACACGGTGACTAGCGGCGACCATTCTTTTCCCTCCGCACGGAAGCTCGCCGTAACGTTTGTATCAAAATGTATCAGCACGCTGTCAGGCACCGGTGCAATTCCTGGGACGATCGCCCAGAGCGTTCTGGAATAGCCCCTGTTGCTTCCCGGGACCGGGATCAACGAGGGCGGAGACCAACCTTTGTCTTTTGAAAATTTCGATAGGTAGGCACCGTCAGAGCCATTGTCCAACCCGAGCACGATGCTAATCCCATTGGAAACGAGCTTGAATCTTTGTCTGGTAAAGCGAACGGGGAGTGTCATTCCTTACCCACGGGCGCCAGAGACACTCAGTGCGCTCAAGAAGTGGCGACGACCTGTGGCAGCACAGGATTCTGTGACGCTGCCGGCCAATGCGCAAAGCACCCTGATGGAACTCCTTGATCAGAGGCCACGTGCAGTGGCGATGGGCTGAAGGTGGTTCAGCAACGCACTTGCAACGGGCAGGGGAGCTGCCGTGCAGCCACCGAAACCGGCTGTGGCCCATGGCGCTGTAGTGGAAACCAATGCCTCAACAAATGCTGTGCAGGTCAGTGTGAATCCTGTTTGGCCTCGAAAACAGGTGTTGTCGAAGGCCAATGCGCACCGGTCAAGACTGGGCTTGACCCAAAAGCGCCGGGCCTCTGCGCGGCTGCAGCGTTGTGTGGACAGACTGGGAAGTGCAATGGAAGTGGGGGGTGCCAGATTGCAGCGGCAGGCACTCAGTGTGCGCAAGGGATGTGCGTCGGCAATACGTTCGTGGCTGCTTCATCGTGCAGCGGAAGCAATGCCTCCTGCCCTGCTGGAACACAGACAGATTGTGGCAATTTTAAGTGCACAACTTCTGGGTGTAAATCGATTTGCTCTGATCCGGCGACGGATTGTTCTAAGCCCTATCACGAATGCCGCACTGGCAAGTGCGAAGTTCAGGGCATCGACAGCGTGTTTAAACAGGGAAGGGGGGAGGACGAGGGCGTTCTGGTGGTGTCGAGGGGGACCAACTATTACCACTATTCGATTACATCTAAGACGTGGAGCAAGACGGTATGGGTGGCCAACACTCCGAACTACTATCTGCCACTGGATTGCTCCTACTACGCGATACCGCCCGGACTTGCCTTTGCCATTCAATACTATGTGAAGGGGGACACAAGTGTCGTACGCCTATGAGAAACCCACTGTAGAGTGGTACCGGCAAGACATGAGAACCTTCTTGTATCCAGACGGACGGAAGGTGTGGGAGGTCCCAAATGCTCCCTTCGAAGGCACCACAGCACCCCTTAGCGCTTGCTACCTGGTCGACAGCAATACCTTGGTTGTCTGGCGCGGAACAACAGCCTACTGGATCAACAACAGCCCTGGCAATTCCGATGCCTGGACAAAAATCGCCAATCTTCCAGACGTAAGTCCCAATTACTGGAAGTCGGTCAACTCGCCCTTCGATAACGACTCGCGTCCGTTCGATGATGGGTACTGGAATCCAATTGTAAGCAACGGATCGCCCTACAGGTTTACTGCATTTCGCGGCGAGTTCTTTTACTACCTCGCAAATGCAGCCTCCACAACCGAGGTGAAGGTTTGGAGAAAGGGAAGCATGGTGAAGGAGAAGGTCCCGTATTCAGCAACACATGAGATAGACTTCACCGCACCCAACGGGCCATATCACGCGCCTTAAGAAGAAGTGAAGACGGGAGGCTCAAACCCACTTTGGTGACCCATGCCGGCATCCGTAGTTGCACTCAAGATCGGCAGCAAGGTTGCGGCGGAATGTTACAACTGTTCTGTTACCCACGCCCCATCAGGCCAAGATGTCGGGCAAAACGGTGCTCGTCTTGAACTGATCCTGACCCCATGAGTTGGGCGACATGCCCATCGCGTGCATGAGGGTGAGCGGAATGCGCAGCAGATTGGTGGTGGCTGCGTCTCCGCTCACCGGCACGTGTAGTCCCTGTAGCAGGCGTCCACCCGCGCTGCCGGCAATCAACGCCGGCATGTTTACATGCTTGTGCGTCCAGCCATCGGCCACTTCAGAAGTCCCCCAGACGCAGGTGTTATCCAGAAGGGTACCGGCTCCTTCGGGTACGCCATCTATAATGCGGACGAAATCGGCGAAACGCGCGACGAAGTAGCGAAGCACCTCCTTCACTAGTGGCGTGAACCCCACGCAGTGCTGGAACTCGTGGAAGGATGCCTCCTGCTTGCCGTTACACACAAGCGGCGCGGAGATGTTGTCGTACTGTTCGTGAGACGCTGGGCTAGAAAACTGGAACGTCGCCACTCGGGTTAGATCGCAGGCCAGCGCCATAGCCAGGAGTTCCCCGATGAGACGCGCGTTCTCGGTGTCACCCCGCTTCACGCCACTCATGGGCTCGGCGGGCATGCGACAAGACTGTGGCGGCGCCATCGTCCTGTTGCCGATGCGGCGCTCGATACCCCGCAACGCGTCCATGTGTCCCTGAAGACGCAGCCTGTCGGCGGCGCCGAGTCGCTTCTCGAGCGCGGTGGCATCTTCGAGCACGGCATCGAGTATGCTACCGCGGACAAGGTCGATAGGGCGTTCCGCGCCAGACTTGAACACCGACGAAGGCCCAAAGAGGCGGGCGAACACCTGCGCAGGGTCAGGCGAATAGGGGTTGGGGGCGAAGGGGCCGCTGTGTGAGATATACGAGACCGCCTGCCCGGGGCCAAACGAGGGGTGGTGCGGCGTCGCACCGAACTCCAGCGTCCTGTAAGGCGTCTCCTTGCCGAGGGCCTTGCCCACGACCTGATCGATGGTCTCGCCTGAATGCGAGAGATAATCCCAGACGCCGCTTCCTGAGAAAGAGGGATGAACGATTGGATTGGTGCCCCCCATGACCGCCACCGCCCCCTCAACGTGCGGATTTGTCTTGTTGCGGATGCCCAGGGTCATACCAGTGACCACGGAGACCCGGTGCTTGATGTCGGCCAACGGCTCAAGGGCGTAGCTCGGCGTCCAGTTGCGCCCGAGGCCGGCGGGAGTCCAGGTCTGGGGCTCGTTGCCATTGCCCCAGAACCATATGACGAAGCGACGCGGAATATCCCGCCCATCTGCCAAAGCGGTCCCGTTGCCATTAAACATGGCATCGAGGGACGGCAACGCGACACTGACGCTGCCGAAGCCCCCGAGCATGCCCCGCAGAAAAACCCGGCGAGGCAGACGATGGCGCGGCAAGGCGCTGGTCGCAAGGTCGTTTTGATGACGTGAATGGCTCATGATCCCCAAACCTCCTCGAACCAGCGGCTGGTGGCGATGATTTCCATCAGGCTCATCACATCGAAACGGCGAGCGGCAAAGGCCTCGGTGAACGCCGCAACCATGTCTTCATCGGCATTGGTATCGAGCCTGCCGGCGGCGTAGCGAACCAATTGGCGGACCAGGCAAGTCGGGACATCGGGGTGGTCGTGCAGGGCTTGGCCGAGACCGGCGGCGTCTTGAAAGACAATGCCATCGAGCGTCCCGCTGGCATCAATCACGAGACCGTTCTCTTTGGCGCGGAAGGCGCCAACGGCGTCAAATGTGTGAAGCGCGAGACCGATGGGATCCATCAGTTGATGGCAGGCCGCGCATGAGGGATTCGTGTTGTGTTCCATTAGGCGCGCGCGGGTGGTTGTAATCTCGCCCTCATCGACAGGCGGCAGAATCGTGGAGACATCCTCTGGAGGTGGCGGGATCTCCTGGCACAGAAACGTCTCCCGCACGTACTTGCCACGCAAAGATGGCGACGCGTCTCTGGGTGTCGCCTGAAGGGCCAACACGCCAGCGAAACCGAGAAGGCCCGCGCGAGGTTGGCTCTCTGGCCAGCGCGCGGCGAAAAAGCTTGTGTCCGAAAGGGCCTGCACCGCAGGAGGTTCGACGCCATAGAGAATGGCAAGCTGGCGGTTGAGCCGCGTATCACGCAGGGTGAAGAGATCTCTGTAATCGCCCCGCTCGTCGAAAATCTTTTGAGACAGCGTCAAGAGAATTTCTTCATGCATGGCGTGCGCGAGTTCCTTGTCGAACGCGGGGAAGAAGGCGGCGTCCTTTTTCAGGCTGGGCAGGTAGTGAAGGTTGAGCAGGTCAGCAAACACCTGCATCACACCTGCTCGGGCCTGCGGCATCGCGAGCATGCGCGTCACCTGTTTGCGCACGTGCGCGGGATCGGCCAGAAGACCATGTTCACCCGCAGTAAGCAGTTCGTCGTCGGGGATAGAATTCCATAAGAAGAAGGCCAAGCGGGAGGCCATGTCCAGACTTGAGACCAGCATGCGCCCCTCCACTTCGCGCGGAGGCGCCAGTGGAGTCTGGTAGAGGAAGTGAGGTGATTGCAAAACCCCGGCGACCGCCATCCCGAGCCCCTCCCAAGGATTTCCAAGAACCTCCGTGGCCTTGCTCGCAAGCGTCGCATAGCGTGTGACTTCCTCGGGCAGCACCGGGCGTCGCCAGGCCTTGCGCGTGAAAGCCTGTAAGAAGCTGCGGTTGCATTGCGCCGACGGCTCGCACCGAACCACCGCCATCCGCAGTTCGGCATCAGCAAAGGCGATACCGCTCGCATTCAAAGCGGCCAGCTCGTACTGCTCCGCCAGCTGAGCGGAAACGCCTCCGACCGCGCCCTGCAGAACTGAATGCCATCCGTCCGGCATAGGGGTGTCCACACCGCGCCCGATAAGAGCGCGCACAGCGTTATCATGCTGATCGAGGGTTAGCTGGCGGAAATTTCCTGTCGGCTGGGGCGAGTTTCCGCTCGGTTGAGGCAAGTTCCCTGGCGGCTCGGGCAAGTCTCCGCGTGGCGTCGTCGGGGGCACTGGATCGGAAGTGCACGACAGTGCCACGGCCGCGGCTCCGAGCCACACGGCGTTCATACCGGAAAATCTGGCCGGTCGTCCGGGGTATGTCCTGCGTGGCTTATGCGAACTAGGATCCATGACTGCGCTGCAACATAGCGGTAGTCCATCGTGATTTCAAGGTAGATCTCAACGGAACTGGGGCACCGCGGACCATGGTTTTGCTGTGTTTGAGGCGCGATTTGTGGTGGTCTGTGCATGAGCGCCCACCTAGACCACAAACAAGATAGGAGTTGCTTTCACAGTGCGTTCATCACGCTTCCCACAGCTCTAGGACAATCCTTAGCCAGGACATCTACGACTGTTCCGGACACAACTTTGTCCCCAGTGCGCATGCCGGGGCGTGGTATAGCGCCTGCGAATACTGGCCAAATCTCCATGTCACATACTACTTCAACCCTGCCTGCCGCCGCATCCCGCGAACACAAGATCGAGACGAGCAAACTTGTCGTCTGGGCTTGGACGCTCACTTCGCTGGCTTCGTTCGTCATGTTTGTTGTGTTCGATGTCGATGTTCCTCGAGGCGACGACTGGCACACGCCGGGCGAGCTTCTGCTTGCTGACGAACGTGGTGAGATGACGTTTCAGAGTTTCTTCCGCCAGCATAACGAGGCTCGCATCCTGTTTCCGCAGCTGTTGTTTTGGCCGATCGCCAAACTTACAGGGTGGAACTCAAGCGTTCTTCATTTCGTGAACTGGTTAACTCTGTGTTTGCTGGGATGGCTGACCGCAAAGCTGGTTCGGAAGACCATGGGCGATGGGGCTCGGCAATGGTCGGCCCTGAGCGCCTTAGCGGTTGCTCCGATCGTTTTCGCAGCCTCGCCCATGCACTGGTACAACATGTTGTGGACGATCGAGCTTATCGTCTTCGTTGTTCCCCTGTGTTGCCTGGTCGCCGTTTTCTACAACCAGAAAGAAATTTCCTTATGGGCGCGCACGGCGATTGCCAGCGCGATGTGCATCATTGCCACGTTCAGCTACTCAAACGGCCTGATAACGTGGGCTTTTCTTTGGCCAGGTTGGTGGCTGATCGTGAAGGAACCAGGCATACCCTCTGTTCGCCGTGCACTCACTAGTCTGCCAACAGTTGCTTTCGCACTTGTAGGCTTCGCGACGATCGGCTTTTTCATGCATGACTGGGTTGCCCCAACCCATCACCCAGGATCATTCTCAGGCCTCGCTCAACCGCTTACCGCTCTACAGTTCATGGGCTTTTGGGCTGCTTTGCCTCTGGTTTCTCCTGGTGTTATGACAGGGGCTCAAGTGGCTCCCCCGTTGTCACACTTTGCGGTGCTGTTCATGATTGGTGTGGCCGCAATCGCCGGCACCGCCTTCTTCGTTCTATTTTGGCGCCACCGCAGGTCGCTTCTTCGCGAGGAGACACGCCTTAAAGCTTACCCTTGGATCATTTTGACCGCATTTGGTCTTTTGACATGCTTTCTGTCTGCCGCTGGCCGTTCTGCATGGGGCGCCACCGCGGCTCTCACAGAACGCTACGTGACGTCGGCGGCCTTCTTGTACGTCGGCCTCTTCGGATTGCTTCTGGCAATGTTGTTGAACCCTGGCACTGATACAGTGCCCACCCCCCAACATCAGCGAGCTTCCTCAAGGCTGACAAAAGCACTCATGCTCAGTTGCGCCGTTTCAATCGCGGGGGGAACTGCAGTGGCGATCTGGATGGCTGGCCGGGACGAGGTTTGGAGCCTGCAGAATAGGTTGAGCCTACAGGTGTCCCAAGAGCTGCCTTTGAATCCCCTTCTAACTAGACATTGCTGCTCGCCGTCTTATATGGCCCATCGTTATACGGCCTTCCGCTCTGCAGGCTTCCTTCACCATTTCCGGGATTTGAATGCGGGGGTGCGAGCTCCTGTTGCGGCGGACATCCTGCGGGGCAGGCTAGATGCGTCGCGCGTGCGGAATCCATGGGGCCTCCCCGTCAAAGGGACGTTCGAAGCGCCTCCCGGCAACTTGCATCCAGTCCTGTTCCTATTGGCATCTCCGGGGCTTGGTGCGACACCATCTAAGGACTCGCTGCCGCTGCTGGTCGCGCCGGCCTCTTGCTCTCCTCAGCTGGCCGGCAAGACCTGCTACCGCTTTGCCGCCGAATTCACAGAGTCCGAATGGCCCTCCCTGCCCCGTAAATTCTGGGCCGTCACAGTTGACCCGCCAACCCGCTATGAAGTGAATTTCTCAGGCACCTGACCTTTTTCGGGAACTAGATTGCTTGCTTGTGCGGTGTAAAAGACGCGAGTTTTCGCTTAGCGCTTTTTTGCCATCATTCGCGCTGCGGCGGATCATGTATAAGGCTTGATCTGTTTTTATTGCTGTGGTATCCGGAGCGACGTGAAACGCGTTGCCATCGTTACCGGCAGTGGAGGCCTCATCGGGTCAGAGACGGTCAAGCGTCTTCTCGAAGAGGGATACGATGTCGTGGGCATCGACAATGACATGCGTTCTTACTTCTTCGGAGCCGACGCCAGCACGGCAGGAACGGTAGCCAAGTTGTCTCGTCTTGGGGGGCGTTACCAACACGAGGTGGTCGACATTCGCAACGAAGAAGGGATCCGGTCGGTTTTCAGAACGCAGGGTTCCGCCATTCGGCTGATTGTTCACACCGCAGCCCAGCCGAGCCATGATTGGGCCGCCAAGGAACCGCTAACCGATTTTGGCGTGAATGCGGTTGGCACTATGAACCTGCTTGAGGCGGCTCGGGAGAGTTGCCCGGAAGCTGTGTTCATTTTCACAAGCACCAATAAGGTTTATGGTGATGCGCCCAACGCCCTTCCTTTGGTTGAACTTGACCAGCGGTGGGAGATCGCCTCTGGTCACCAATACCAGCTGGGCATCGATGAGCATTTCACAATCGATCAGAGCAAACACTCGATCTTTGGCGCAAGCAAAGTTGCGGCCGACGTGATGGTGCAGGAGTACGGTCGCTATTTCGGAATGCCCACAGCGTGCTTTCGCGGTGGATGTCTTACGGGGCCGGCACATGCGGGCGCGGAGTTGCACGGCTTTCTGTCTTATCTGATGAAATGCACCGTCGCGGGCAAGCCGTACCGTGTGTTCGGGTACAAGGGCAAGCAGGTGCGCGACAACATTCACAGTTTCGACTTGGTTGAAGCTTTCATGCATTTCGCCCGCGCCCCGCGCTGCGGAGAGGTTTACAACATTGGTGGCAGCCGCCACAGCAACTGCTCAATGATCGAAGCGATAGCGTTATGCGAAGAGATCAGCGGGAAGAAGCTAGACCACACATATGTGCAGGACAATCGATCTGGCGATCACATCTGGTGGATCTCAGACGTTCGGAAGTTTCAGGGCCACTATCCCGCTTGGAATTACCGCTATGGGCTTAGGGAGATCCTGACGGAAATTCACGCCGCTTGCGTTGCCTAAAGACTTCATGCGCATCCTGATCAGCGGTATTTGCGGATTTGTAGGCTCGTCCCTGGCACGCAGCCTACGAGTCGTAGAACCATCGTGGGAAATCTTCGGCTTCGATAGCTTCATACGCGAAGGCTCCGAGGTGAACCGCGCGGCCCTGCGGCACTTAGGGGTAAAGGTTCATCACGCGGACTTGCGTGCAGCAAGCGACGTTGAAGGGCTGCCTGCGGCGGATGTCCTCATTGATGCAGCGGCCAACCCCAGCGTTCTGGCGGGCGTCAGTGGCGGTAGTAGCAGCCGCCAGTTGCTGGAACACAATCTGGGCGGCACCATCAACCAGCTTGAGTACTGCCGGCGGCACAATGCGGCGTTCATCTTGCTGAGCACCAGTCGCGTCTATTCCGTTGAGGGGATGAGCGCCGTGCCCGTTAAAGTGCAGGGGCAACGTTTGGTTCCTGACGTCGATCCAGGCGTGCGCGGGCTAAGCGTGCGGGGCTTCAGCGAAGACTTCTCTACCTCGCCTCCGCTTTCGCTTTACGGCTCAAGCAAACTTGCGTCCGAGGTTCTGGCCTTGGAATACGGAAGCCTTTTCCAATTTCCCGTTTGGATCAACCGCTGCGGCGTGCTCGCCGGAGCTGGGCAGTTTGGCCGGGCTGATCAAGGTATCTATAGCTTCTGGTTGCACTCTTGGAAGAGTCGGCGGCCGCTTCGTTATCTCGGATTCGGGGGGCACGGTTATCAGGTGCGGGATGCACTACATCCTTCGGACCTTGTTCCGCTGCTGCGCAAGCAGATCGCTGCGACCGACTTTACCGGGGAACGCATTGTGAATGTGTCGGGCGGGGTCAAGAACAGTATGTCGCTGGCAGAGCTCAGCGCTTGGGCCGAAGATCGCTGGGGACCGCACACCGTGTTACGAGATGGATCTGAACGCCGCTTTGATTTGCCGTGGATTGTCCTCGACAGCACGCGGGCTGAACAGACTTGGGACTGGAAGGTGCAAACCTCGATTGAGCAAATTCTCGAAGAGATTGCCGTGCACGCGGAAGCCAACCCAGACTGGTTAGGTCTCACCGGCGCCTAGAGCCTTTCGAGCGAGCCCACAAATGCGAGCCAAACGTAACCAACGTGACCCTTCCGCTCCCCGGCTGACCTGCATGAGCATTGTCATTCCCGCCCGCGACGAAGAAGGCAGTGTGGGTCAAATGGTCGAGCATTTACACGCCACCTTGAAGAAAAACGAGGTGCCACATGAAATTGTGGTCGTTGATGATGGTAGCTCCGACGGAACCTGGAGCCTGCTGAAGCAACTTGCCCTTGCGATCCCGGAACTTCGGCCCATCCAAAACACTGGTAGCCACGGTTTTGGACGCGCAGTCATTTGTGGGCTTGAGGCCGCCAAGGGTGATGCGATGTGCGTGATGATGGCCGATGAATCTGATGATCCCAACGACGCCGTAACCTACTGGAACAAGCTTAACGAGGGTTGGGACTGCGTTTTGGGCAGCCGATTCATTAAAGGGGGCGCCACTTACGACTACCCGCGGTTCAAGATGGTGATGAACCGAACGGTCAACACGATGATTCGTTATGCCTTTGGTATAAAGCTTAACGACACGTCGAACGCTTTTAAGGCCTACCGGCGGGAAGTCATTCAAGGTGCCGGGCCGCTCATATCGCCCCACTTCAACCTGACGGTTGAAATCCCCCTCAAGGCCATCGTGAGAGGCTATTCTTGGACCGTTGTTCCCATATCGTGGCGCAACCGCAAGGCGGGAGTTGCGAAACTCAAACTGCGCGAAATGGGCAGCAGGTACCTTTTCATCATCCTTTACTGCCTGATCGAAAAATACCTCAGCCGCGGTGACTACCTTAAACCCAATGCCTAATGCCATTCCTGAAGAACTCTCAGCCCTGTATCGTCAACGATTCACGGGGCAGGATGCTTACCGGCACAAGGTCTGGGTCATTCTGACAGCGTGGTTCACGCAGAATTGCCTCAACGGTGCTCAGCGCCTTCTGGATCTGGGATGTGGCTACGGCGAATTCATCAACCAAGTGCAGGCGGACAAGCGCTTCGCAATGGATCTAAATCCAGACACAGCCGCCTTACTTGATCCTAACGTTCAGTTTTTTGGTCAGGACTGTTCTTCACCGTGGCCCGTTGCGCCCGGCACCCTTGATGCTGTCTTCACAAGCAATTTCTTGGAGCATCTTCCCAACAAAGACTGCTTGCGCAAGACTTTGGCAGAAGCCTTACGGGCGTTGCGTCCGGGCGGCCGGTTTGTTGCGATGGGACCGAACATCGCACTGGTGCCGGGCTCTTACTGGGATTTTTATGACCACCATTTGCCTCTGACGGAAAAGTCTCTCGCGGAAGCGCTTACAGCAAATGGATTCCGCGTGTTGCAGAAGACCAAGGCCTTTTTGCCTTACACAATGTCGGGCGGTTTTGCGCCCCCCACAGTTCTTATGAAGCTGTATTTGCGTATGCCGATGGTCTGGCGGCTTCTGGGGAAACAATTCCTCGTCGTTGCAGAGAAGGCATGATTTACTTCTGTGCGCCCCATCGGAGCTATGCATGCGCATTTCAGTTGCCATGGCCACCTTTAACGGTGCCACCTACCTAAAAAGCCAGCTTGCGAGCCTTGCGAGCCAGACCTGCCCGCCCGATGAAATCGTGATCGTGGACGACTGTTCCAGCGACGCCACCGAAGAGGTCGCAAAATCCTTCGCTGACACCGTCAAAATTCCCGTAAAGTTTGTCAAAAATCTCGTTCAATTGGGTGTCACCGCCAATTTCGAGAAAGCGATGATGCTGTGTTCGGGAGACATCCTTTTTACCAGTGACCAAGACGACGTTTGGTTGCCTAAGAAGATCGAGACGATGGTTCGTGAGTTCACCGACCAGTCCGCTTTGCTCGTCGTATGCAACGCGAGCCTTGTGGATCGTGATCTCCGCCCGCTGGCAAGCACCCTGTGGGATTCGGTTGGTTTCCGGGGGCTTGAATACACCCGAGCCATGAACGGGCAAGCGTTTGAAGTCTTGACTCGACGCAACTTCGTTGCGGGGATGGCAATGGCCATCCGGAAGTCTTTTCTAGAAACGATAAGGCCTCTTCCAAAAGAGTGGGTGCATGATGGCTGGGCTGCTCTGGTGGCAGCAGCTTACGAAGGCGTCCGTATTGTTCCCGAGGCTTTGGTCAACTATCGCCTTCATGGCCAGAACGCTATTGGGGTGCAGTCGTTTACATTTGCGGATAAACTTCGATTGGCTTGGGAGCTGCCGCGAAAAGCGTTGCTAGAAAAAGCTGAGCAAATGGAAGTGGCCGCCGAAAGGCTGAAGCATGTGGTTGCGCCTCAACGACTTCGCCTCATGACGAATTTGAGTGTCCATTTCAAGGCTCGCACGGAGATGCCGCGTTGGCGTCGCAAGCGGATTCCTTTGGTGTGGCGAGAGCTTAGCGAAGGCCGTTACCACGCATTCTCTCACGGAGTGTCCGCGGCGCTTCGAGATCTGATTCGATGATCTCGAGAGTGGGTGCCACTTGCGGCTAATGAACAAGCTGCGGGCCAACGTGATTTGGTCTATGGCTGGTCAGGTGGGGTTTGCTGCCCTGTCTTGGGGCGCAACCGTCGTTCTGGCGCGTGCGGATCATGGGGGCAGGCTGGTTGGCCATTTCGCCATAGCTTCCGCCGTTACCGTGCCGATCATGGTGTTTTTCAATCTACAACTTCGAACAGTCGTTGTAAGCGACGCACGCAATGAGCATGAGTTTGCCGACTATTTCGGTTTGCGCGTGATCACGGTGTGCCTTGCGTTGGCCTGCATGGTGGCGATTGGTGCTTTGGGCAACTTCGACCCCCAAGCGAAATATGCATTGTTTGGTCTCTGCGGCGTGCGGATCCTTGATGGGCTTGGCGACATCGTGCACGCATACATGCAACGATTTGAGAAGCTGAACCTCATGGCTGTCTCGCTTCTTTTGAGGGGCATATGCACCGTTGCCGGCATCGCGATAGGAATGGCGGTTTTCAAATCGCTTTGGGCGGCGGTCTGCTGCATGTTCGGCCTTCTGCTGATTGAGATCGCGGTGTTCCAAATGTGGGCCCTCCGAAAGACGCGGAATGAGATAGCCCACCTAAACCCTGGCTGGGTTCGACTCTCTCCGCGCTTCCGTGCCCAGGACCTTCGCTCTATCTCTCTGCTTGCCCTTCCACTTGGCATTTCAGCAGTGATCGGAGCGTTTGCCGCTCAGATTCCGCTCTACATAATTGACCACAAATATGGCAGCGAAGCCCTTGGGAAGTTCGCCGTGATTTACAATCCGTTAATGGCCATGCCGATATTCATCGTGGCGGCCTTTGAGGGTGTTCTTGCTCAGCTCTCCGCCGCCGCGGCAACGAAAAACGTGACGCTCTGGCGCCACTTGCTTGGCCGATTGATTGGCTTTGCCAGCTTTTCGGCTTTGGCGCTTGTTTTAGGGGTACGCGTACTTGGTGAGCCGTTCTTGAAGATGGTCTATGGACCATCTTATGCTGCCCAGTCATCGCTCTTTTTCGTGCTAGCCATTGGCGTAGGCACGGGCTTTGTCACTACCGTGCTTGCCGCATCCGTCTTGGCGAATCGACGTTTTACGACGATTTTGGTTGTGTCGCTTTGCCAGCTCCCCGTTGCGGCTGCTTTGTTTGTAGTGCTTATCGGCCGCTTTGGAATGCTAGGCGCTGGATACGCTCTGATCGCGGGACAAGTCCTTTCCGTGGTAGTCTTTGGCGTTTTGGCACGCATCAAATGACGTAGCCCAGCCGCTTTCTGCGACATCAAGCACTCGCAGTCAAAACCAGTTCGTCGCCTTCTACCAAGCCAAATGCAACTTTGATTGCGGCAAGGCGTTCAGCCAAGCCTATGTTTGCGCGATCCAGCAATGCGTTTGGTTGATCGCCCCATTGGTACCGACCGTGTTTGCGTATTTGTTGACTTGAATAATCAAGCATCGGGAAGGAACGAATTGATGTAGAGACGTTCACGTTGTGAAGCCCAGCGGATTCGGCCAATGCTCGTAACGAACGCGCCGTAAACAAGATGAGATGCCGCGGCGGATCTAAAGCCAGCCAGTTGCATCCATGCTTGCGAGACAATACCCCATCAACGTTTGGTGTAACAACGACGAGCCTGCCGTTCGGTTTTAGGAGTCGCCGGCACCGCGACAGAAGCTGGTCGGGACGATGAACGTGCTCTATGACATGGCTCATCGTCACCACGTCATACGCCCCCGCCTCAAGTTCCAGCGAGGATAGATCGCCGTGATGTACAGTAAGTCCGCGAGCTCTGGCAATGGCCACCGATGAGGGATCGACGTCTGTGCCTTCCACCGTCCATCCGAGCGTGGAGAGCGTATGTAGGGCATCGCCGTTGCCACAGCCCACGTCCAGCAGTCTTCCGCGATTGTTTGCGGATTGCCATCGCACCATAAGGTCCCAGTCGGCGCAGAAGGACGGGCGCAGGTGGGCAAGCTTTGCCAGTGGCCGTTTGAGAAACTTGAGAGACGGGCGCAATAGGTCGTACCCGTGCTCAACTTCCAGATGTGACCGCCAGCAAAGGTCATCCCAAACCCGAGCGAGTTTTTGACCCAATGGCAGACTTTCAAAAGGGGCGTCTTCGGAGCCAGAATGGGTGTAGTAGTCTTCGTATGCCGCCCCCAAGGTGCTTTGGGTTGGACGGGGATCCAACCAAAGAGTCCCACAACTTGCTCTTTCGCATGCTCGAATTCCGAAAGTACCGGGAACTCGAAACAGCCTGTCAGTTAAGTTCTCGTGTAGAAGGTTTCCGCCTGCTCCACAGAGCGGGCACGTTTCCTGGTTCTCAAGATCGAGGGAGTTTGGCATGCTGAGCTTCGTCGAAGGTATACCGGGCATCTTTCTAGAGCCACCATGTCTAGTCAACTCAATACCGTTTCGGTTGTTCTCGCCACATTCAATGGTGCAAAATTCCTGCGGGCACAATTGGAAAGCATCGCGAAGCAGACTCTGCCAGTAGATGAGATTGTGGTGGGGGACGATGGGTCAAGGGATGACACTCTTGAAATTCTGGAGGAGTATCAGCGGCCAGGGCACCCTCACAAATTGCCCCTGCGGATCATACGCCACGAGCGTCAGATGGGGCCCGCAAGGAACTTTGAGTGTTTGATGCGTGCCAGCAAACACGACATCATTTTGTTCTCAGACCAAGATGATATTTGGATGTCCGATCGTGTTTTGCGAAGTGTGAAAGCCCTTCAAGTAACCGACGCGGACTATGTATTCGGTGATGCAACAATCATAGATGAGGTGTCACGCCCTAGCGGGCAAACACTTTGGAATGATGTGTTCTTCTCAAAGCAAGAACGAGAGGCCATGCGCAGTGGATCTGGTTTCAACGTGCTTATGCGCCACAATGTCGTGACTGGTGCCACTCTCGGCATCAGGCGCCGGGTGCTCGATTGGGTTTTGCCGCTCGCGGAGGGCTGGATGCACGATGGCTGGATTGCATTGATTGCGGAGGCCTTGGGGACAAGCACCATGATCGAAGATCCAGTCATTTCCTACCGTCGCCATCGACATCAGCAGATTGGCGCCGTTGGGTTGCATCCCATCCGCTTGGCGCGCTTTATCTCGAACCAACAGCGAAGCGGGCTTGAGCTGGAAGCTCAGTCCTATAGATTGGCGGCGCAACGACTGCTACATTTGGGAGTCGGCGCCGCCAAGCAACCAAATATCGAGGCTCGTATCTCCCAGCTTGAGACGAAGGCGGCGTTTCTTGAGCAGCGAGCACGCGGGAGAGATTTTGGGAGGATTAGACGCCTCCTCGACGCGCCCGTCCTCGAGTCGGCTAGGGGTTACCGCCGTTTCGCCTTGGGTTGGCGCAGTTTCGTTGTAGATATGCTGGCTCCGCGTTCAAGCCACAAGGCAAAATTGTGAACCTTTCAATTTCTGTCGTTATGGCCACTTACAACGGCTCTCGCTTTGTTGAAAAGCAACTTGAGAGCATACGAGGCCAGACGTTACTTCCCGATGAAGTTCTCATTGGGGACGATGGCTCCGTCGATGGCACGCAGGAACTGGTCCGTCAGTTTGCCAAGCGTAGCGGATTGAACGTTCGGTTATACGAGAATACGACCCGCCTTGGCGCAAGCCAAAATTTCGCAGTCATGGCCGGTCGGGCAGTCGGCGACATCATCGTGTTTTCGGATCAAGACGACGTTTGGATGCCGAAAAAACTCGAAAGAATGTCGAATGCATTCAGTGCCGACCCCGAGGTAGGGTACGTCTTCTCGGATGCTGAAGTTGTCGATGAACATGACAACCCTTTGGGTTACAGGTTATGGAAATCCTTGTTCTTCGGGTCCGAAGAGCAATCGATGATGAGAACAGGTCACGGGCTGAAAGTGTTGCTCAAGAGGAATGTTGTTACTGGGGCAACAATGGCCGTAAGGGGGAGATTCAAGGATCGGTTTCTCCCGATCCCCGGTTCTTGGATGCACGACGGCTGGATCGCGCTGATTCTCTCGACAGTGAGTCGCGGCTATGCCATCTCAGAGCCTTTGGTCGCGTATCGATCTCATGGCCATCAGCAGATAGGCGCTGTGGGGCCTTCTCTCAAAAGCGCTTGGAAGTTCGCCCGCAGGCAGGGCGCAAGTTTTCTATCGGAGGAAGCAAAAAACTACGAGCTCGCAGAGAAGCGGCTGTTAGCGCTAGGGGTCGATTGTGCAGACAGGAGCATCTGGCTCCTCGGTAGGAAAGCTGCCTTCATGAAACAGCGAGCTCGGATAAAAGCCGGCGGCGTGGCCAATATACCGGCAGCCTTTTTTCAGCTATTTGCGGGTAAATACGGCCGCTATGGGCTTGGGGCTAAGCAACTTTGCCTAGACTTGATCAGCGCTGACCCTGCTTTACCGCGCACCTGAGAGCGTAGTCAGTTGGCACCCTAGTTGGAGCGCAGCCTGGTTAGGTTCCTAGATGAGCTTGCTCTACCGCTTCCTATAAACCGCCCACTGCCCCACCTGCGCCAACAAATCCACCTTCGCCCCCACAGGACCTAACAACCCCGGCACCGGCGTGGCGTGCCTCATGATGTAGTAATCAAACAAAGCATAGGCTTCATCCCAACTAAACCCCACGCTGTTCCACGGCCCCGGCCAAGGCACCTCTTTCACCTTCTCACATGGCATATGCCGCATCCCGCAGTAATGCACCGGCACCATGGTCCTCTGATCCGGCCTCGTCGCCACATAAAACCCCGGCAGCCCCACCATCGGCGACTCATTGCGCATGACCTTCGACCTGCGGTCGAACACAATGCCCATCAGCTTGCCGTCACGCGGGATGCGATTTAGCACAGTGACGAAATCGGCCACTTCCGCGCGGTAGGCTTGGTACTTGCTCAGCACCAATTGCCCGTAGAGCACGCCCACCATCACGCCCGGAGTTAGCGCCAGCAAACTCACCCCCCAGGGCAGCCTTCGCAGGCCCGATGGCACAAGCGGAATCAAGAGCAGCAAAGTTAACACCGAAAAGCGGGGGAAAAACGTCATCAGCTCGAAGGCGGCCAAGTGGTGCGGCAAGGCCAAGAAGGCGAAGAGGGCGCCAAAGGCAAGCACCAGAGCCACGATGCGAAATTTGGATTTTGGGGCGCCATTTCGGGGCATGAGCAGGCCCACCACGCCCATAAACGCGTAGGCGACCAAAACGCAGATCACGGCTTTGCAGCCTTCAATGTCGCTCAGATCTGTGAAGCCTTTGAGCGCCATTTCGGGGATGGCTTCAAGGCGACCGGTGAGGTCTTCCGACCAGGGGCGCTTGCCGCCCGCGCGATCAACGAGGCGTGCCGCTTTGATGGTTTGCCATGCGAAGTCGAAGGTCTTTTTTTGGCCTGTGGCATCACCAACGAACGTGGTTTGCAAATGCCAATACAGCAGGGAGGCAAAAGTAGGCGCCAAGCTGCCAAGCGCGGCCAGACGCCGCTTCAACGGGGCATGACAAAACAACAAGATGGTGGCGGCGCCGCACAGCCCGAACAAGAGGTTCTGCAAATGCGTAAGAAACAGCAACACGCCGAACACCGCGCACGTCGTCCACGAGGCCCACGAAAACCGCGCTTGCTTCACGTGGTGACAAAGCGCCGCAAACAGGGCCAGCATGGCGGGCAGCGACAGGCAAAAGCTGATGAAGCCGTAATTCAGGCACAGGTTGAAGGCCAGGGGAAAGGCGAGCAGTGCCGGAATGCGGCTGCGTCCGCAGGCCCCCAACAAAGCGGCGAGGCTTAGTGGTAGCGCGGCCACGTAGAGGCACATCACCACGTTGTGTGCCAAGGCGATGCTGCCCACGAGTTTAGCCAGGGCCACCAAGGCTAAGTAATGCGCGGAATACGGCGCCCATAGGTTCTTGATCGCGTAATAGCCTGCGTAGGGCGAACCCGGTTCAACACCTTTGGACAGCAGATCGGCGATGGAAAGGTGAAACGGCAGGTCCAGGCCGGGCAGGTACTTGGTGAACACGAAGGGGGCGAGGCAAAACGGCAGCACCACGAGATAGCCCAGCAGGAACACGCGCAAGTCGGTGTCGGTCGCTGTCCACAAGCGGCGAAGTGAGGGCATTACGGGCATTAGGCGAAGGGGCGGGCCACAACCAGGGCACCGCGCGGCCATGATGCTTAGCAAAGGTCAGCGCTGCAAGCTTGCGATTGGCAAATCGGCAAAGGCGAGTATTTGCCAAAAGTGCGAGGGCTGCGTTGCATAGGGACGCACGCTGTTTCGGGGCTGGATTCTGTGGGCGTTCGGGTCTAGAATTTTCAAACGAGTTCACATGACGCTGGTTGCTGATCGAATCACGGTTGACCCTGCCCAGTGCGGCGGCCGCCCCTGCGTCCGTGGTATGAGGATTCGCGTGGTTGACGTTCTGGAGTTGCTCGCATCAGGGCTCACGCAGCTGGAGGTTCTAGAGCAGCTTCCCGACCTCGAACCCGCCGACATTTCCGCTTGCTTGCGGTTCGCCAGCGGAAGAGTCGATCACCCCATTCTGGCAGCGTGATCATCTGGGTCGATGCGCAGATCTCGCCAGCCATTTCCTCGTGGCTGACGAGCACTTTTAACGTCCAAGCCAAAGCGGTTCGAGATCTGGGCCTACGCGACGCCAAAGACGAAGAGATCTTCTTCGGCGCGCGCAAAGCTGGTGCGGCTGTGATGTCGAAGGACAGGGATTTCCTGGACCTTTTGCGCCAACACGGCCCGCCTCCTCAAGTGCTCTGGATAACTACGGGCAACACTTCAAACGCCAACCTGCAGGCAATTTTTCAGCGAACGTTCGAAGAGGCACTGGAGTTGCTCCGCGCCGGTGAGGCCCTCGTCGAGATCGGCTGAAGCGCCCCCCCAACAACGAAAAACGGCGGCTGTTTCACAACAACCGCCGCTCGCCGTTGAACCTCCGCGCCTAACTCGCCCGTCGGTGGGCCAGGCCTTGAATCTCTTGGAAGAACTTCGTCGATGTTTCGATGCTGTTTTCCAGCGATTCGACGAGCAGTTGCAACAGGCCGTCGTTTTCGTGGCGCAGGGAATCGTAGTAGCGCTGGCGTTCAATGCTGTGGATCACGGCGGGCAGGTAGCCGGCTTTGAGCAAGATGTAATTGCCAAGAAGCCGAGCCACGCGACCGGTGTTTTTGGTCCAGGGGTAAATTTGCAGCAGCATTTGCTGGGCACGGGCGGCGCGGGCCAGGGGGTGAAGTTCGGTGAAGTCTGGCGATTCCAGCCATTCGCCGTACTTCTTCATGCGCGCGGCGATTTTGTCGGGCTGCGCTATCTCGTGATAGTACTGGCGGTGCAAGGGGTTTTCCTTGCGGAAGGGGGCGCCGGCGCCGCCATCGGGCGTGAGCATCAGGTAAAGTTTGCGCACCAAATCGAGCGTGGGCTCAAGTGGCTTTTTGCTGCCCAAGAGCTCGCGCAAGCAATCTGACGCATGCTTGAGGTTTTTGACGTCTTCGTACATGGGGATCAGCGACACGTCGCTGATGATCCGGTGGTCGATGGCCGCTTTCAGTTCCGAATAAGAAAGCACCACGCCTTCAAGCGCGGACTCGTGAAAGATCCATGACACATCAAGGCGATCTTGGTAATCGCTCACAATGTTGTCCGGAAAGCTCGCCATCTGCCCCCGAAGCGCCTCCATCTTTGTGTCGAGCTCGAAC
>JBBSJE010000077.1:0-25087 GCA_038257535.1 Polyangia bacterium
GGTCGAGGTACGACCAGTGCCCCTACGGCTCCCACGCCGTAAGCCCAGGTAGCTCAGTTGGTAGAGCAGGGGACTGAAAATCCCCGTGTGGGCGGTTCGATTCCGTCCCTGGGCACACCGTTGTGTGCGCCCCGCGGCTGCGCTTTGGCGCAGCCGCCTTGCAGGGCCGGCGCGGTTCACAACGCCACCGGCTCGGTTGTTTGGTGGACTAAACATAGTCGAGGCCAAAAAACGGCAGTTCGACATTCGTCGCCTCCGGGGACCAACGGGCCACCGAAATGTCGAGATCGACCCAGCGTTCATTGTGAGTCGCACAGGTGTTCGGCGGCAAAGCGGGCGGGAGAACCCACTCGATCCCCACGTGGGGCGTCGCGAGGGCTTGCAAGAGCTTGAGCGAGGCGATGGGATCGCCACCCCACTCCCACACGCGACGCCACGGCTTGCCGGCACGTAGGCGCGGCTCGTCTTCGATCGCGACGTAGGCGCACAACACGCCGTCGCGCTGGGTAGCCCCGTGCATGTGGCCCGGCGAGAACCCCACTGTGCCACTGTGGAAAATCGCTTGCCACTGCTCAGGATTTCTGTCGAAGCGGGGGTCCGCATTGGCGTGCATCGCCGCCACGGCCGCCCATTGAGAAGGCGGGATTGGGGCCATTGTCAATGCCCCGTCATTGGCGCTTGGGCCATTGGCAATGCGAAGCAGGGGTACGGATGGCAGGGGGACGAACCCTTGCCGCTGATAAAGATCACGACGACCCGAAATCCATCCCATCGTGGCACCTTGCGCGCGCGCGCTTTGCACCGCAGCGGCCAGCATCTGCGAGGCCACTTGGTTTCTACGATACCGCTCATCTACAAACACGGCGCCAAACGTTGCCGCCGCCAATCGAGGGCCTTGCCCAATGATGGTGCGGGGCACATAGCCGGCATGCCCCACCAGGACGCTTCCATCGCACGCCACCCACAAGTTTTGGCGGTTCGCTTCGGTGAACAGGAGCGGATAGGCCTCGGCCATCGCCCGCGGCGAGGGGCTTGAGGGTCGGAACGTGCGCGAGGCCTGGGCAATAAGGCTTTCAAGCTCGTGTTCGGCGCAAGGACGAATCGACAGAGTGCGTTGCATGTTGGCCCTCTTTTGCTAGCGATGGTTGAGGCTATACTGCGCGTTTCACAGAGCACGGTCGAATTCGCGTGCTGACAATCCTCGGAGATCACATGGCTCGTCTGTTTGCATTCCTGACCGTGTTCACATTTGTAGGGTCCGCTTCGGCCCAGTCGTGTCCACCTGGCAACCTGCTCGCTGGGAAAAAACCTGTGCATTGGCAGGACACCCCGGGTGATCTGGCGCTTGTGACCAATGGTGAGGTTACGCAAGAGGGGGCCGTGTGGAACGCCCGACAAGCCGTGCTTCTAGATTCGGCCGTGGCCATGCTCACCTACGACTTGGGTGCCGTGATGCCTGTGGCGGCCGTGCACATTCAGGCCGACGCCAATGACGTCTACCCGCTGGTGGGGTCATTGGACGGCCGCGAATGGAAACCGTTGGGCCAATTGGAGATCGCTGAAGGCGTGCACGGTTTGCGAAGCCGGTCGCTCAACTTGGGTGGCGTTCAGGTCCGCTTCCTTCGCATCGCCGAACCCACGGGCGACAATTCGTACTCGATCAGCGAATTTCAGGCGTTCTGCCAGCTGCCTGAGCCGTTTCCGCCGCCCTTGAAAGTTGTTAGGGCGCAGTCTCAGAAGGCCAATGAGCACTGGTGGAATGACACCTCCAGCCGACAATGGGAAATGATTCTGGCTTGTCTCGTGCTTTCGCTTTTGTGGTGGGGGCGCATCCTGCGCAAGGAAGGCCGACCGGACGCACACAAGAAGCTGCGCGACAGGCTCTTGATGTTAACCCTGGTGGTGTCTGCGGCCACCTACGTGAATTTCTTTTCCTTCCACTTTGGAAACTTCATCCATGGTTGGGATACATTTCACTACTACGCTGGAGCGAAATACTTTAAAGAGCTGGGCTACAGCCGGCTTTACGAGTGCATCGCGGTGGCGGACGCCGAAGATCCAAAATGGCGGCGTCGGGTTGAGCTGCGCAAAATCACAAACCTGCGCACCAACGCCCTAGAAACCACGAAGGAGATTCTGGCGCACCCAGAATCCTGCACCAGCCACTTCACGCCCGAGCGTTGGGCGCAGTTCAAGTACGACATTGCATACTTCCGCGGTCGCGAGAGCCCCAAGCGCTGGGATGACACCTCTACAGACCACGGCTACAACGCCACCCCGGTTTGGAACTTTGCGGGCTCGCTGCTGGCCAATACGGGACCCGCGAGCAAAACCCAAATCTTCCTCTTAAACATGGTCGACCCCATCTACTACGTGGGGATGATTGCTCTGAGCATATGGGCCTTTGGCTGGCGGGTCACCGCCGTGGCGCTGGCGGTATTTGCCACATACTTCCCCAACCGTTTCTATTGGACAGGCGGCGCTTTCCTGCGTTGGGATTGGTTGTTCTTCACCGCCGCCACGGTTTGTTTTTTGAAGAAGAAGTACCCTTTGTTGGCAGGGCTATCGCTGGGCTATGCGGCTTTGTTGCGGGTGTTCCCAGGGTTCATGGTTGTGGGGCCGATCGCTGGTCTGGGTATGCATCTTTACCAGCGGCGAGCTTTGTTCCCACTTTCTGACCTCACCCGGTTTTACCTGCGCTTCTTTGTGGGCGGCATCCTGGCGTTGGCCATTTTGATTCCCGCCAGCTTCATCACCAGTCACGGCGTCTCCAGCTACAAGGAGTTCGTAGCCAACTCAATCAAACACAAGGAAACCCCGCTGACGAACTACATGGGTTTGCGCACGGTCATTGCCTATCGTCCATCGGAAACCGGCCGACTGATGCGCGACAACACCAAGACGGATCCATGGGCAGGCTGGAAGCAGGCGCGACTCGATGGCTACCGCAACGCCAAACCACTTTATCTGGCAATTGTGCTGGGGTTCCTGGCGATGATCGTCATGGCGTCTCGCAAGGCAGAGCCCTGGATGACAGCGTCGTTTGGCATCGCCTTCATCCCGGTGTCAGTGGAGCTGACGTGTTACTACTACGCCTTCATCATTGGCCTGGCGTACCTGCACGAAAAGAATGAAGACGTCGGCATCGCGCTGCTGGTGTTGACCGCGCTTTCCGAATTCATTTCGCTAAGTGCGCTGCGAAATGCGCTCGCCTGGCTGCCCCGGTCGATGCATGTCGTGATCGACGTTTTGGCGCCCACGTGGATCGATGAACAGTACACCTACATCTCCGCCGTCACAGTGTTCGTGTTTGGCCTAATCCTGTGGTGGTTTGCACGCCCTGAACGAGCGGCTGCCCCAAGGACCTCTGTCGCCTCGCCCCCAGAAGCTGTGGCTGCTGATGAGGAAAGTCGTCCTACGACGTCCGCCATCACGCCCAAGGCCGCATCAACGGCTTCAGGCGCGCCACGGCCTCGTCGCTCTCGCGCTCAAGGCCCTGGCCCTCGGCGTGGGCCCCGGCGTCGCTAATCAACGCGCCTAAGGACTCTGCAGGCGATCCCTTGTTGGGACGGGGAGCACATCCTCGTTCCCTATGGGGACGCTTGTGTGTCCGAGCGCCGACGACGGTCCTTCGAACGCACCACGAGCCCGGCCCCCGGACGAGGATGTGATCCTCTTACGTCCTAGAGACCGAGCTCGTGAAGCCGGCTAACCGAGGTGTAACTCGGCGCCCGCGGTCGACCCAGCCGAAGCGGGGAAGACTCACTTAGCCAGATGGGCTCGCCAGGCTTATTTGGCCTTCTTGGCCTTCTTAGCCTTTTTGGCTTTCTTGGCCTTCTTGGCTCCCTTTTTGGCTGCCTTCTTGGCTGGCTTCTTTGCTGCCTTTTTGGCTGCTTTCTTTGCGGGCTTTTTTGCGCTCTTTCGTGCCACAGCTACCTTCTTTCGTTTATGTCCACCAATGACTCGTCAATAAAAAACGAGGGAATACGCATAGGGAAAAATGACCTGGCGACGACCAACCGTTAGGGTTTTGCCTTTCGGGAACCCGGTTGCCAATCTGTTGCGCGTATCCCGTTTCAAGGGGAATCCGGCTTCAAGCCGCTTGTCGATCAAGTCGTTCTGCTTTGTCGAGGTCAACTCTGACATCAAGACTTCACAGGTCTTCACGACGTCAGACGAACTGTAACTATGCTTTTGAATCGTAGTCTTTTGAACGCGCGTGTCAACATTTTTAAAGTTGATTTTTGCCAGAAAGGTGCATTTTTCTCTCTCATTCTTCCTTTTTCGTCTCGATTTGCTCCCAATGGGCGCAATCAATTCGATTGAAGCAATGAAAATGCTGCCAATGAGCTGCTTTCAACTTCAACACGAAGCGCGTGTTGATCAGCGCTCGACATCTTCGCACGCGCTGCCGAATCGCTCGCTGCCAACGTGGAAGCTTTGTAGGGAACGTCCGCTGCGTGATTAACGAACGCGTGAACGCATCGATGGGCGCTTGGGGCGCGCCACATAGATATGTTCCGCTTGCGTGCCCGCGAGACTCTCGGCGGTCTCGGACGCGCTAACTTTGAAGTCGCTGTAGCGAGCCAGAACGTCGAAGTCCGCTTGGTCGAGCAGTCCGTCGAGGTCGCCGGGCCAGAACTGTCGATGGCATAAGCGCACAATCCGTTCGGGCTCAGTGAACTGCCCGGCATCGTCCACCGGCTGGTAGTGCAGCCTCATGTGGAGGGCCTTCGATTCTTTGTCGTAGGTGTGGGTGGTTCCGTAACGTAGCTGCTGGTTGGTGACGGGATGGCGGTAGGTGCGAGGGCTCCACCTTGGGTCGCCCCCATTTTCCAACCACAGAGGGTGAGGGGCCAACACGTCGAAAACGAACCAACCATCACCGCTGAGGCTCGCGCGCACGTTGGCAAAGCAGGCCAGCAGTTCGGCGTCTTTGACCACATGCTGGATCGAGTGAAAGCCCGCCAGCGCTAAAGAAACAGGCTTTTTTAGCTGAAAACTACGCATATCGGCCTTCAGCAACAGACATTGTTGTTGGCGTACCGCGGGAAGCCGGGCCAGCCGTTGGCGGGCCGCCTGCAACATGCTCAATGAACGATCGAATGCCACGACGGTGTGACCTGCGCGAAGCAGGGGGATGGTGAGGCGACCGGACCCGCACGCCAATTCAAGCAGCGCGCTGGCCTCGCCCGAGCTCATGCGCTCTTCGGCCAGCAAGCGATAAAAGTTTAGGTCAGCGCGGCGGTGGCGGTATTCGTGATCGTAAAGCGCGGGGTCCAAATAGTGTTCGGTGGCGCCCGCTTCCTCATCTGAGGTGACAGCGCTGTGGGGGAGTTGTGCGGGCGGCATGGGGCTTACGGTACTAGGGCTGATGCCAGCGGCAAGAGTGAGGCTCGTCCTGTAGGCTTAAGTATCATGATGTCTTCTGCGATTGTTCTCTTGTCAGGCGGATTGGATTCAACCACGGCCCTCGCTTTGGCCAGGTCGCAAGGCAAGACCTGCCACGCGTTGGCGTTTCGCTACGGGCAGCGACATCGGTTTGAGTTGCAAGCCGCGCAAACGGTGGCGTCGAGATTCGGCGCCGCCAGCTTTCGCGTGATTGACATCGATCTTGGCGGCGTGGGCGGCTCGGCTCTCACTGCGTCCATTGCGGTGCCGAAAGACCGTTCAGACGCGCAAATGGCCCACGGCATCCCGGTTACCTACGTTCCTGCCCGCAATACCATCTTTGTGTCCTACGCCATTGCAGTGGCCGAGGTTTTGGGGGTTCAGGAGATCGTGATTGGGGTGAACGCCCTCGATTATTCGGGATATCCCGACTGCCGCCCCGAGTGGTTGGCCGCCATGCAAGAGGTGGCCAGGCTAGGCACGAAAGCTGGAGTCGAAGGCCACCCCGTGCGTCTGGAGGCGCCTCTTATCGGCTTAACCAAGGCCGAAATCATCCGATTGGGAACCTCGTTGGGGGTGGACTACAGCCTCACGCATTCGTGTTACGACCCGCATGAAGATGGCGGGGCTTGTGGACGTTGCGACGCCTGCGCGCTCCGCAAACGTGGCTTTGAGAGCGCCAGTCTTGCGGATCCCACCCGCTACAGCGGCCCGGGTCATTGAGATTTATCCACAATGGCCCCCGCTCATTGTGGCAATTATCCACAGGCTCCAATGAACGTTGTCCACAGGCCCCGCCTGCCGCCCAAGCGGCGCTTATTCGGCGTAGCGCCAGCTGCTGGCGATGTTGCTGCCGAAGCAGCCATTGCCCAAAAACCGAGGGCGTTCCGAAGCGCGAAGCCATTCTGATGGCAACGACGGAATGGGGCTGAGCGCCCCTGCAACTTTGGGGGTGGGCGCGGTTTCCAGCACGGGCGCCAACACAGGCGCCGGGGCGGCTTCGACCGCAGGCAAACCTTCCAAGGGTATCGCTTCGGCGCGCGCGACGATCTTTACAACCCAGGTAAGGTCGGCCGCCAGATCGCGGTTGTTGATCCGGGGCGGGCGGCGGCGTTGTGGCTCGCGGCTGGGAATGAAATGCCGAAGCATCAGCAAAAGCTGCCGCGTGTTCTCAGCGTCGCGCCGAGAGATGCGAAGCTGCTCAATGAACGGGCGCAGGCTGTTGGTAACCAGGCTGCCAGCGTCTCGCGAACCGCTGCCAGGTGCTAGCGCCTCGTAAAGCCACGGCATCACCAAAGCGGCGATCACCACGGCGTTTGAGGGCGACGTCTCCTCGCTGCTGGTCACTTGGTCCAAAGCGTCCAGGTAGGTCCAAAGACGTTGTGGATCGGCGGATGCGGAAGGGGTGGTGGGGCTGTTGGTCTCGGGGGCCGCTTCGGGTGGCGCCATCTCCATGAGGTCGTTTTCACCCTGGTCGTCTTCGCCCCGCTCGTACCCACCTTGCTCACCTTGATCGGCTTCACCGCGAGCGTCTTCACCTTGATCAGCTTCGCCTCGCTCGGCTTGGCCATTGAACGATGTTCGCTCGTCGTGCTGACGATGCGCTCCTCGCCCACGCTCGGTGGGAACACCTTGGCCCTGCCGCCAAGCTTCCAGGGCGGGCATCATCACCGGCAGCAGCTTGAGCTCCACCAGCAATTCCATCGACCGATGGGCAGCGCCCGCGCGCAGCAGCCTAAAAAATTCCTCTGAAACCCGCGCCTGAGCGCATTTGCTGATCTCCTGCGCGTGTTCAACCATGCGGCGCATGGTTTCATCTTCTATCGAGAGCTCGCAGCGTGCCGCAAACTTCACGGCGCGCAGAATGCGAATGGGATCTTCGCGGAACCGAATGTCGGGATCACCAATCGTGCGCACCATCCGCGCTTCAATGTCGGCCATGCCGGTGACGTAGTCGGTGACTTGGCCGCTCTCTGGATCCAAAAACAGGCCATTGATGGTGAAGTCCCGCCGTTGCGCATCCTGCTCCGCGGTACCAAATACATTGTCCCTGCGGATCAGAAGATCTTCGCTGGTCTCCCCGGGAAGCTTCTCGTCTTCTTCAATCTCGCGCGGATTGGCGCGAAAAGTAGACGTTTCGAAGATTTTGGGGCCGAAGAAGATATGCGCCAGCCGGAACCGGCGTCCAATGATGCGGCAATTGCGAAATAGGCGGCGGAGCTCGGGAGGGGTTGCGCTGGTGGAGACATCGAAGTCTTTGGGTTTGCGTCCAAGCAAAAGGTCACGGACGCATCCCCCCACCAAGAACGCTTCGTACCCAAAGCGCCGCAGCCGCTGAACGACCTTGACGGCGTCAGGGTCGATTTGGCTGAGATCTATGGTCATTCCTGGAATCTAGAAGCTGGAAAGAGTCACGCGTACCACGACCAGACAGCAAACGGCAAGCTCTGTTGGGCACTTCTGTGCGTCGTTTGCTTAGAAAAACGTTGGCGGCAGCGGCGCATCGGGATCTGTGGGGCGTTCTGGGCGACGAGTCCGGTTCTGGGCGGCCGCCTTGCCCAGCTTGGGCCGGGACGCGGGCGCGAAGGCGGCCCCCGTTTTGACGGACGGATGAGGACGCGCCTCTTGCGGGGGCGCGTCCGATGCGGGTGGTGGCGCTGGGCTGGGCGCGGGCGGCGGCACAATAACTTTGGCTTCCGCGTTCGCTACCGCCTCGGTGCGGCGTTGGCTTTGTTGTGGTGTGGGGGCCTGCGTTGGGGTTGACCGGTTGAGCCCCCACAGGACCGCGGCCACAACCAGGAAGCTTGAAGCCGCGGCCGCGAAAACTGTAAAGGCCGGGCGCATCCAGGCTGGGCGAGGCAACGTCAGCAAGTCAGTTTGCGTCAGCGGAACGAAATTTCCGGCGGTGTTGCGCCGGCCTAAAAACCTAGCTTTCGCGGGTGGAGAGCTTTTCCGGATGGCAGAGCGCGGCGTGGCGAATTCGCCGCTTTTGCGTGAGGGCCGTGGGGTCAGGGCGCGCGCCCGCGGCGTGGCGACTCGGGATGGCGGAGGCGTAATGGCTGGGCGGGAGGCCCCGCCCGTGCGCCCGGAAGGGGGAGGCAAACTGGCGGCACCTTGCACGCTGGGAAACACGGCAGGCAAATGAAAATCCCTGCCGAAGACGGTTTTGGCCACACGAGGACCCTCAGCCACCGGCGGGCCCTCTGGTTCGCCGCCCTCGAATCCAAACCGCGTCGTGCTCACAACCTCTTCCATTGTACTCGGTTTTAGGCCGCAAACCTAACGGGGAGCGATTCTTACGCTGGGGGCCGAGGGCGTTAGTCGCCCTGGCGTTGCTGGCGGTAGGCGGTGGGGGCCTGGCCTGTTTCCTGCCGGAACACCCTGGAGAAGTAAAGCTGGTCGGAAAAACCCACCAAAAACGCCACCTCTTTAATGGTGAGGGGCGATCGTTCCAATAGGTGCTGGGCGTGGCGAATGCGCAATTCGGTGAGATGACGCATAGGGCTTACACCTAGGCTGTTTTGAAACAAACGAACCAAATGGCTCGAAGAAACCCGGGCGTGCCGTGCAATGCGCGCCAAATTCAGCTTGGTGTCGCTGCGGCGCTCGTTCATAAGCTCAATGGCGCGCCTGACGCCCGCGGGAAGCGGCTCTAATGCGCCAATGCCGGGGGTGGTGGGGCCCAGCGTGTGAACAAGCAGTTGGAGCAAATGCGCTTTAAGGAGAACGTCCCGAAAGGGCTGATCGGGTCCATGAAAAAGCCGTGACAGCTCTTGGAAACCCGTGCGCAAGCTTTCCATATCGGCGGCCCGCTGGGTGTGCAGCAGGGGCTTATGGGCCCATGCGAGCGCCGCTTCACTGTCAGCCACCGATATCGAGATGCAGCCATAGCGAAAAGGGCTTTCCACTTCGCGGCCGCGGTTGCCAAAGTGCGCGTTGGCTAAAGCCAACTCGCCCGCGCGCACCAACGCCTTTTCACCGTGTACGTCCAACTCCATCGCGCCTTCGGTCACAAGGTAAAGTTCCACCAAAGGTTGCGGGGTGGTGAGCAGGTCCTGGCGAAAACCCGGCTCAACGAACACCACGGCGGCGCGGGGCAGGGTGTTGATCCATCCGACCAGCCGCTCAATCAGGATGCGAAAATCATCCATACCTGAACCGCGATAGTCCATGGGGCTTGCGTTGTCAACGCGCTCGCCGCCGCCAAGACTCACACTCAGTGATGAGGCCCCCGTATGCGCCGCGAAAGTTTGCCGATTGGGGCTTGTTGTTGGCCTGCAATTTCATCTGGGCCAGCCAGTTCGTTTTGGTGAAACTGGTCGCCGATCAGGTGGGGCCGCTGTTCACAACCGCCGCGCCCATGCTTGTGGCCACGCTCATTTTGATGCCTTTGGCGCTGCCGGGGCTTGTGCGCAAGTGGTTCACGGGTCCTGGCGCACGTAAGCCTTCGGCGGCGGACGTGGTGGGTTTTGTGGCGTTGGGGGTGCTGGGGCAAGTGGTGGCGCAGTTGTTTGTCACGTGGGGGGTGCGGCTGTCGCTGGCCTCGAACGCCGCGGTGTTGATGCTGACATTGCCTGTGGTCACGGCGGCAATGGCGTTTGTGGTGCTGAAAGAGCGTATGACGGGCACGCGCTGGCTTGGGTTCGGGCTGGCCATCGTGGGAACGATCGCATGCTCTGCGTCTGACCTTTCGGGATTTGATGTGGGCGGCGGCCACTTGTTGGGCAATGCCTTGATCTTCATCGCCGTCATGGGCAGCGCCTTTTACAATGTGTTCAGCAAGAAGCTGTTGAGGCGCTACGGAGCTTTGGAGGTGCTGTTTCTGAGCTACGTGGCGGTGTGTTTTGTCTTGCTGCCGCTGGCCCTTGTGCTGGAGCCTGAAATCTTGCGGCAGCTGCCTGCGCTGTCCGTGCGCACTTGGCTGGGCTTGAGCTTGCTCGCAGTGCTGCAGTACGGGCTTTCGATGGTGATTTTTCTCACCGTGCTGACCCGCCTCGATGCCACCCAGGCCGCACTTTCCAATTATTTGATCCCGGTGTTTGGCTTGGGGCTGGCCTGGGCGGTGTTGGGCGAAAAACTAACGGCTTGGGGGGTGTTTGGCGGTGTTTTGGTTCTGGCCAGCACGTGGCTGGTTACGGTTTTGGAAGCCAAACGACAGCGCGTGGCCGTTGTCCAACCCACGGTTGCGCAAGGCGCACAAGGAACAATCGTATGAGTCCAGACAGGCGTTTCGAGGGCAAGCATGTTGTGGTCACCGGTGCAGGGCGGGGCATAGGGTTTGAGATCGCGCGTCAGTTTCTGCGTCAACACGCTCGCGTGTTCTTGCTTGAGGTGGACGCCGAACTTTTGCAAACCGCGCGCGCTCAGCTCAGCCAAAGCTATGGCAACGAACGCGTGGACGGCGCACAGGTGGATGTGCGCGACGGTTTCGCCGTGCGGGCGGTGGTGGCCAAGGCTGAAGCGCTTGCGCCCATTGATGTTCTGGTAAACAACGCGGGCGTGGCGTTCGAGACGCCATTTTTGGAAATGCGCGAAGCCGAATGGCGGCAGGTTCTTGACGTGAACCTCACAGGCTTTTTTCTGGTTGGCCAGGCGGTGTGTCAGCAAATGGCGCGCAGAGGGCGGGGCGTGGTGGTGAACATGGCCAGCAAGAATGGCATGGCTGGTGAAGTGGGGTATGCGCATTACAACAGCAGCAAGGCCGGCGTCATCATGTTGACCAAAACCATGGCGCTTGAATTGGCTCCGCTGGGCATTCGTGTGAATGCCGTGTGCCCGGGCTACATTCAAACGCCCATGTCAGAGGCGATTGACAGCCCTGTCTTCGTGAAGGATTTTGTTGATCGCTATATTCCGCTGGGACGGCCGGGGCGGGTGGAAGACGTCGCGGCTTTGTTTTTGTTTTTGGCCGGCGATGAGTCTCGGTTCATGACCGGGATATGTTTGGTGGCTGACGGTGGACAGTTGGCCGGGCAAAAGCCGGGCTCGGCCCTGGCCGAGCGTATGATCGCGGCGGCTAAAGCGCCTTGACCACAGAGCGCGTTTTTTCAAGGGTTTCATCGATGTCCGCGGGCGTGTGCGCCGCGCTGATCGATCCCTGTTTGCAGGCCACGGGAAAATGATACACGCCGCGCTCGATCAAAGCGCGGCGGTAGCGAAGGTCCAAAGCCGCGTCGCTGTGAGTGTGCAGATCATGCAAATCTTGGGGCGCATGATCCATGAAGTACAGACAAAAGGCGGAGCCCAAACGGCTCAAAGTGAACGGCGCACCCTTGTCGGAGAAGATGTCACGCAGTCCGGTTTCCAGACGCTGCCCAAGCGCTTCCAAATCTCGGTAAACGGCGCCGTTGTCGTGCGCAAGAATTTTCAGCGTGGCCAAAGCGGCCGCCGCGGGAACCGGGTGGGCGTTGTACGTGCCGGCGATCAAGACCCGCAGGGCTGCGTCGGGGTGATCAAACAACTGCATCACGTCCTGACGTCCGCCGATGGCGCCCATGGGGTAACCATTGGCCAGAGCCTTGCCAAACACAGACAGATCTGGACGCACCCCACACAGGGATTGATACCCACCCAAGGCCGAGCGAAAGCCGGTCTTCACCTCGTCGAACACCAGCAAAGCGCCATGGTCTGTGCACAGCGTGCGTAGGCTTTCCAGGTAGCCAGGGTTGGGCTTGATGACGCCCACGTTTTGCAGCACCGGCTCGGTGAGAACGCAGGCCACCGGGTGCCGGCGCATGACGTAGGCCACCGATTCGGGATCGTTGTAGTTCACAAGGTGAATTCGGCGGCCCACCGCTTCAGGAATGCCGGCCGACGAAGCGACGAACGGGTATTCTCCGGGACTAACCCGGGGCCCCACGGCGCTCAAAGGCGGCGCCACCGCGCGGGCCACGTCGTTGTGCCACCCGTTGTACCCGCCCAAGGTCAACACAATGTCTTCGCGTTTTGTAAACGCGCGGGCCAGGCGAATCGCATGCGCCGTGGCTTCGCTCCCGGTGTTGGTGATCTGCACCCGATCCAAGCTGTGCACGCACGCTTTTAGGGTTTCTGCCAGCGTCACCTCCCAAGGGGTGGTGCCGCTGCCCATGAGTGACCAGCCCAAAGACAACGCGTCCACCACCGCTTGGTTCACCTGCGGGTTGTTGTGACCCAAGATGTACGGCGCAAAGGCCGCATGATAATCGATGTAAGAGCGGCCTTCCGCATCCCACAGCCGGCAGCCCTGCGCTTTGACGAACACCAGCGCTGGATCGGTTTTCCGGTTCAGCGATACCACGCCGCCAGCGATGGCCGCCGCAGCGCGTTTGTTGAGCTCAATGGTGGGCGAAACGGGCAGGTCGAGCGTTGTTGACGTCACCCCCTCATCATGCGGGGCCGCCTGGGCGAAAAGCGTCTGGCCGCATGGACGATTCTTCCATTCCTATGAAGAATCGTCGTGCGCAAAGCCGCTTGCACGGCTCAGATTTGGATGTGGATGGGCACCGCCCGATCCACCGATTCTTCGCACGCGTCGTGCAACAAGCGCCAAATGTGCTTGAGCTGGGCCGCGATGATCGAGTCGTCCGCGAGGTCCTCGTCCTCGTCGTCCTCTTCTTCCTCATCCTCGTCATCGTTGTCGTCTTCGACATCCAGTTCGTCGCGCAACTCCTCAAGCGCCCCTGCCAAGGCGTGCGAAGAGGCCAGCCGGTAATCGCCCACCGTGATGGTGCCGTCGAATTCGGCAGGCACAAAAATTTCGGCGGCCACGTCGTGGGCCTCCAAGCGATCAAGAAACTCGGTCACGGCGTCTTCGCTCAGACGCGCGGCAATGGTTTGCGACGGGTGGTCGGCGACCACGTCGTATTTGGCGCCCGCCTGGGTCAGGAGGCGGGCAACGGTTTTTAGCTCCTCGTCGTCGAAGCGATCAGAAAGCGGCGCAAGCTCAATCTCAGCCATGGCCCATACCGTGCCTAAGAAGACTGCACTCGTCAAACGGTCCGTGAAGGTTACTGAAAGGAAGTTTCAGGTGGGCCAGCCAACCGGGCCGCAATGACATCGACAAAACGCGGCGATCCGATTAATCAATGGGGGGGCCCGGCGATCACCGGGCACAATTTTCACCCGTGCTGCCAACCGCCGAATGGATTGCTCAATGCGTTAATGAGGCCAGAGTTGCGGCCGATGAAAGCCAGCGGGCGCGGGTTGACGGGCTCGTGGTCTCGCAACAGCTGACCTGGGCGCTCGACAAGGTGGTTCTGGAGGTCGTCAACGCCCAGTTGCGGCACGCGAACATCAGCTCAGGCGTGGCGGTGATGGCCACGGGCGGTTATGGCCGTGGCGAATGGGCCCCGTATTCCGACCTCGACTTGGTGTTTCTGTGCGCCGAAAGCCCCGACGCGCATATCGGGGCGTTTGCCAGCGCCGTTTTGCACCAGCTTTGGGACGCGCGGCTCGATGCCGGGCACGCCACTCGCTCGGTGGCCGACACCTTCGAGCTGGCCGACTCCGACCTCACCGCGGCCACAGCGATGTTGGACGCCAGATTTTTGACGGGTGACGAGGCGCTGGCGCGGGAGTTTGCCGAAACCTACGCGGCGCGCGCGGGCTCTTATGGTCCCGGCAACTTGGTTGAACGCTTGCGTCAGGAGCAAACCAACCGGCATTCCAAATTTGGCGACACGATTTATCTGCTGGAACCCGACCTCAAAAGCGGCCCCGGTGGCATTCGAGATCTATGCATCGGCCGTTGGGCAGCCCTGGCGCGATTCGGCACTTCGGATTTTCGCCAGCTTTACGACATGGGTGAGCTGACCCTGCGCCAATGCCAGTCGCTTGAAGCTGCCCGCGAATGGTTCTTGAGCGTGCGCATCGCCGTTCAACTGGCTTCGCGTCGCAAACAGGATCAGCTCCGTTTCGACATCCAGGAAAAAGTGGCCCCCATTTGGTTTCGGGGCCCGCGACCCGCCAACGCGGCGGTGGTAAAGCCTGTCGTGTCCTCGGCGGTGGAGTGGCTGATGCGTCACTACCAGCTTCACGCCCGCACCATATCCCGCGAAACTGAGCGGCTCATGCAGCGGGCGGTGTTGGATCCCCACCACGAGCCAACGGTGGTTCCCGTGTCGTTGCGCTCTGCCAAAGGCCGCGTGGATCCCAACTTCGTGATCCGTGATGGACGCATAGAGGTGCTCGATCCTGGCGTGTTTTCTCAAAAGCCTTCCGAGATGCTGCGGGTGTTTTCGGTGGCCATTGAGCTGGGCTTGGATGTGGGGCTGCGCACCACCGACGTCATCTCTGAGCTGTGCGCGGAAAAGCCGTTAGCGCTGCAAGCCGATCCCAACTCGGGCTCTATCTTCCTGGATGTACTCACCGACACCCGCGACAAAAAGAACCCGTCGCGGCTTGAGCAGATGCAAGATCTCGGGCTTTTGACGGCGCTAATGCCTGAATGGGCGCCGGTGACAGGGCGCGTGCAATACGATACGTATCACGTCTATACAGTAGATAGGCATTCGCTTTACGCGGTGGCCTTGCTCAAAGCGCTGGCGCGGCGGGAACTCATCGACGAGTACCCGCGCCCCACGCAGGAAATGAGCTTGATTGAGCGGCACGTGCCGCTTTATGTGGCCACCTTGCTGCATGACATTGCCAAGCCGTTGGGCAGCGATCACAGTCGTCGTGGGGTCACCATCGCTTCAGCCATTGCCCGTCGCCTGGGTCTTATGGATGATGATGTGGCGTTGGTGGAATTGCTGGTGCGCGAACACTTGACGTTGGGGCACGTGTCGCAGCGGCGCGACCTAACGGACCCTGCCACTATTGAGCGGACCGCTGAATTGGTCGGAGACGAAGAAACGCTTAGGCACCTATTTGTGCTGACCTTCGTTGATCTCTACTGCGTGGGCCCCGGCAACCTCACCAGTTGGAAAGATGAACTTTTGCGTGAGCTGTTTTCGCGCACGTTGGTGGTGGTGCGACACGGTTCAGGTGCGTGGACAGAGCAGGTGCGTGAACGCGTGCGTGAACGCATGGCCACCGCCGCCGAGAAGCTGTCGGAGTTCATTCCCGGCACTGACATCGCTGCTCTGTTTGCGGGTTTTCCCGAGCGCTATTTCATTGAAAACTCGGTGGTTCGGATCGCCACGCATATGCGCCTGATGCGGGAACGCAAGGGGCCCTGTGCCGTAAGTTTCGTGCATCACCCCCGCCGCCAGTACTCCGAAATGGTGCTGACCGCTGAGGACGTTCCGGGCTTGCTGGCCGCCGTGACTGGCGTTTTGTTTGCCAACCGCATCGACATCTTGGACGCCGCCATTTATAGCCGCGAGCCCGTGCGCGAAGGCGAAGTGGCGGAAGCCTTAGACATCTTCCGCATTCGCCGCGCGTTTCACGGTGCAGTGACAGATGAATCGCGGCTGGAATCCATTCGGCGTGATTTGGTTGCCGTGCTTGAAGGCCGCCGCAGCGTCAAAGATCTGGTGGGATCGCGTCCCACAACGGCCTCGATCTTGGAAGGCCCTCGCCCCAAAGTGCCGCCCACGGAGGTGAAGGTGCACAACAACATTACCCCGAACCTAACGGTCATTGATGTGTTCACCGAAGACCGGCCCGGTGTGCTTTATACAATCGCGGACGTGTTGTTCACGCAAAAGCTGGACATTCAGCGTTCGAAGGTCGGCGTGGAAGCCGACCGCGTGGCCGACATTTTCTACGTACGCGACAGCGTGTCGCGAGGGCAGCTGCTTGAGCCCCAACGCATCGAAGCCTTGATCAATGCGCTGAAAGCGGCGCTTCGGCGTCCCTAACCGCGCGCCGCAACCTGCGCTATGCTTGACTGATGGCGCTTTGGGTTTTTGTTGGCATCTTGTTGGTCGGAGGCCCCGCCGCCACAGGGCAGCTTGAGCAAGGGCACAGCTTGTTCAAAAAAGGCGACGTTGCAGGAGCGTTGAAAGCTTTCGACGAGGCCGTCAAATTGACGCCAGACAACCCTCAAGCGCACTATTTCCGAGGATTGGCGTTGGAAAAGCAGGGCAGGGCGCCGGAGGCGCTTTCGGCTTATCGGCAGGCTGTGTCGCTGGCGCCCAAGTTTGGCGAGGCCCAAAACAATCTGGGTGGCCTGCTGTTGGAACTGGGAAAAGCGGAGGCGGCGGTGGTGGCGTTTCGGGCGGCGCTTGCGGCGAAACCAGAAAATCCACGCGCCCACCACAACTTGGCGCTGGCGCTGCAGAGCCAGGGCAAAGATGCCGAAGCCTTGCCAGCCTTGCAGGCCGCGGCCCGACTGGATCCCAAGGACGCTCAGATTGCCTTAAACCTGGGCGTGGCACAGCGGCGTGCGGGTCAAACCTCGCAGGCGGTGGCGTCCTTGCAAAAGGCCACCCAGTTGGCACCCAAGGAACCGCAAGCGTGGACAAACTTGGGCTTGCTGTATTCAGACGCGGGCAAGTTCAACGAAGCACAGGCCGCCTTAACGGAAGCCACGAAGGTGGCGCCAACGTTTGCGAGCGCCTGGCATGGCTTGGGGCGCGTGGCCCACAAACAGAAGCAGACGCAAGCGGCCGTGCAGGCGTTCCAAACCGCGGCCAAGCTTGATCCCGCCTCGGCGGCTGTGGCCACCGACCTATGCCAAGCCATGGCTGGCCTGAGCCCCGACGCCGTCGCCGAAAAGGCGTGTGCGCGGGCCATCCAACTCGACGCGCAAAGCGGGCTTGCGCACTACATGTTGCTCAAGCTGCGCGCAGCCAAGGGCGACTGCACCGGCGCGCGCAAACATTTGGCGGCTTTCATGAAATTGCCGGGTGTCAGCGATCGAGCACGGCAAGGCGCTCAGAGCGTGGTGGCTGCCTGTCAAGATGGCTCCCGGCGCGCACCCCCGCCGCGGAAGTGACCGTGCAGACCAGCCCGGCGGCCATTCGATTGACGCGTCGCTTTTGTTAAAGACTCCGAAACCAACCACGGGGGTCCAGGTGAGCCCAACCGCTCACTCCCCTTTGCTCATTCCTTGGCATTTCCTTTGCCAACTTACTTTGCCCCTCCTGCTCGTGATGCTTGCGGGTGAAAAACCACTTGTATAGAGTCCCGAGATGCTGCCTGAAGGTCCGCTCCCCATTGCCCTGACGTTTGATGACGTCCTGCTGGTTCCGGCCGAAAGCCACGTTTTGCCCAAGGATGTCGAGGTCCGGTCGCAGCTCACCAGCTCGGTGTCGTTGTCGTGCCCCATCATCTCGTCGGCCATGGACACCGTGACAGAAGCGGCCACCGCCATCTGCATGGCGCGGGAAGGGGGCATGGGCATTCTTCACAAGAACATGGACATCGAGGCGCAGGCGCTTGAGGTCGTGAAAGTGAAGAAGGCGGAAACCGGCGTGGTGATCGATCCTGTCACCATTGGCCCTCAGCAACCTTTGTCCGACGCGCTCGCACTCATGCGGCGGCACAACATTTCGGGGTTGCCTGTGGTGACCGAAGGTCGCTTGGTGGGCATGCTGACCAACCGCGACCTGAGGTTTGAGCGCAATTTGTCGCAGGCGGTGTCGGCTCTGATGACTAAAGAGCTCATCACCGTGCCTGAGGGCACCGACATCGAGACCTCAAAGCAACTGCTGCACGAAAACCGCATCGAAAAACTTTTGGTGGTGGATCCCGCTGGCCGGTTGCGGGGCTTGATCACCATCAAAGACATCGAAAAGGCGCAGCAGCACCCTGCGGCCAGCAAGGACGAACTGGGCCGTTTGCGCGTGGGCGCGGCGGTGGGCATTGGCGCGGATCGGGCGCAGCGGGTGGAGGCTCTGCTCAAAGCGGGATGCGACGTGATTTGTGTGGATACCGCCCACGGCCACTCGAACTTTGTGCTTGAGGCCGTTGCCGACATTCGCAAAACCTTTCCCAAAGCTCAGATAATTGCGGGCAACGTGGCCACGGCCGAAGGCGCTTTGGCCCTGGCCAAAGCTGGTGTTGACGCTGTGAAGGTGGGCATTGGGCCAGGTTCAATCTGCACCACACGTGTGGTGGCCGGTGTGGGCGTACCGCAAATCTCGGCCATCAGCGATTGCGCCCGGGCTTTGGCGGGCACCGACGTCAAGGTGATTGCCGATGGTGGCATCAAATATTCGGGCGATCTCGTAAAAGCCTTGGGCGCCGGGGCGCACGTGGTGATGATTGGCAGCTTGTTTGCTGGCACCGATGAGGCCCCCGGCGAGCTGATCCTTTACCAAGGACGCAGCTACAAAGTGTATCGCGGCATGGGATCGCTCGCGGCCATGAAAGCGGGCAGCAAAGATCGCTATTTTCAAGGCGACGTGCCCGGTGAGTCCAACAAGTTGGTGCCCGAAGGCATTGAAGGCCGGGTTCCTTACCGCGGCAGCCTTTCGCAGTCGCTTTACCAATTGGTGGGCGGCATTCGCTCGGGCATGGGCTATTGCGGTTGCGCCACCATTGAAGATCTGCGCACCAAAGCCCGGTTTACCCGCGTGACCACCATGGGCCTGCGCGAATCGCATGTGCATGACGTGATCATCACCAAAGAAGCTCCCAACTATCACATCGACCCTTAAGAGACGCCTGGCTCGCTTATGTCCAAACAAAGCATTTTGATTTTAGATTTCGGCTCGCAGTACACCCAACTCATCGCGCGCCGCATTCGCGAACAAAAGGTGTACTCGGAGATTCAGCCTTACGATTATCCGCTGGCCAAGATCCGCGAAATGGCGCCCACGGGCATTGTGCTGTCCGGCGGTCCAGCCTCGGTGTATGGAGAGGGGGCGCCCCGCTTGGACGCCGAAATCTTCAATTTGAACATCCCGATTCTGGGGATCTGTTACGGCGTGCAAATCACCGCGCTTACCCTAGGCGGCAAAGTGGCGCGGGCCGAGCACCGCGAGTATGGCCGGGCACAGGTACAAATCGCCAAAGACAGCGAGCTTTTCCATGGTTTCGCCGCGGGCGAAGCGGTTTCGGTGTGGATGAGCCACGGCGATCGCATTGAAGTTTTGCCTGAAGGCTTTTCCGTGGTGGGCACCAACCCAAGCTGCCCCGCGGCGGCGGTGGAAGCGCCCAGCCGCAAGTTCTGGGGCGTTCAGTTTCACCCGGAAGTGGTTCACTCCCCCCGCGGCGAAGAGCTGCTGGCCAACTTTTTGTTCCGCATCTGCCACTGCGAGCCTTCGTGGACCATGGCCAACTTCGTTGACGAAGCCGTGGCGATTGTGAAGTCACAGGTGGGCCAGGGCCGCGCCATTTGTGGCCTTTCGGGCGGCGTGGATTCGTCGGTGGCGGCGGCGTTGGTGCACAAAGCTGTGGGCGACCGGCTGACGTGCATCTTCGTCGACAATGGGCTTTTGCGAAAAGGCGAACGCGCACAGGTGGAATCACTGTTTGGCGACGCGTTCCATATGGATCTTCGCGTGGTTGACGCCGCCGAACGTTTCATGAAGGGTCTTACTGGCATCACCGACCCCGAACAAAAGCGCAAGTTCATTGGCCGCGAGTTCATTGCGGTGTTCGAGGAAGAATCGCGCAAGATCGGGGGCGCCGACTATCTGGTTCAAGGCACGCTTTACCCCGATGTGATCGAATCGGTGTCTCACAAAGGGCCATCGGCAACAATTAAGTCGCACCACAATGTGGGCGGATTGCCTGAGCACATGCGCCTCAAGCTGGTCGAGCCGTTGCGCGAATTGTTCAAGGATGAGGTGCGGGCGCTCGGCGAAGAGGTGGGCTTGCCCCATCACGTGCTGTGGCGGCAGCCGTTCCCCGGTCCGGGCTTGGCGGTTCGCGTGCTGGGCGAAGTGACCGAAGAGCGCTGCGAGGTGCTGCGCGAGGCCGACGCGATCATCGATGAAGAGATTCGCGCCGCGGGCCTTTACGAATCCATTTGGCAATCGTTTGGCGTGTTGCTGCCCGTAAAAACCGTGGGTGTGATGGGCGATGAGCGCACCTACGCCGATGTGCTGGCGATACGCGCCGTGCATTCCAAAGACGGCATGACCGCCGACTGGGTGCCCTTGCCCTATGAGGTTCTGGGCCGCATGTCGTCGCGCATTGTCAACGAGGTGCGTGGAGTCAATCGCGTGGTTTATGACGTTTCGTCAAAGCCTCCCGCCACCATCGAATGGGAATAGAGGGAATTTCGTCATGCCGCTGATGCTGAGCTAGGGTAGGGCCCTAGGTCATGGCCAACTTCGACGTGCTTTTCGGGTTCGCATTTCTGCTGCTTCAGAGCCAGCCCGCCGTGGCGCCGGTGGCGCCATCACCCGAGGTGCCGTTGGTTTCACCCGACGTGGCCGAAGCCGACATTGTTGACGGCAACGTTGTTGGTGCCAAAAAGCGGGCCCTGGAAGCCGCGTTCCTAAATGCTGTGGAGCGCGTGTTTTCCGCCGAATTGGCCGACGCAGGCCTGCCCATTACCGGGCCGCTGCCGGACGAACTCGCCAAACTGCGGGCCAGCTTTCCCACCGCAGCCCGCCGTTACATCCGAAGTTACCGCGTGGTGGAAGAAACCGAGGCCACGGGTAAACTGCGCGTGGGCATTGACGCTGTCGTTGACCGGGCGTACTTGCGTCGCCAAATCGAAAAAACGCGCAACACCACGCCCACCCCAAGCGGAGGCGCGGTTGTGCACGTTGCGGGGGCAGAAGCGTCGCCGGCCATGGCCCCTGCGGTGGCCGATGCGCTGCGGGCCGCGGGCCTTGCTGTCGCGTCAGACTCCGGATCCCCGGCAGCTTTTCGTGTGGCTTTGCGGGGCCAAACACAGCTTGATGGGGATGTGCGGGGCGCAGGGCTCGTGGCCGCGCGCTGCCAAGTGGATATGACTGTGCGTCGGCCTGGCGGCAGCCGAGATGTGGCGCTGCCAGGTGGCGCCGAGTGGGGTTTTGCCGCCGAAGCACCAGCTGCCGAAAAAGCCTGCTTGGATCGCTTGGCCCCTCTGGCAGCCCGAGCCATCGTGCCCGCGGTGCACGAGGTGCAGGCGGCCTCCAGCGGCAAGCCGGTACATGTGACCTTCGATATGCAAGAGCCCGTGGCGCTTGAACGGCTGCTGCGACGGCTGCGTCGAGTGGGTACGATCAGCCGATTCGAGTTGCGGCGCATCGCTGTGGGCGTGGCCGACGTTCGCATGGAAACCAACTTGAACGCTGAGGCGTTGGGGAACACCTTGGTCGCCTCGCTGGCGGACGAACTGAACTTGACCATGGATCAGGCTTCCGGGGATCAGCTGCGCATGACCATGCGGGTTCGTGCCGACGTGGCGCCACCGCTCGGCCCCGACGATCCCATCGAGGGTCAATAAGTTTTGGACCGACGGTGGTGTGGTCTTTGCCTGCTGGCGCTAACGGCATGGCTTTCGGCGTGCGCGTCTTTGCGGTTTTCGGGGAACGCCGTTTTGCGCATCGATTGCAATGTTCCCGCGGCTTCTGTGTTCATCAACGACACCTTCGTGGGCATCGCGCGGCAATGGGCTGTGGATGGCCGATTAGTGCGTCCCGGTTTCATGCGCATTGAACTTCGCCACCCTGAAAGGTTTACCCACTATCAGGATGTGACGCTTACCAAAGGCGATGCCGTGCGCTTGCAGGTAACCCTGCATCCCTTACTGGATCCGCCTTAAATTGCTTCGTCCAGGGATCTGCAGATCTGGATCTGCCGAGGCACCTTGTAGGGCGCCAGATTCCGCGCGCAGTGATCGATGATGTCTTCCACACGACAAGGCCCTGCGGTCACCACACGCGCCACCACCATGGGGCCGGCCAAGTCATCGTAAACCACGCGTGCTTCGGCTTGCCGAACAAGCTTTGAGGATTCCAAACATCCTTCCACCTCGCCCAAAGCCAGGCGTCGCCCTTCCACCCAAACCAAGTCGTCTTCACGACCGGTCAGCAGAAGCTGCCCGGTGTTGGGTTCAAGACAACCCAGATCGCCGGTGCGAAACCATCCTGCCGCGTCCGTGCGACCAATAGGCACGCCCACCGGGCCCACCTTGCGGATTGCGCGCGGCAATTGCGGAACCGCAGCGGCTGAGATGGCCTGCGATTGCAGCCACACCTGGCCTTTCACGCCGTGCTTCAAGGGGCTGCCATCAGCGGCCGTGATGCGCACATCAATGCCCGGCAAAGGTTGGCCTGCGGGCTTGGCGTCGGCGGTTTTGCCACCTTGCAAGTGAATGGCGATCGGCCCGGTTTCGGCGGTATGGAGCATGGGCACCAATTGGACGCCGCATTTGTCCGCAAACGCAGCCGCGGCGGCCGAAAGCCCCGGCGATTGCACGCACAAACACAACGCTGAAGGGGTGGGCATGGCCACCGCCAAGGTTTGGCAAACAGCCATGTACTGTGCGGGCGTGCCCACAACGTAATGCGCGTGGTTGTCCTTGAGCAGGCGCGCTAGCCCTTTTGCAGAGAACTCATCTTCCAACACCATGGTAAGCCCGTGCGCGAGGCCCAGCACCAGCCCGGCGTCGAACCCCGAGCTGTAATGAAATGGCGTGGGCAACAGCGCCACTTGGCCTCGTTTGGCGTTGAGCGCCTGGCCTAGACTGCCTGCAATGGCGGCTAGGTTGTTGTCATCTCGCAGAACGCCTTTGGGATCGCCGCCAGCGTCGGTTGTGTAAGCCACTGTTGAGGGCGCGGCCAATTCCAACTCAACCTGGGAAGGTTTGTAAAGGTTGAGGTTCAAAAGCGTTCCGGACAAGCGCTTGCGGGCGTCGGGGACATGTTTCGGAGCGGCGGCGCGCGTGATGTCCGTGATTCGGAGCGCCAACGGGGTGGGGTGTTGCCGTCCCGACGCCGATTGCGCGGCCAAGGGTGACGTGCTGTTGGTTGCAGGCCGGGTGACGGTGGCGCGCATGGGAGCGCCGTCCAAAATCATCTCCATGTCCCGTGCCGCCGTGGCGGGATCCAGAGGCACACTAACGGCCTGCAGTTTGTCCAGCGCCAAAATCAGCACAACCAGGTCGGGCACATTCCCCAGCAACAACCCCATCCACATGCCTCGGCCTATGCCCATTGAAGAGAGCTCTTGGGCTCTGCGCTGCACGCGGTGGTGCAGGCCGCGCCACGATAGGTACGAGTCGCGATAGACCAGGGCGCGTTGGCCCCCTTGATCTTTCGCGGCGGCCTCCAGCCATTGGTGTATAAGTGGCATGTGGTGTAACCAGGTGGGATATCGACTGTATCCTGACCCACATTCCAAAACAAGCGTGTTGCTTAGGCACAGCGCGTCTTAGATACAACGATTGGCTGAGTCGGAGGGAAGAATCAGGAAAAACTTGCCCAGCAAGCCTTATCGCTCGCGGAAATCGTGCCGACGTTCATCCATGCGGATTGGTGGCTCGTACGTTCAGGTAAGTGCGTCATACGAGTCGCCGCGCGTTGATTCGCAAAAGGCGCGTGTTCGCATGTGGATAGGCGAGGCGTTGTCTAACCACAACCCGCAGCAAAAAACGCCGCGAACCCCGCGCACATTGGAAAACGAAACCGAGAAGAAGTTCGACCCCCGGATGTTGGATTGGTTTATTTTCCTCAAGACGAAGAATCCCAACAGCGATCCCATGGCGGGGGCCGAAGGCGTGGAAGAGATTCGGCGCTTGTATCAAGAAGCGGGCCCATCTTACGTTGCGCCGCCGCCGCCCGCAGCCAAACGCCCGGTTGCGAAGCCAAGCAGCAAGCCCGAGCCTTCAACGCTGTTCGATGTTGTGGCGTGAAGGCAGGCGCCGGTTATGCGGGCTTGCACTTTAGCACTTTGGCTTCCAAACGGTCGATGAACTAGAATGCGCGTCAGAGCGCCATGAACCAGCCAATCCGGGGACACCACCAGTACTCTTACGAAGAGTACCTAAGTCATGAGGAAGTCAGCAACGTCAAGCATGAGTTCCTTGGCGGCGAGATCTATGCAATGGCAGGAGGAACACGGCAGCATGCCGCGTTGGCGATGGCGGTAGGCTCAGCCTTGGTGCAGCTCTTTCGCGGTGGTCCCTGTGTCGTTCACAGCAGCGATCTGAAGGTAAAGGTTGCCGCCACATCGCTTGCCACCTACCCGGATGTCACCGTCATCTGTGGACCTGCACAGGAAGACCCCAAGAGCAGAAACGTCCTTTTGAATCCTACGGTTGTAGTAGAGGTTACGAGCCCAAGCACACAAGAGTGGGATCGCGGCGAAAAGCTGACTCACTACAAAAAGATCCCTTCTCTGCGTGCGTGTATTTTTGTCTCCCATAGCGAACCCCGTCTGGACGCACTGGTTCGTGGGGATGATGAAGGCTGGACAAGCGAGAGCGCGGGGCCTGGAGAGTCCTTGGTTCTTCCCGCACTGGGGATTCGACTAACCATAGATGAAATTTACGCTGACATTGACCTGGCAAAGTAGCAGGGCCCGACGATCTATGTCCTCGGAAAGCGGAAGAGCAGTGAATCCGAGTCTCCGCTAGGAACTTGCGGATAAGCGCCAGGGCCGATAAGCCGGCGTTCTCATCGCTGTTTGCTCAACCCGGCGTTTCGCCCAAGCGCATCGCAGGCATTGTCACCAAGGACGGCTCCCCCTTTGTGTGAATAGTAGCCAACGTACTCGCCCAGAATGCGAAGAAGGTGTTGCTCGCCGAGGATGATTACGTGATTGAGACACTCCCGTCGGATGCCGACGCTTGCCCTATTTTGAAGCTTGATGTGCGACCATCGCTTCATCCGACACTGCGGCTGGGGAAGCCCGCTTGGCGCTCCAGGCTGCCAGCATCTGTTGA
>JBBSJE010000078.1:0-24887 GCA_038257535.1 Polyangia bacterium
ATCAAGACAACGCCTTGCGAGGGCACACGCAACAACAACCGCGTGTCCACGTTTCGGCCGGGCGAAACCAGTACCATCGAGGTTCAAGAGACCGTCTCACATCCGGTGTATTTTCGGGTGTTTCTGGACGAAGCCGGGCAAGACGATTTGCCCAAGCCCAGCATGCAATCGTTTGTGCAGCACCACGCCTATTACAACGCCGACAATGGAAAGCCCGGAACCCTGCCCGCCGTGGTGCAAGGGCCCACGAAAGAAGGCAAAACGTGGGTGCTGAGCGATTATTGGGGCCAGCATCCTTACGGCAAAGCCCAAAAATGGGTTCTGAAGGTGCAGCTGCCCAACGTCACCTGCGAAACCTGCACGTTGCAATTGCTTCAAAGCATGTTTGAGAGTGGGCGCAGCTACAGCAACGCCTATTATTACCACTGTGCAGATCTCATCATCAAAGGCGAACTCGCTGGCAACGCGGATGCTGGCACGCAGACGTCAACGGATGCCGGGGTGACCCGTGAGGACGCCAGTGCTGGAGGCGTTAGCGGGGGTGGAGGCGAAGCGGGCGGTGCGGGCGATGAAGGTGGAGCGTCAGGTGCTGGCGAAGGCGGGCAAGGCGGCGACGACAACGCAAGCAGCGAGGACGACGCTGAATCCCCGCGCAAGAGTCAAGGCGGTTGCGTTTTCGCTGCGGACTCAACGCCCTCATTTGCGGCCCTGGGCTTGCTTGCGTTGGCGGCTTTTCTCGTGCGCCGCAAATCTCGCTAGTCTAGATCTTGCCGGCGAGCAAACGCTGCCGCGCCTGCTCTAGCGTGGCATCAGTCTTCGCGAAACAAAACCGCGCCAACTTAGGCGCCGAGCGGGGGTTGGCGTAGAAGAATGAAGGCGGGATGGCCGCCACACCCACGTTTTCAATCAAATGCCGGCAAAACGCCACGTCCGTGGCAAAGGGCTGGGCTGCCAGATCTGCCAGCAAAAAATACGAGCCTTGGGTAGGCAAGGCCGGCAACTTCGCTTCATTCAAGATGTCGGTCAGCGTTTGCCGCCGCTTGTGATAGGCCGCCCGCAACTGCGTGTAGTAATCAAAAGCCTCTGCCTGCTCCAAAGCGTACGCGGCGGCCTCTTGCAAAGGCGTGGGGTTGCAAAAGGTTATGAATTGATGAGTGGCGCGCAACGCTTGTGTCAGCGGGGGCGGCGCGATCGCCCAGCCGATCTTCCAGCCTGTCACGCTAAAGGTTTTGCCCACGCTGCTAATGGTGATGGTGCGCTCACGCATGCCCGGGCGGGTGGCCATGGGCACATGCACGGCGTCGCCATACGTGATTTCGCTATACACTTCATCCGCCACCACAATCACATCGTGCTTGTTGGCAAGCTCTGCAATGATGTCGAGTTCATCGGTAGAAAACACCTTCCCCGTGGGGTTGTGGGGCGTGTTCACAAATATAATCTTCGTGCGCGTCGAAAACGCGGCCGCCAGATCTTCAACGCGAAAGCGCCAGTGCGGCGGGTGCAAACGCACAAACCGGGGCACACCGCCCGCCATTTGCACATCGGGCACATAGGCGTCGTAAAACGGCTCAAACACAATGGCTTCGTCGCCTGGGTTCAATAAGCCCATGGTGGCCGCGAACAAAGCCTCGGTGGCCCCTTGGGTCACGGTGATTTCCGTTTCGGGATCCCAGCGTGTGGCGTGTTGCCTTTTCCATTGCGCGGCGATGGCCGTGCGCAAGCGCAATTGCCCTGCGGACGGTGCGTATTGATTGAAGTTGGCGGCGATGGCGGTGCGTGCTGCGTGTTTTACAAACTCCGGCGCAGAAAAATCGGGGAAGCCTTGGCCCAAGTTCACAGCGTTGTGCTTGCTCGCTAACTGCGACATCTCCGTGAAGATTGAGGTGCCAATGCCCGACGCGCGGTTGGCCGCTTTGATTTGCGTGGCCATCGTAACTTACGCCTAGGGGTTGATCTTGAACGCGCGTTTGAGCAGGCCGTACCAAAACCCCACCCCCACCAGCGTGCACAAAATGATGGCGGGCGCAGGCCAGCCGGCAAAGTTGTTGGGCACGATCATGGCGAATAACAAAGGGCCCGAGGCGAACAGATTGAACTTGGAGGCCGCATTTGCGGTGGCGGTCATTGCGGCGGCGTCAGCTGGCATCTTCCCTTGCACCATGCCCAGCATCAACTGGCGCATGCGCGGATAAAGAATAAACCAAACGTTGAACCACATCACGGTTCCCAAAAAACCGCCCATTAGGATCCACCACGACCTGTTGCTGAGCTGCCGGCCCTCGGCAAAGAGCAAACCCTGACCCACATACTTGTGACCAAACAAAACCCAGCCAAAGATCAGGGTGTACAGCGAGGCGCGTTTGGCCCAGTACATGCCGCGCAGGAGCAGCTGCGGATTGATTTTGGCCTTGGTGGCGTCGTCGATCGCCTTTTGAAACGGCCCGTTAATGAGAGCAAAAAAGTAGATCACGCCCAGCCACAATATGCCAAACGCAATGTGCGCGAACCGCAGCAGCACGGAAGCCAGAGATGATAGATCGTCAAACATAAGCGGCTCCCGTTAGGCCCTGGTTGTGTCGCATCGTTGGCGCAAACTAGCATAGGCGCAGCCCGCGGCGGGGGGGGCTGGGCGTCCTCGTTGGCCATTTACCAGTGTGCCTAGAGGGGCCGTTCCTTCAATGGTTTTCGGACCGCAGTGCCGGTGGCACGCTGCCAACGGGCGAGATCAGTGCCCCACTCGACTGGAGCACAAGGGTGCGCGAGACGATTGAGCGCGTGCGGACGAGCAAGCAACGCGCGGGCCACCTCAACTGGGTCAGTTTTGGTAAGGCTGCAGACGAAGGTGCCTCCGAGAGATACCTCTTTTAAGGCAAAGCCCCTACGGCCACCACATGCCAGGTCGTTGCCACGCGGGCGATCAAGAACGCCAAAGGCGCCACAAAGATGGACCGCGATTGGGAGATGGAATGGGACCTCATCCAGCAGGTCGACATGAACTCTGCCAACCGCATCCAAGCTGAGGCGGAACAGGCCGGCGAACTTGCCCGAAAGTCGGAGTGAGTGGCGACCGGTGCCGTAGCCGGTCTTTTTGGGCGTAGACCTGTTGTGGCCCCCGCGTTGTGCGCAGCTTTACCCGGGCATCTGCTCGTCAAATTCGGCTTCGCGCCATATTTTGCATAGTCTAAATGGCGCACTTCCTGTTACGGTGCTTCCCAGCCATCCACGGCGCTTCGCGTCCGGGACGGTCGACCAAACGCACCTTAGAGAGCTGATCCAGATGCGACACCTTTCCGCCCTTGTCCGCCCGACGTTTATCGCAGGCTTGATGGCAGTTTTAGCTGCAAGCACGGCGCGCGCCCAAGCGCCTGCGACTGTCATTGAAAAGGCGCCCACAGCACCGCGCAGTTTTTCACTGACGATTTCGCCGCTGCATCTGGTGTTGCCGATCGTCGAGTTGACCGGCGAGGTACGGCTCAGCGACAAGATGGGCGTTGCCGGCATTCTCGGTGCGGGGACGTTGAAGAGCGACTCAACCTTCTCCTCAGAGGAATCGAAGTTCTCAGCCTTTGAGTTGGGTGCGCAGTTTCGCTACTACGCATTCGGGACATTTCGTCACGGGATGCAACTTGGGGTTGAAGCCGTCTATCTGCGGATCTCCGGGAACATTGGCTCAGCCTCCGGCCGGTCTGAGGGACTGGCGTTCGGCCCTTTCGTTGGCTACAAGATCATCACATCGGCTGGCTTCACTTTCGACGGGCAGCTCGGTGTTCAGCGCATGGGTATCGCGTCGCAAGCCCACGACAGCACGTCCTCAGCAAGCGGCAGCGATTCCAGCTACCTTCCGCTGTTGAACCTGAATGTCGGCTGGTCATTCTAAGTCCTGCCTATGCAACGATCTCGGCCGAAGGATGAGACGGCCAGTCGCACGGAAGAGGCGACGTTGACCTTTATTTCTCTGGCTCAACAATTAGGGACACCCCCTACGTGTCAGGTAGGCTTGGGCTGCAAGTCTCAGATCACTCCCCCTTGAGGCGTGCCGGACTCTGGCCGCACGTGTGCGCCGCTGTCCATCACGCCCGCCTCTAGCCATTTGCTTATCGAGCTAGGTGTCTCGCTCATCTGTACGATGACTTCATCCCCCGGGGTATCCCAGCTGCTGAAACAGTGAAAACCACCGGCCCAGGCCCTTGGCCTGGCCCAACCGTGCCCGCGCAAATCGAGCTGGTTCTCCCGCTGTCGCGGCCGCTTCCTGGCTTACTCAGGCGGCAACTCCAGTGGTTCCGGCGATGGCAGCGGTGGTTCGCCCGGCCACCTTGCCCGATGGTGTCACCGGCGGCCCCGCAGAGACGTCTTTTGCGTCAAGGGCTGGAGCTCCTTCATGGCCGCATGGGGCAACCCACGGGCTTGTCGTCGATGACAAGGTCATCGATCCAAAACCTGTAGGGCGCCAGTTGCTCGTGGATGTGATGGTAGCCAATGGCAACCGTGTCGATGTCGGGCACTTGCCAGTGGCCTGCTATGCGATCCAACCCTGCCACGCAGTTGCTGTTCTGGGGACGTGTCCCCGTCGTCAGTTGAGGCACCACCGTTGAATTGAAGGAGATGCCGTAGGCCTGTGCCGGATCGTTTTTATCCAGTTTAATTTCGAGACAGGTCCAGCGATTTGCCGGAAAGAAGCGTTGCGCGCTTAGCGAGCAATCTGCCCAGGAAAGCGGCTTGCCAATGTAAAGGAGCTTGGCGCGGTAAGCACCGAAGCCACCGTAGCTGACCATGGCCCCATAGTTGTTTTCGCCCGAAACCTGCCCATGCATCTGCACGATGTCCCAATGGCCTTCGCCGGGCGCAAGTGTTTCGGGCTGTACCATCATGCGCACGTAGAGCGTTCTCGATTTGGCCCACAAGGCTTTCACATCGATCGAAAGCAAGGCCGTTGCGCTTTTCGCGCCCTGTGGATTGCCCTCAACCCTCAACGCTTTGGTGCCCGAATAGGCCTTGCCATCCTCCACAACAAGCTTGCTGCCGGAGGTGATTCGCACCGTGCCCAAAGAATGTACGCCGCCGGCCGGGAATGTTTCGAAGGTTTGGCAGATGGCACGCCCAGCGCAGGAGAAGGCCGGGGGCGGTGTGGAAACGTTCGCGGCATCGGGAGTCGCGCCGGAGTCTTCGCGCGCTTGTGGGTCGTGACCTTCCACGCCGCGAGTGCCTTCGCCCATGTGTTCGCCCCCATGCCCACCGTCAGCGGCCTCGCTGCTGCCGCCTTCGCCGCCGCCTTCCTCGTCCTCGTCGTCGTCCTCGGAAGCAGCCGAGTCGTCTACCGGAGCTTGGCTTTGGCAAGCCGTCAGCAGGAAGGAGGCAAGGGCCAATCTCCGAATTTTGCGAGAAATGGGGAGGGCGACGATCAACCCCGTCAAAACCGCGGAACGTCTGCAGCTCATCCTTTTCAAGGTTGCACGATTGCGGCGAGGCTTCCGTTAACGATCGTTAGCTCCGCTTCACCCTTCAAGGCGTGGCGTTTGCGCTTGGCGGCGATAGCGGTGGGCTGGTGCGCTTTGATGATGCAAAGCACGGCTACATTGCTTGCTAAAGCGTCTTGTTCACACAGGAATGGGCGAAATATCTGCGCGAAGCGGGCATCAAATGCGTGCGCATTCCCGCGAAGAGCGCAAACTGCAACCCTCACGCAGAGCGATTCGTGAGAACGATCCGACAAGAGTGTCTGCAACATTTTGTGATCTTCGGTGAAGACCACCTGCGGCATCTTGTGAGTGAATTTGTGACCCACGACTTTTATCATCGTGAGGCCGCTTAAAGGTGTGGCACTGGAAAAGCGAACATTACGGCGTCCACCAGCGCTTGCGGCGCCCTGATTGGCCAACGCCAAGTGGGTGGCCCTCTACCCGCGACGCAAGATCTGGTTCAGAAGCAGATTCTTAGTGACCGACGCCACACAAGCGAAGCCGTGGCCCCGCTAAAGCACTTTCCGACTGGCGCAACCAAACGCCAGCTGGATGTTTTGCGACACTTGCTGGAAACGCGAGCATGATGATGGGCAGATAACAACAGCTTTGGGCGCAGCTTCGTTGTCGTAGTGCCACGCGGGAGCGTTGGTCGAAGCGCAAGCCGCCGCGTTGGCAACTTTGCCCAGATCGGTAACGGTGTTGTCGGCGTTTGTTACGCTTACATTTACTTTGGTGGGATCGATGTTGGTGGTGTTCGGAATGATATAACTGCAAGGCAAGGCGGCTTTGCGAATCTGCTCTAAAGCGGCAAGGAACTCGTCGCGTGTTTTTTGTCCACCTTCTTTGTCCACAACGATCGCTTGTGGCCCCGTCCCACCCCCAACAGCGAACTTGTTCAAATTGCTAATCGCCCCGATGCCGATCACGAACGTTCGAATGGGAGGATTCAATGCAGCGGCCTTGGCCAGTTCCTTCGCAACATCGTCGACGTTGCTGTTGCTGCATCCGGAAGGCTCACCGTCGGTGGCCAGAAGAATTGCGGCGCGCCGTTCGGGATGTGTGGCTGCCCGGGCGGTTAAGTGTGCGACCGCCGCGGCGGCGACATAGCGCGTGGGAGTTTTCGAGTGCGTGGGCAGATCCCAATCGGCCTTGGTAAAATGATGGGCATCAATCGATGCTTTCAACAGAGGTGCATTCCCCGGAAGGTCGCCGATCGGTACCGCCGGGGTTGTGTAGTTTTCGGTGGTGCAAACCGGCTCCAGTTGCTTGGCGGTCCCGTTACGGGGGAAGTATTGCAGTCCCACGCCCACCCCCAGGATGTTGGGGCTTTGTATGAACGACAAGATTGCGTCGGTGACGGGCGTCCACAGATCGCTTTCTTTTGTCATTGAGCCTGAACGATCAAGCAGCACATAAAGATCGAGCGGAACCGGCTTGGCTTCCGCGACCTCTGCGGCGCATTTGTCACCGCCCAATCCCCCTGTGCCCATTGGCGCCTTGGGATCTGGGAAGTCAACGCTGAAGGTCCCGCCGGCTCCTGAACCATTTCCCGATCCATTGCCTTGGCCCCCATTGCCTGGCCCCGACCCATTGCCTTGTGCTGCGCCCGAGCCGCCCGAGCCCAAATTGCCCGTTCCCGCTCCCGAACCAGACCCCTCTTCACCAGTTTGCGCGCCACAACCCAAGGCAAAACTGAACGTGGCGGCCAGAACAAAGGTCGAACTTCGTGAGCGCATAACTTCCTTTCGGCTCAAAGACCAGCCGAAAAGATAGTCGGTTGAGTTTGGACTTGCTAGCGAAATGCCGCCAATCGACGTCGTTTTTGGATTGGTTTTGTGGCTGGTCTTGGGTCAACCTGCTGTGGCGGTGGGGATGGCGGCCAGGACGCCCGCATGATGACGCTCAGATGGGCGATGGCGGAAGAAGTGCGCGTGCTCAAGGAGCTTGAAGCCGTCAGCGGAAAGAAGCGCATAACCTTCATAGCAAAAATGCGTTCACGGTCGGGCGGAACGTTGAATTTCTATCATGCCCTCCGTCTCGCTATTTACACGCCCCACGACACAGCAAAGCGAGGTCATCTATCCACAACGCAAACGACTCACCTCCTTTACCGGCGATGAAGTTGATGCTTACGATGGATCCTCTGTCGAGCGAGCGAGCTGGCATTTCCGCTGTGCCGCTTTGCTCGAAGTCCTCGAACAGCAACACGATCCGTTGCCATTTTTCATCCAGAAGTACCTCTCTGGTTAGCCATGGGGAACTGCTGTTTTCAGCTTCGAAGGGACGATCATTGATGGCCACGAGAATCTGCGCCCAAAATGCGATGCCAGCATACGGATGGAGGTTGACGGGTCCGCCTTGGGGATGGTCGAGCTGTGCCCAAAGATTGACCGGTCCGTCGTTCTCGCTCCCCGCTATCCGGATCCCCCTTTTGCTTTCGCCTCTTACTGGAATCAGCGCGGTGAATGAAGCATCCCGAAGCATGCCCACTGCGGGGGAGACGAACTAGTTCCCGAGACGAGTTCCCGAATCCTGCCACCAAAAGCCGGACGATTGAGCAGGCAAGCTGGGTACGTCCGGCTTCCCTTCTTCCATGTCATCAATGAGCCTGAAAACAGTGGCGGCCTCGGGCGCGAAGGCGTCTTGGATCGTGATAGGCGCCTGGGCGTCTGGGTTGCGGGTGGTGCTCGTGGCGTTGTCACCACATCCCGCCGAAATCCAGGAGGTGATTTCAAGAACAACTGACTGGATACCCGGCTTCATGTCGGGGCGATCAAAACGCGTTCAAGGTTGGGTGGAACCTTGAACTTTTATCATCGTGAGTCCGCGTGAAGGTGTCGCACTGGAAAAGCGGACATGACGAGGGGCCTCACCTATCAAAGCAGGTCGCGCGTGCCGGCCAAGCGGCCGCCATCCACGGGCACCACCGCGCCCGTCACATAGGAAGCCGTGCAAAGGTAAAGCACAGCCTCCGCCACGTCCTCGGCGCGTCCCACCCGTGCCATGGGAATCTTCGACACCACACGCTTTTGCTCTGCGGGATCATAGTCGTCCGGAAACATGACGGTGCCCGGAGCCACGCCGCAAACCCGAATGGAGGGCGCCAGCTCCACCGCCAAGCACCGGGTTAGCATGGCCAACGCCGCCTTGGTGGGGCAGTAGTGGCTATAGCCTTTCCAGGCGGCAAACGCCGCCACATCCAGCACGTTGACGATTACGCCTTGGCGCTTGCGCAAAAGCGGCGCGGCTTGCTGGCTTAACAAAAACGGCGCCCGAAAGTTGAGCGACCATTGCATCTCGAGCGCTTTCAGCGGCACCGCTTCGAACGCGCGGCGATCAAAAATCGCGGCGTTATTGACAAGGATATCAAGGTGTTTGCCCCACAGACGCACCCGGGACATCAAGCTGGCCGGCGCGTTGGGGTCTTGCAAATCGGCGGCAAATGTTTCGGCCTCGATGCCGTGCGCATGCATCTTGGCAACCAAACGCTCGGCTTTCGCCCGCGAACGGTTGTGGTGCACCGCAACGCGGGCCCCCGCCATGCCTAAGGCCCACGCGATGGCCTTGCCCACCCGCTGGCCCCCTCCGGTCACGAGGGCCGTTTTTCCGGCCAAAACGCCCGCAGGGGGAGACTTTTCGGTGCCCGGCTTGGGACTTGGCTTGCTTGTCTTGGACCTACGCGATGTCATGGCGAGTTTGTTTGGTATAACCCTACCTCATGCCGCGTAGGGTTTTTACGGTTGTGGAGGTGAATCGTTTGATTCCCGAGCTGGAGCGCATCTTCACGGATGTTCTACAGCTGCACGGGTCGTTGCGCCGCGAAGAAGCGCGGCTTAGCGAATTGGGGGTTAAGCCCAGCAATGAGATTCTAAGTGGCGAGGACGAAGGTGGTTCGCCGGCCGTCCGCCACAGCAAAGCCTTGTTCCGCAGCTACTACGAAATGATGATTGAGTCCTTGGGACGCGTATCGGACCTGGGGGGCGAAGTGAAGGACCTGGAAATTGGCTTGGTGGATTTTCCAGGTCGCCGCGGCGCCGACGAGATCTGCTTGTGCTGGAAGCTCGGGGAAAAGTCCGTGGGCCATTGGCATCCCACCGACACCGGATACTCGGGGCGCAGACCCCTGGATCATTTGGTTCCTCAGGATTTGCCCCCGCTTGATTGACCTTTCCGATCCCGGACACGCAGCGGTGATGGGCGTATAGGAACAAAGGCAAACGCACGTGGCACCAGATGACGCCGGGCTTAGGGCCGCAATCTTTTCTTGGCTGCAAGCCGCAGGGTTAGATCCCGCTACCGACAAAGATTTGATTGATACGCCGGCCCGCGTGGCGAAGCTGTGGGTGCAAGAGTTTTTGGCAGGTTACGAGATGGATCCCGCTGAGATCTTAGGATCGCCAGTGTTGGGTGAGGCGGATCCGGATGTGGTTGTGGTAGGGGGCTTGCGTTTTCATTCTATGTGCCCGCACCATCTTGTGCCGTACCGAGGCGTGGCGCATGTGGCGTACATTCCGCACGGCAAACTCGTGGGCTTTGGCCGCTTGGCCGATCTGGTGGAATGTTTTACCAAACGGCTGACTTTGCAAGAGCGCGCCACCCATCAGATTGCGCAATCGCTGATGGAAGGCCTGGGTGCCGCGGGCGCTGGTTGCGTGATTGAAGCGGAGCAGATGTGTTTGGCATTGCCTGGGGAACGTCACGATCAATCTGGCGTGGTGACCAGTGCGTTTGTGGGCGAAATGCAACAGCGGCCTGATCTAAAAGCACGCTTGTTGGCGGCGGCGGAATTGGGGGGACGGGGGCGATGAAATCTGAAAAAGATCCAAAACTAAAGCGCGAAGTGTTAGCCGCTTTGCCGATTTTTCCGTTGCCCAATGTGGTGCTGTTTCCGGGCGCGCTTTTGCCTTTGCACATCTTTGAGCCTCGCTATAGAGACATGGCGCGCGACGCTTTGGATTCTCATCGCATGCTGGCCATGGCGATGCGTTTGGAAGACGAAGTGTCAGGGCATCCGCCGCCTGCGGTGGCACCGGTCATTGGCGTGGGCGAAATTGTGGCGGCAGAGCCCATGCCCGATGGCCGCTACAACCTGCTGCTGGAAGGCAAGGCGCGCGCGCGCATCGTCAAAGAGCTGCCAAAGGAAAAATCCTACCGTCGCGTGCACGCGGTTCAGCTGTTTGAAGACGCGCCCGATGAGGCAAGCGGTGACGCTGAAGCTGCACCGTCGCGGCTTGCCGAATCCGAGGCCGCGTTGCGCGCGCTCATTGAAGAGGTGGCGGGACGGCTTGAAGATGACGATGCCTTGGCCTTGCGCCAAGCTGTTGCGCAGCCTTTGCCCTTGGGTCGCCTAACCGATCGCTTGGCTTCCGTGCTGGTTACCAAGGGCGAAGGCCGTCAAGCGCTGTTGGAAACCTTAGACTTGGGCCAACGTGTGGATCGACTGTCACGTGAAGTGGCCGGGCTTTTGACCCACCTGCGGCCCAAAACGGCCCTGAATTGATACCCACCACGCGCCACGCCAAGACGCGGCCGGACCCATGGTTTACACTTTTGTTATGGTCCGCGTAACGTCCTTGGCAACTGTGATGGTTTTCATGTGGGTTGCCGCCTGCGCGGACGAAGCCAAATTGCCGTTCGAACCCGGCATTGGCTATGGCGGCGGCACGGGAGCCAGTGAAAGACCCATCGCCGAGATTGACGGCACGGTGGGAATCACATGGGACGCGGGCCCCGATAAGCCTGATGTGCCGTTTACGCCTGACGCCCCGGTGGACGCAAGCATGCCGGACGTTATGCGCCCCGGCGACACCATGATGACTTCCGACCCCCTCGAATGCAGCCTTCTCACGCAGACATGCCCGGGTGCCGACGTTTGTTATCCCTTTGGCAACGGGGGCTCGAAGTGTGTAACTGCACCACCAGCCGGCGGCGTCGCAGGCGTTTTTTGCGGAGGGCACGAAGAATGCGCAAAGCGGCACATCTGCCAAGACACGAATTGTGTGGAGCTCTGCGAGCTTGATCTCCCCTGCGCCAATGGCGCTGCCTGCACGCCGCTGGCCGGTTACAACCGCGTGGGCGTTTGCCCGCCATGACCATTACACACTCCACCACGCCCACGCCTGATCCGCGGTTGCTGCAAGCCAACGAACGCACGTTGTTGGCTTGGGTGCGCACAGGGATCTCCTTGGTGGCGTTCGGGTTTGTAATTGCGCGTTTTGGTTTGTGGCTAAGCGTACTCAACCCGCAAGCCGCTGTTGAAAGCCACGGGGCACCTTGGATTGGCGCAAGCTTTGTGATCTTGGGTGTGTTGGGCAATGCCTTGGCGGTGATGCGCTACGCGGGTGCGCGCGCCGCCATTTTCAAGAACGAAAGCTTGCCCGCGCTCGATCGGATGCCGCTTGTTTTCACCACGTTGGTCACAATCGCCTGCGCCCTCGTGGGGGCTTACGTTTTGATGCGCTTGTAAGTCATTGAGGTGTTTCCATGCGGAACACTTCGAACGACTTCATCATCGCCAACAAGGAATCTTGCGTGGGCTGATCGTGGCGTTGCCCAAACCAAGTGGCGCTCATGACGAACGGGCGTGTGAAGGCAAAGCCCTGCCAAATGCGGGCATAGCTGCCGGCTTTGGGCTGCACGCCTTTCGCGCTGGGATCGTGAGACTCAAACCAAAACGCAAGGCCCTCTTTGCGTTCAATCGGCATCAACGCGCCCACCTTCATATGCGGCTGCGTGATGGATTGGCGTCCGGCTTCAGCGGCTTGTTTCAAATTGAAGTTTTCCTTCAACGTAGGAAACAACGTGATCTCAGCGTAAGACGCGGCCTCTCCATCAGGTGGCGCCAAACGCAGGTGGATGGCTTTCTCCGTCACCTTCTGGCGATGGGCCCAGGTGCTGGGCACCCGCAAACGCATGGCCACGCCAGGCACCAGCGGAAAAAACCGATCCGAGGCTTCATCGATGGGCAACGACAGCGCGCTGCCTCGGTTGGGCGGTTTGGCCCAAAACCGCTCGGGCAACATCTCGCCCGCGCTTAACAAGCCAGGGCGCACCACGGGCTCACCACGCACGATGGCCTCGGCCAAGGGCCGCATCTGGGCCAACGCTGGATCTGCGGGTGTTTGCCCAGGCGCCACGTCATTCAAAAGCGCGAGCGCCTTATTTGCCTGCGCTTGCGCGGCCTCGGTCTGCCCGCCCGCTGACAACACACAAGCTTTGTCGAAGTACACCATGGGATCGCTGGGCGAAAGTTTCTCGGCTTCCGCAATCAGCTCAAGCGCTTGTTGATCATGTCCCAACCCAAAATCGCGGTAAGCCAAATTCAAAAAGTTGCGCGCCGCCAACTGCGGCTCCGTGGCTTGCTGAGCGGCCATAGAATAGGCTTGAAACGCCCCTACGGATGCGCCCATCGACATCAAAATGTCGCCTTGGGTAAGCACGTTGCCCAAGCTGGTCCACGAAAAGAAATTGGGCTCAATCTCAACCGCCCGCCATGCGGCGCGCGCGGCTTCCTGGGTGCGGAAGGCTTGAGTGAACAGCGCCGCCAACCGAACCCATCTGTCTTGATCGTCTGGCGCGGTGAGGGCTGCGGTTTGCGCCTCCTCTAGATCGTGCAAGAGCGGCTCAAGGCTGTCTGCACCGGCTTCGCGCAACGGCGTGCTGGCTTCCGCCTGTGTTTTTTCCGACCGGTCTGCAACCGGGGCGGGCGGCGACGTGGGCTTGGTGGCACAGGCCGCTGCCGCAAGCGTTAACAGCACCGTGCCCCAAGGGTGCCTTCGCAACCGATTCTCGGCCAACCTTGGCATCCGCTAAGGCTATCAGGAGCCGGGCGAAATCACTCGTAAGTTGTGGTCCAAATCGACTTTTGTGCGTCCCAAACGGGCGCCGCTTGAATGCGCATAACGGGCGTCCAAGAGCGTAACCTCGTACCCGGTCGCGGTTTTGCGTTGCTCGAACGCAGGCAGCCGCATCCAGTGAACAAAGCCCTGCACACCAGGCGCCGCCAATGCCGCCAAAACGGCTGGTGTTTTTTCACCTTCCGGCAAGGGCGCGCGGGTGGGCCGAGGTGATGCGTCCGCAAAGGCGGAAACCTCGAAGTAATGGTACGCGTTTTCCATTTTCACGATCACTTCGCGGGCCAAGGGCCGTGCGGGCAAGGGGGTGGCCACCACCATCTGCGCTTGCATGCCGTTGCGTTGTAGCCACTGGATGGTCTTGCGGTGCGCGTTGTGCGTGCCAAGCAACATCGTCCCTATGTAGAGCACCAACAGCGAAAGACAAATCAAGGCCGTTGGCTTCGGGTTGGGCGGCTTGTCGCGCACCCGAAGATACCCCACCAAGCCTGCGCCCACACACCACAGCAGCTTCGCGGAGGGCGGCGTCACTTGAGGAACCACCACCACCGCGGTGGTGGCCAGCGCCAACAGCATCCAACCCACCGCCGCCAGCTTGCTGCGCCCCCAGGCCAAAACCACCGCAGCGCCCGCCAACAGCCACACCACAGGATCGATGATGAACAAAGCATCACCATAAAACCAGCGTGCGGAAAACGGCATCAACGTGCGCACACCGTAGCTGTTCATCCAATCAAGCAAGGGGTGCGACGCCACGCCGATCGCCGATAGCAGCCACAACCAGCGAAACGAAACCGCAGGACCGGCTGGCGCAGGCGTGTCCACCTCTTCTAGATCTGCTTTGCGTTTCTGTTGCCTACGCTCCCACCACTGCGCGATCACAAACATCACCGCAGCCAACAAAACCGGCAGCAGCAAAAGCGCCAGCACCCCGTGGGTATGTCCCCGCCGTCCGCCTAGCCCCGCGTCGGTACCCATCAGTTGGCAAACGCCATCAATGTCGGGAAGGTTGGCGGCAATGAGGAGTGTGGCGGTGCCCAAAACGGTTTTGCGCTTGAGCCCCGTGGCGGCCAGGCTCGCCCCCACCAATGTATGCGTAAGAGGATCCACGGCCTGCTTTTACCAGCTTTGGCCGCGCTGACGGTAATGGTTACGATCTGGCAACCGCGGAGGCTGTTCAGTGACATCACTGGGCGCGAACACCGTCGCCTCGTCGGGCCAAGCAAGTTGGCGCGGGTGTTGCAGTTTTAACTCCCTGAAAGGTGGAAGTCGTATGGGAGAATACATCGATAGGGCCAAGGGCAAAGCCAAGCAAGCTGAGGGCGAGTTGACTGGCAACCGCGCTCGCAAAGCCGAAGGCGTTCTTGATGAACTCAAGGGCAAAGCCAAAGGGGCCTTCGAGGAGGCCAAAGCCAACGTGAAAGAAGCGACTCGTAAGCAACCGAATCGCGATGCCAATAGGTAAACGGACGGTTTGACCGTTTAAACCAAGGCGCGCAGGCGCCACTTAAGTTCTCCCGCAATGGTGAAAGCCGTCACGGGAGAATTTTCTATGGTGTCATCAGCTTCGCGATGCCGTCACGTCGACCATTTCTTGACGCAGGAATGAACGAGTTTTACAGTCAGATAATGTGCTTGCTGCTTGCAAGTGTTCAAAACCGGTACGGAGGAAGTTGTGTTGGGTAAAGCATTTTATCGTTGTTTGGGTTTGTCGTTGGGTATGTCGTTGATGACGCCCGTGTTTGTTGGAGGCCAAGCATCGGCTGATCCAAAGCCGGCAGACGTGGCGGTCAAGGCAAGGAAAGAGGCCAATCAAGCTGAAGCCAAGGCCGATCAAGCTGAAGCCAAGGCCGAGAGGTTAGACAATAAGGCCGATAAGGCCGAAGCGCGGGCAGAGCGGGCGGAGGACAATGCCGAGGATCGTGCCGACAAGCGCGGCAACAGGAAAGTTGTCGCCGGCGCTAGGGATGGCGCAGCCGCTACGCCCACGGCGCAAGTCACTGGGGCAAGGGCCGAAATCTTGTCCGAGATCAAACAGCTCAAGCAAGAGTTGAACGAGAAGAGCCGTGAGCTCAAACAAGAAGAGCGCCAGCGCGCAACCGAGTCGCGAAAGGCCGAGGCCGAGAAGCGGCGGGAAGTTGCAGCGGAGGAGCAGGAGCGCCGCAAAAAGCAGGCCGAGGATCAGAAGCAAAAACGCAAGGAGCACGCTGAAAAGCTCAAAGAGCTAAATGCGGAATACGCAGAGAAAATCAAAGAGAAGCAAGCGGCTTTGCGGGCTGAGCGTTCCCGAACGTAATTCGGGTCAATGCGACGCCCTAAGGGGCACGAGAGCCAGGGCATTTGCTCTGGCTCTCTTCGTTTTCAGATTGCGCCTAGCGGGAGCCTGTCACAGGCGAATGATCTGGCTTTTGAGCGAAAACAGGATCCCTACGACGTCGCTCCGGGTCTGTGGGTCAATGTTGTTCTTCTCCAAAGCGCTTACGACGTCATCGCAAACAGCGATGAACTCCTGCTCGCTCACATTCATCCCCTTGTGAGCTGTGATCATGTCCTTACCTGGGTACGACTCGGGGCCGCCCGCTCCGGCGCAGAAGAACGCGACCGAGTGCTTATGGAGCTGGTCGAAATCTTTCACGCCTTCGTAGCGGGCTTTGACGAGAGGATTGGCGAGGTGGCCGGCAATCACATCGCGGACGATGCGGTCGATGCCCTCTTTGCGGCCCAGGCGGTCATAGAGCGAATCGGTGGTGGTGGTCATGGCGGAGGTCCTTTCAGGTTGAGATTGCGAGCGTTTTGCGCCCACGAACGGACAATGCGCGGCGGCCGTTCCCAGATCGTTCCTCGCTGACACTGGCTGCAGAACCAAGTGCGAGGGGGCGCGCGCTGCGCTATGGTGCGGGCAATGAAACCAGCTCAAGCGGCCGAGCGCTCCATCGGGGATCTGCTTGAGATCCGTATGTTGGGGGGCGTTGAGTTTAGGGTGAATGGCGTTGAGATCAGCGCGCAGGCTTGGACGACCCGACGAGCCCGTGAGTTGGTGCTGCTTGTCGCGCTGTCTCGCCAGCATCGCCTGACCCGTGACGAAGTGGTGGATGCGTTGTGGCCTCAGCTAGACGGCGATGCTGGCGGCGCAAACCTACGCAAAGCAGCACACTTTGCGCGACAGGCGCTTGGACTGCCCGACGCCTTGGCGCTACGTGAGGGGCGGGCGGCGCTGTTGCCCACCGGAACCGTCGTGACCGACGTTGTTCGGTTCGAGCAGGCAGCCGACACCGCCCTGACTCGTGGTGGCGCCGATGAATGCGGCTTTGCCGCCGACTTGTACGCCGGAGATCTGCTGCCCGACGCACCTTATGAACCATGGCTTGAGGCTGCCCGCGTGCGGCTGCGCGGGAAGTTTCTGCGGCTTTTGCGCGCCGCGGGCCGCATGGAACAACTAGCGCACGAAGAGCCAAGCGACGAGCAAGCGCATCAGGCGCTCATGCGCCAGGCGTTGGCTGCAGGCCACAGGCCGGCCGCGATTCGCTGGTATGGTCGGCTGCGCAACGCGCTTGAACGGGAGTTGGGCGTCGCGCCCAGCCCCGAAACCGAAACTCTCTATGCAAGCTGTGTCGCTGGCCTTGCCGCGGCTGAGCCGGTGCTACTGGGTCGCGATGTCGAGCTCGCACGGGCGCGGGACGCGCTTTCGGATGGGACCGCGCAGGTGCCCGCTGGCCTCGTCGTCCAAGGCGCCGCAGGAATAGGCAAGACGGCGTTCTGCCAGCGTCTTTGCGCGCTTGCAAAGACCGACGGTTGGGCCGTTACGTTCGTCACTCCGCAAGATGCGACGCAACCCTACGGTGTTGTCGCCGCCGCCGCCCGGCAGTTGCTGCTTGCGGACCCCACCACGCAAGACAAGCTTGGTCCGCACGTTCGCGCCGTTTTGGCGGCTCTAACGCCCTTGCCAATCCAAGCAGGACCGCTGCCAGGTCCCCTGGCACGCCACCAAGTGGTGGGCGCGTTGCATGCGCTGCTCGTGGCAAAACGATCGGACGCACCGGTGCTGTTCGTCGTCGATGACGCCGATGCGATGGACCATGCAAGCGCCGACGTCATTTTGCAGCTCATGGCGACAGCGGCGCCCGTGCGAACCGTGCTCGCGTTGCGGTCTACACAGGGTCAGCCCGTCCTTGATCGAGGCCTCTTTCGTCGTGAGCGTACGGGGCGGCTGACACGGATTGATCTCGAACCGATCGCGGGCGAAGAGATGGCCAATATCGTGGCGCGTGCGCTGCCTCAAGATGGAAGCGCGCAGGACATTCACGCGATCGTGTCGGCTGCCGAGGGCAATCCGTTCGTGGCGCTCGAGCTCGCGGCTGCGGCAGGCAAGGTTGAATCGGGCATACCCGTTTCGGTTCGCGACGCGATCACGCGGCGGCTTTGCGAGGTGGACGACGACGCCCTGCTTGCCCTACGCCGCTTGGCGCTGGCGCCACAAAGCTTTGACAGCGCAATCGCCAACGCGTTCATGGGTGGCGACGAGGCACTAACGTTCTCGGTTCTCGATCGGGCATTGAATGCAGCGGTTCTCGGCGTCTTTGATGGTCGCTATCGTTTCCGACACGCGCTGGTCCGTCAAGCGCTCACCGAGCAGCTTCCGCCCCACAGCCGGGTGCTTGTGCACCGCGAGGTGGCCCAGCGGCTGGAGGCGCTGATGGCGTCAATGGCGCTGCCGCCGGCGCTCATCGCCCATCACTGGATGCAAGCGAGCAGCACCCACCGGGCCGCGCCTTGGCTGCGTCGCGCTGCACGTGAGGCGTTTCGCATCGCCGCTTTTGCCGACGCGCTTGCTTCGCTCGAGCCGCTGCTGTCCCACGCCCCCGCAGATCCAGAGGGACTTGGGTTGCGGGCTGAGTGCCTGGACGCCATGGGAGATCCACGCGCGCTTTTGGCTTACGACGAAGCCGCGGCGGTTGCGGAAACCGATGCAGCCCACGACCTACGTGCAAAGCGCGCACTTGCCCAGCTTAAAGCCAGCGATCCCAAGGGTGCACTGGCGTCTATCGAAGGCGTGAGGCCAAAGAGCGTCGATGGCCGCCTCGCCGAAGCGCTCACGTACAGCGGCGCAGCGGCGCTTGGCTATGGTGATCCGGCGATTGGAACCGCAAAATCAGCCGAGTGCCGGCGACTTGCGCTGCAGTCTGGTGATACGGGCGCGATCGTGGTGGCCTCGTGGGCGCAGGCGGCGGCAGCACATGCACGAGGTGACCTTCACAGCAGCGTGTGGGCAGATCTATGGGAGACGCACAATCTACCGCATCTGGCGGTCCGCGTGTTCGACGGCCACCTCTGCATCACGCAGCGATTTCTCTACGGCGCGCGTCCTTACAGCGAGGTCATCGCGTTCGCGGACGCGCTGGCGGTGGAGGCCACGCGGCTGGGGGCTGCACGTGGCCGCGCGTTCGCCATAACCCTGCGTGGCGAAGCCAAACTTTTGTCCGGCCAGCTGGACGCGGCCGAAGAGGATCTCATTCTTGGCGCGCGCCTTCACCGCGCGATCGGGGGCGCCACCGGCGAGGCTTTGTCTCTGCAGCGTCGGGCAGAATTGGCCAATCTGCGTGGGCACACCGCCCAGGCCTGGTCACTGCTGAACGCGGCGTTGGAGGTTGCCCGGCATTGCGACATTGGCTTTCACCTTCTCGATCGCATCTATGGCACCCGCATCGCGCTTGCGCAGGAGCCTAAAGCTGCGCTTGCCGAAATTTACGAGGGACAAGAAGCCGTGCGCGGTCCGCTTGAAACCTGCCCCGGGTGCCGGATCACCTTCGCCGTTCCTGCAGCGCTGGCTGCCGCCCGGGCGGGAGAGCTCAATCTCGCAACTAACTATGCTAACAAGGTCGAGTGGCTCGCGCAGGTGGTGATGCGCTTGCCGGCATGGGACGCCGCTCTCGAAGAGGTTCGCGGCCAGCTGGCGGCGGCCACGGGAGACACGACACAGGCTCACCGGTTGTTCAATCTTGCCGCCAAGCGCTTTCGCTACGCAGGCCACCCGTTGGACGCCGAACGCTGTTCCGAGCTCGCGCGCTAGCGCAGCTTGCGACCTAATGCGGGACACCGCCCGCGCGTATTCGCACCTCACACGAGGTGCGAACCACGCGCAAGCTTCAATTATTTGCCGTCTTTGTCAGCGTCTCCCGGCAGTGCGCGTTCAATGCGATCCCAGGCGTCGCGGCTAGCTTGCTTAGCGTTATCCCAGCTTAGCTTCGAGCTGCCTTTGCTGCGGTCCCAGTCTTGCCGAAGATGCGGCTCTACCTCGTCAAACTGCTGTCCCACCGGATACCGCCCGCGGGTTTCCCAACCATAACGGTAAGCGGGCCCATAATCGTCGTAGTTCGCATTTTGAGCGTAGGGCCGGCTCGAGTAATTGTTGCGCCAATAATCGTCCTCTTGTTTGGGATCGATATGCTCGGCAATGGCATGGCCTGCCGCTGCACCGCCGACCAAGCCTATTGCACCGCCTATAACAGCGCCTACCACGTTGCCAACGCCGGGCACTACTGTGCCTAGGGCCGCGCCCGCGGCTGCGCCCGCAAGGCCTCCCGCGCCCGTTCCGATGGCGCTCTTCGTGTCTTCATCCATACCTTCTGATTTTCGGTTTCGTTCATCCATGGTTTTTTGCTCCTGTGTAGGAGTCGCTATTCAAGGCTCGTACCAACGCATAACGCGCTCTCAGCGCGGCAATTACGCGATTTGATCCCATTTCTGCACAAGGTCAGCATTTGGTTACAAATGGCGTTTCGAGAACGATACTCGCCCGACCGATTGTCTGGACGGATGGCATTCGTTTCACAAAACGGCCACGCTTGCCCTTGCTTCCCGTCACCGCACGCCATAATCCGTTGTGCGCAAACGCCTCCTAAACCTCATCTGCCTCACGGCCCACCTTGGCTCCATCGCATGTCTTCGGCAGGTGCGCCCGCCGAGCCCCCCGAGCTTTCCTGGCGGCCCGGACAAGGAGGCCACGGCTTACTTCGACGCTTGGGCGCGGGCTGACGTTGCAGCTCAGCGTGCGGCCATGGATCGCGTGCCTACTGATTACGAGCCACAGCACGCAGACTGGCGTCGCAAGCTTGGCGTTGTGTCGTCCCGATTCGAGCCCTTAAGTACAGCGTTGGACCAAAGCGGCGCAGCTACAGTGAAGTTCAGAGCATTCCACACGCTACGCGGCCTCGGCGAATGGAAACTGGAATCACAACTTCGCTTTGAGCGCAACGCGGACGGTGGCGCGTGGCGCTTGGTTTGGAGCCCAGCAGCGCTCCATCCTGAAGCCCAAGCCGGCGATCGCTTCGCTCGGTCCCGAACCTGGAGACCCCGCGGCGACCTGCTCGATAGCAGGGGACGCGCTTTGACGGTAACCCCACTTGACGGCGAAGAGCTCGTTTCGGTGGGTGTGACACCACAAAGGGTGCGAGATCGGGCGGCACTACTGGAAACGCTGCACGTGCATCTGAGCCTCGACCCGGCCCTTGTCTCAGCCGAACTAGACAAGGCCTCAGGAAAGCCCGATGCCTTCATCCCTGTGGCTGACCTTGAGCGCGATCGCTTTCAAAAGTTGCGCGCGGTTTTGGAGCCCGTGCCTGGAATCTTCTTTAAGAAGAAGGGTGGCCGCTCACCTGTCACCGAAGGGTTCGCCGCACATACTTTGGGACGCGTGGGAGAGGTGACGGCAGAATTGCTCACGGCTTTGGGGCCGCCCTATCAAATGGGCGACGTGGTAGGCCTCACGGGGCTTGAGCGTGCGCTTGAGACACAATTGGCTGGCCGGCCTGCGGGTGACGTGACTTTGATTCGCGCTTCGGGTGAACGAACGGTGCTACATCATTTCGAAGGGGAAGCGGGTGAATCGATCCGAACAACGCTGCAATCGGGCGTGCAGGCGGCTGCAGAGAGGGCGTTGGCGGACATCGCCGCCCCCGCCGCTTTGGTGGCCTTAGACATCGAATCTGCAGAGGTGCTGGCGCTGGTGAGCCGCCCGTTGACAGACGCGCTTCACCGCGCATTGGTGGGGCTGTATCCGCCTGGTTCCACGTTCAAGATCGTCACGGCCGAGGCTTTGATCGAACACGGCATGCGGCCAGAAACAATGCTTTCGTGTCCGGCCGAAGCACGCATCGGCCACAGGCGCTTCCGAAACTTCGAAGGGGAGACGCTCGGCTCTATAAGCTTTGAAGATGCGTTCGCCCATTCGTGCAACACCACGTTCGTGCTGCAAGCGGCAAAGATGGGACGCGATGCCTTGCAATCTGCGGCGGCGCGGTTTGGCTTCGGCCTCACGCAATCCGTGGGTCTAGCCGCGCCCGATGCCGCTTTTCCAAAGCCACAAGACGAGGTTGAGCTCGCGGCGGCTGCCATCGGGCAAGGGCGCGTGCTTGCAACGCCCTTGCACATGGCCTCGGTCGCAGCGGCCGCTGGGTCAGGTCGATGGCGCGCGCCACGGCTCTACGATCTAGAGGAGCCGCAAACCGAGCGAAAACTTAGCTTCGGTGCCGCGAAAATTCTCCGCGGCCTGATGACGGCAGTTGTGAAGAAGGGCACCGGAAAGGCCGCCGCGCGCGTGCCTGGGCTGATTGGCAAAACCGGTACCGCTGAATACGGAACCGCGCGGCCGCCCGCAACGCATGCATGGTTTGTGGGCCTTTACGACGACATTGCCTTTGCCGTCATTGTCGAAGGTGGGGGCGTGGGCGGACGCGTTGCTACGCCCATCGCCGCACGGTTTGCGCAGGAGCTCAGCCGGGGGCGTTGAAGCGGCCGACACGTTCTCGACGATTGCCGCCGGCGCACGTGGCGACTTTTCCTCTGCTTTATGAGAGCATCCTTACGGTGGACCTATTTACCATTTACGGGCTGGGACCGCTCTTTGTTCTGATATGCCTACCGTTGGCGCTGGGCAAGATACCTCCCAACTCCGTTTACGGAATCCGACTGCCTTCGATCATGGAAGATCCCGCGTTGTGGTATCCAGTCAACCGGGGCGTAGGCCGCGAGATGGTCTACCTGGGTGCTGCACAAAGTGTCATCATGCTGGTTCTGGGTCTGGGATCCTCGCGATGGGGACTGTCGCAAGAGACGGTGGTGAACATAGGCTGTGGGTTGGGACTTGTCTTCACGGTGTGCCTCCTCGTGCGCTCGCTGCAATGGAGCCGAAAAGTGCGTGATTCCCACCGCGATAGTTGTATTTGATTCACACCATGGGCTCGTATCAGAGCTGCGTGGCTGACGTTTTCTACTTGTTCTTCGGATAGGGCCGCAGGCCCAGCAGGATTTCCGACCGCTCGCTCAAGGGCTTCGCCGCCAGCCGCGGATCTGTGTATGAGGCGAGCTGATTGCGGACCAGCGCATAGACTGTCGAACGCTCCTGGCTGGTGTCGATGTCGAAGCACTTGCCTTTGCTCCTGAACAGCTCGACGGTGGGAAGGGTCTCGGCATTGAAGGTCTCGAACCTGACCTTCAATGCCCCGACGTTGTCGTCCGTCCGGCCCGAGTACTTCGCACGGCCCAGGATGCGTCGCTCGAGAACCTCGAACGGACATTCGAAGTGAAGCATGGAGGGAAGCTCCGCGTCCTGGTCAAAGACCTCGTGCCAGGCCTCGAGGTTGGACAACGAACGCGGGAAACCATCGATCAGGAAGTTTCTCTTGCCTGTGGTTTTCGTGGTCTTCTCCATGGCGGCCTTCAACAGACGCACCACCATCTCGCTGGGCACCAGCTTCCCGGCAGAGATTACCTTAGAGATGTCGGCGGTCGGGCCGCCGGCGACCTGCTCGGCGCGCAGCAGATCACCGGCGGACAGGTGCGTCCAGCCGAGCTGGAGCTCGGCCAGCTCACACATGGTGCCCTTGCCGGCACCGGGCCCCCCCAGCACGAAGACCACGTTGAGGGTTGGGCAGGGCTCTCTCGGATTGGGTTCGAGCGATGTGGTCTCGGCCATGAGCTCTCTCTTTCTGATTGGCGACTTAGGCGCAGGCGTTTATCCCAAAAGGTGGGAGACCCTAACGCCTCCCAACCTAACGCCTCATCAACGACAGCACCGCACCCCCAACCCGCCCCTGCCAAAAGGCACGTTCATCGGCGCGGTGGGTGACCATGAGCACCGTGCTTATATCCTGCGCACACAACGACTCAACCAGCTCGAGCACACGCGCTCGATTGTCAGCATCAAGCCCCGATGTCGGCTCGTCCAAGACCACCAGCGGCGGCACCTTGATTGCGGCGCGCGCAATCAACACCAGCCGCTGCTGGCCGAATGACAGCTCGCGGAAGGAAGCGCTCGGCGCGAGATCGAGATGGAGCCAGGCCAGCCACGCCCGCGCCCTCGCGCGATCCGTGGGCGTGGCAATTTTATAGACGCCGATGCTGTCGTAGATGCCGCTCAGCAGCACCTCCTCTACGCTGCAGCTCACACGGTAGTCACGGTGCAACCGGGTCGACACCATCCCAATGTTCTTCTTGATGTCCCACACAGTCTCGCCGCTGCCGCGCCGCCGGCCGAACAGATGCAGGTCGTTGCTGTACCCTTGCGGGTGATCGCCTGTGATCATCTCGAGCAGCGTAGACTTACCCGAGCCATTCGGCCCTTCGATCAATGTGTGCTGTCCGGCTGAGACGCTGAAATCAAGGCCATCGAAGATCACGTCATCGCCGTAAGCCACGCGCCCGCCGACCAAGCGCACGAGCGCCACGCGCCGATCAACCGCTGCATGCCGGGTCCCCAGGCTCACGGGCGGCCCGCGGCGCCCTTGCGCACGATCACCGCCGCGCGCGGCAAACTCCTCAGACGAGCCCTGGAACACCAGCCGTCGCTCCGCGATGATCGCCACCTCTCGTAAGACTTCCAAACCAAACGGCACGTCGCGCGCCCCAAACGTCCCAACCACCAGCACAGACAGCCGTTCCGCCACCTGCACAATCCCGTGCGCCAGCTCCTCGCAAGCCGCGCGATCCAAACCATCGAACGGATCGTCCAAGATCAAAAGCGACGGCGCGCGCAGCACCGCCTCGAGCAGCAGAACCTTGCGCGCCTCACCTGTTGAAAGGTGCCGGTAGTGCCGATCCCACAGCGGCTCGAGTCGAAAGGCCGCAAACAACGGATGCCGCCTCCCACCCTCCCCAAGCAACTCACGCACAGGCGTGGTTGTGTCCACGCCTTCACCCAAGTCGCTGTCGTCGGCCTTCAGCTGCGCTTCGTAGAACGCCTGCTGCGACTCGGCCGACAGCAGCCAGGATCCCGCCACACGCGCAGCGAGGGTGCGTGCGGCGGTGGATTTGCCCGAGCCGTTGCAGCCCGTGACAAGGGTTAACCCTGGCCCAGCGAGATTAAGACCCGAAAGGTCTTCGCCGGGCCCCGTCATGCTCAGCCGCCGACGGCGATCTGCTGCATCGCCGTCATGTAGCCACGCAGGGTGGCGCCCACCTTCTCAACCGGGTGGCTCTCGATGGCCTGGTTGACGGTGAGCAACCGGCGGTTGTCCACCTGCTGCGCACCAGGCGCAAACGGCTTGCCAATCACGTCAGCAGGCTGCTGGCTCATGAA
>JBBSJE010000079.1:0-24826 GCA_038257535.1 Polyangia bacterium
CCACCACCACCCAGCGGCGCCTGCCCACGGCCGAGAACACCGCAGGAAACTCAGGGGCATCGGTGGTCGCAAAATGCATCTTCTCGATGCGGTGGGAGGCCTGTGTGGCCAGCAGATCACGAAGCCCAGGCACCGTGGGGCCAAGGCCTTGGGGGTATTGCTCGGACAGCACCACTGGCCATCGTTGTCTTTGGGCTACGTCCAGCAACAAACTGATGTTCCGCTCACAGCTGTGGCGATCCGCTTGCGGCATCACCGCGGCCAAGCGCTCCTGAAAATCCACCAGCAAAAGTGCGGTGTCCTCGGGAACGATGCGATAGCGATCGGTGGCGGTGGACATCGCAAAAGCTTACCGCGGGCGCCTTCAGGATGCACCGGGTTAGAAATGATCAGCAAAATGCCGGCGGAGGCGCTCCAGCAGAAAATCCAAAGATGGCACGAAATAGAGCTGTTTTTGGTAGTCGGTGGGATCGTAGGGCTTTGCAGTGACTTGTGTGGGATCGAAAGGGCTCAAAAAGGCGTCGGTCGCAAAGCGCCCCAATTCGCCAAACGAGGACAGCAAGCCGGCGCCAAAGGCCTTGGGCTTGCCGTCCTCCAGCACCACACCAAACTCAACCGTGAACCAATACAGTCGCTCGAGCTCTTCGATGCGGCTTTCCGGCGACCTCGCAGCCACTTCGCCAAACAGGCGATTCAAGGCGGCCAGCTGGGGACTGCACAGCGACGCCGCGTGGCCAATGACCTCGTGGATGATGTCGGGCTCGGGCGTGTACAAGGGGCGGCTGGCATGCCTCACGTATTGGGTGGAAAGGAACACCGACCGCGCCAATTGCGACAGAAATGCCTTCGAGGCCACCAAACCCGCCACGGGCAGCATGCGAAAGCCCGTAAAGGTTTCTAGTTTTTGGCTTACATCCGCCAGCTGGGGCACATGGTGCGGGTCCAAGTTGAGCGTGCCAAAGCCTTCCAGATAGGCGGCGCAGGCAAACCGCCTGTGCACGGGACGAAGGCGCTGCCACACAGTGGTCCACACCTGCGTTTCTTCCCCCGTGTACTGAACCACCGGTATTTCGCTGTTGCCCTCAAATTGCAGCGCCAACTGGGCAATGTGATTGCGCCTTTGCCGGTAAGCCTTGTCACGAAAGCCGGGATGGTCCCGATCAAGCATGACAAGGTCTTTGGGCCCGGCGGGGGGGCCAGCTATGTAAGCGGGTTCTCCCATGACGGCAGGGAACGAATCGTTTCCTCCTCAGCGTTGCACTGTTCATTGTACCGCGTTCGGATCGAGAGCGCCTGCAAACAACAGAAATTGACGCCCGGGCAAAGCCGCGCTTCCATGACCAAGTGCATACGTTGGCGACGTTGATCGAACCGGGTGTCGTTGCGGGTGGACGCAGCGAAGATGGCATTCTGGTTGGCCGTCGCGTGGCAAATGAGGCGTTTTTGCAGGCATTGGTGCGACACGCGGACGTGGCGAGATTTCTGTGGTTTGTAGGCGAACAAGCGCAGCGCGCAGATGTAGAGGCCTTTGTGCAGACGCTGGCCCACTTCGACCCACAGCGCATCGAAGTGGCTCATCGGTTAGAGCTGCCTGATCGGCTGGCCAGGGGCGAGATCTCGGTCGTCCATCACGAAAGTCATTGGGGCTGGTTCTTCGACCTCGTGGCCTTACGTGATCACTTCGCCACGCAACACGTGCCGGTGACCGGACAGATTCACAGCTTGTCGTACCCACGCATGCTCGAAAGCTACATTCGCGGCGCCTTGTCACCGCCAGGCCAAGGCGATGCCGTGTTTTGTTCAAGCTCGGCAGGCGAAGCCGCACTCAATGAAAGCTTGAAGCTGGTAACAGAGGCGGCCGCCGTGCGCGGCATTGTTTTACCGGACATGACCTTCGAACGCGCGCAGGTCCCCTTGGGCGTTGATTTCGAAGCGCTCGATCTCAGCGCGGCACAACACCCCCGCGAAGCTCTGCGCGCACGTTTGCAGATTCCGAATGACGCCATCGTTTTGATCGCGATGGGACGTTTTTCTGAATACGACAAGATGGATCTGTTTCCGCTTGTTCGTGTGTTCTCATGGCTGCTGCAGGAATGTCCCGAACAAAACTTGCAGTTGGTGTTGGCGGGCGCGCGCCAGGGCACCGGGACAGCCGACATGGTGAAGGTATGGGCGGCCGCCTTGAACGTGCAGGATCGTGTGCACATTGTGTTGGATTTTCCTGCCAGCGAAAAGGGTGGGTGGCTGGCGGCGGCGGACGTGTTTGTTTCACCCAGCGACAACGTGCAAGAAACCTTTGGCTTGTCGGTTGTTGAAGCGATGGGAATGGGATTGGCGGTGGTGGTGTCCGATTTCGATGGCTACAAAGATACGGTGCCCGCGCATGTTGGTTGGCGGGTGAACACGCAGCAAGAAAGCGCATCCTCAATGCTGCGACTTTACGGACTGTCTTTGTTTGAGCGCCCGCTGCATCTTTTGTTGGGCCAAGGGGTTTCGGTTTCACCTCGTGCGCTACTTTCTGCGCTCGTGCAAGCCACCCAGAACGCCGACGAACGCAATCAACGCGGGCACGCGGCCCGCAGTTGGGCGCGCTCACGTTTCGCCTGGGACGTGGTGATTCCGCAATACGAGGCGGTGTGGAAGCGTCTGCGCTTGCAGGCAAAATCAAAACCGCAACCAGAGCCTTTGGGAATGGACTTTGGGCGCGTTTTTCGCGCCCACTTCACACCTTGCGACTTGGAGCAGATGCAGCAGAATCTTGTTTTGGTTTCAGATGTAGACACTTCGCATATGTATTTGCATCCAGAACTCAAATCGCTTTTTCAGCTCACCGATGTGGGTGCCGCTTTGGCCGTGTTGAGGCGGGCGCCGATGCCCGCACCCCAGCTGGTGAATCATATACGTGCGCTGTGGCCGGGCGGCTTGCTAGGCGACATCGCGGCTTATGCGCTCGTCGCCTGGTTGCTCAAGCATGGCCTTGTTGAACGACAAGGTGCTTAGTTGAGCGCGGCCAGATTGCGGCACGTGTTGCCGGCGGAGGCCTCAATCAATTCAACGAGCTCTTTGTAGCGCTGCTCCACGGGGCGGTCGGCGGTGCGTTCCCGTTGGCCCTTGTCTCGAAGCGTGATCCGGCCCTCAGTCAATTCCTTCGGCATGGGCATACCCATCGCCTTAACGAGCGCGTGGTACAAGACAGCCACCCGGTGCGGGTAGTGGCGCGCGTACCCGTCAGATTTGTAGACAGGACCGTGATTGTAGTGGGCCCAGTAGGCATGGGTGCGGTGCTGACATCGTGTATTTCTCACCACGCGCGTTACCGTACCGTCACGACCGCGGATGTTCTTTTCTACACGTTCGATCCCCGCGCCGTCGCGGTAATGCACCAATTCACGGGCGCCCAGGGCAATGTTCGTGAAGGGGCTCATGACGTTGGTCCAGGTCAACCCGCGAACGTTGCCGTTGGTGCAGTTGCCCTTGTCGTCGAGAATGCAACGGATGCCCATAAGACCACCGTCTTTTGCGTAAACGGTTTCGCCGCGCACCGAAGTTGCCACGGCTTGATCGTCGAGATCGCTCTCGTTGATGGACACGGCCAACATCAAAGCGGGATTTAGCTTGTGATCTTCAGCAACTTCCAGAAACGAACGAGCCACATCAGGGCAGAACCCCTCATCCCATGACCGCTTGGCCCGTTGAAATCTGGGCTTTAGATTGCAGAGCGTTTCCGCGAAACAGGCCTCGTGGACCAGCATCGGCTTGGTGGCAGGCTGCGCCCGAGCCGACGGAAGTGGCAAATCCGGCCTTGGCGCCCGCGCCTTAGACGGAGCACTGCCCCGCACAGGCGGAGCGGCCTGGACGCTTGAAGTCCCGGAGAACGCGCCCGCAAACGCAAGCAGGGCGCCTACCATTTTGGTTGGTTTCGACGAAAGCAAAGTTGTTTATCCCGTTGATGGACTCCGAAGAATTCGACACCCGAAACTGCGAGCGAACGGGTCTTCTGAGCAAAACAGCTGCCAGTGCACCAAAGCACCGGAACCGGTGAGGGATACGGTCGAGAGTCGAGGATTTATGTGTTTATGACGCTCCCGTCAACACAAATCCGCTTGTCCAACCGATCAAAATCCCCCTGCCCGCTGCCCCTTTGCTCGCAAGTATGCGAAATTCTGCGATAGTTTTTGGTTGTTCATGCAGCGAAAAATTGCGCTTAAAAGCCCGCTCTGCCGCGAAAACATCGACGCGCTTTGGATGCACGCCGCGGGCCAGCTTGGCTTTGTGGTCACCCGCACTGATGCCGCCTATGCCACTTTCAACGGCGAAACCGTCATTGCGATTGGCGTGCCAAACACACTTGATCACGACGACTGTGTTGCGCAACTCGTGTTGCACGAGCTTTGTCACGCGTTGGTGGAAGGCCCTACAGCTTTGACCCAGATCGACTGGGGCTTGGACAACACAAGCGACGTGCAGGCATCACGGGAATACGCGGCTTTGCGGCTGCAAGCGCACCTGGCCGATGCGCATGGTCTTCGTGATGTGATGGCGCCCACAACCCAGTGGAGGCCTTATTACGAGACCTTGCCCACTTCAGCGTTGCAAGGTGTTGACGAGGCCGCTGCGCTGGCACGACAAACCATCAAGTCGCCGCTATTTGCGCGTTGGTTCCCGGTTTTGGATGCCACGGTGAACGCCACGGCGCTGGCGTTGTTGCATGCTGAGGTAGGGTATGAGATTCACGAAACCCCTTTGATCGTAGGGGAACGCGCATGACCACGATCGATGTTTTTGTGCCTCTGTCCCAGCTCACGCAGCCCCTGCAGCAGGTGGCCGCCGCGCAGTTGGGATGGCGTGCGTCCGACGTGGGCGACGTGCGCGTTGTTCGTCGTGCCCTCGACACGCGCAAAGGACGAGCCGCGGGATTCCGTTTGCGCTTGGAAGTGGTGCGCCTGGGCGAATCGTTGTTGCCAACAACGTTTGTGGGCCGCGCGCCCCTGTGCTGGCCTTCGGGGCGCGATCGCAAACGCGTTGTGATTGTGGGCTCGGGACCCGCCGGCACGTGGGCCGCTTTGCGCTTGGTGGAAGCAGGGTTGTGTCCCGTGATCTTGGAGCGTGGCAAACAAGTGCAACCGCGCCGCAAGGACTTGGCCAACCTTCAGCGAGGCACTTTGAATCCCGAATCAAATTATTGTTTTGGTGAAGGCGGCGCAGGCACGTATTCCGACGGCAAACTGTACACGCGGTCAAAGGACAAAGAAGGCGTTGCGGTGATCTTGTCTGATTTGCGGCGTTTCGGTGCCCCAGATGACGTGCAAGTGGATTGGCGTCCGCATGTGGGATCCAATCGCTTGCCCAAGGTGCTCACACAACTGCGAAATCACATCGAGGCGCATGGCGGGGAGTATCGGTTTGAGACGCAGTTTGCAGGCCTGCGCACAGACCGTGGTCGCATTGTCGCCGTAAAGTTGGCGGGCGGCGATGAAGTTCAAGCCGACGCTGTCGTTTTGGCGGTCGGGCATTCGGCGCGTTCGGTTTATGCGTGGGCCGCGCAGTCGGGCGTGGCGATTGAGCGCAAAGCGTTCGCGTTGGGCGTGCGCATGGAGCACCCACAACACGTGGTCAATGAGATGCAGTATGGACAAGCCGCCAAGCATCCCGAACTGCCGGCGGCGTTTTACGAATTGAAGGCACAAGCCTGCGGGCGCGGCGTCTACAGCTTCTGCATGTGTCCCGGCGGTTGGATTGTGCCAGCCGCCACCGATCTAGGCGGTGTGGTGGTCAATGGCATGAGCTTGTCCAAGCGCGACTCGCCGTTTGCGAACTCGGGCTTTGTGGTCACTGTGCAGCCAGAGGACTTTGGCCCCGATGCGGCCGGCGCGCTGGCGGGCATTGATTATCAGCGACATGTTGAAGAGGCGGCCTATCGTGCGGGCGGAGGCGCTTTGCAGGCACCGGGGCAAAGGTTGACGGATTTTGTCAAAGGGAAAACCAGCCGCGATCTGCCGCGCGTAAGCTATCGCCCAGGTGTGGTTCCAGTGAATTTGGATGCCGTGCTGCCACCCGCGGTGTCACATGCGTTGCGCGACGGCTTGGGGCAGTTGGTGTCGCGCCTGCGCCCGTTGTCGCATGCGGATGGCGTTTTGGTGGGTGTTGAAACGCGAACCAGCGCGCCCGTGCGTTTGCCACGCGATCCAGTGTCGCTGGAGTCCCCGGGCACGCCTGGCCTTTACCCCTCAGGGGAAGGCGCGGGCTACGCGGGCGGAATTGTCAGCGCGGCGCTAGACGGCGTGCGCGTGGCGGAAGCAATCGTGCGCGCAGGTTAGCCGCCACGTTGACGGTTTAGCGACGGTGGTCTGTTGTCTTCGGCCAGTCAGCCACTAGCGCCGAAACGGATTGTCGACGTCTTCGGGAGCGGGTGTGCGCTCCTCGTCATCGGCATCAGCCACATCGCTTCCTCGCGGCGTGAGCGTTCCGTCGAGAAATTGCAGAAACATGTCTAAGTAGCTGTCCTGTTCATCCGTGATGTTCTCGAACATGGCGCCCACTTGGTAGGCGTTGCCGATTTGGGTGCACCACACAACGCGCGCGGGAAGCCCCAGCGGCTCGGAATAGGCGCCTTGACCAAACGCCAGCACCAAGCTGATGTTCTCAACGCTGCCTACCGTCAGCGGGGAAGAGGACACCAGGCAAATGCCGGTGAGCGAGAGATCGCGCGCGCGGGCCTGGAAGTCGCCTGCGCTGCGCTTGATCGTGGCCTCAACGTCCACCGAGAAGCGGGGGTGTCGTCGGGCCTCGCCGGTGCCATTCGATGTGGTGTTCATATGCAAGACGTTGCCGCGTACGCGAGGTCTATCGTACGCCAATAACGTTCATCGGCCAAACCCCTACCAGCTGGAGCGGGATTTACCGGCACGTGGCAGCCAGACCGCCTGTAAGCGCGTCAAGATCGGCCGAAAGTTCCGCGGTGCGCAGCGGCAGAAGGTTCGTGGTGGAGCGCAGGCGCCGACGCGAGGTGGGGGCATCTTCCAGGTCGTCCTCGCCCTCGGCTTCGCCGTTTTCATCAGCCAGTGCCGCCTCGCGCCGGCGGCGTTCGAAGAACAACCTATTTACAAGCACGGACACCTCGCGACGCGCGTCAGCGATGCGCGCCGCCTGCACCGTGGCCGCCAATTCGTCTGGGCTGTACACCACCCGCGACAGATCCCAACTGGCGCGCACCTCCAAACGCATGTCATTCACCGTGCGAACGCCCAAAGGGGCGAAGATGGTGTCGCTGTCAAAATCCAGTGATTGGTTGCGGCCCAGGCGCTTTTCGGCGCGAAATCGAAGCTCAGGCAGCCACGCGGCGTAGCGGGCCCGGGCCACCAGTGATTGCAACCGTTGGGGGTGGGCCATCGCCATCGCCACCGCAGCTTCCCGCAGATCGGCCAAACACGCTGGCGGCCCCGCGGGCACGCGATGAGGTTTGGGTGGTGGGGGGCGGGGCGGGGGCATGGGGCGAACCTCAGTGGTGCCCGGCGTAGGCTGTGGCGCGGGAACGTTCGAGGCCGCGTCCTGGGGGGCCGCGACTTGGGCGAGGGTCGCCGGTGGGGGCGCGTTGCTGTTGTACGCGGCCTGCCGAGGGCTTGGGCTCAGCGGAAACTCGGCGGTCAGCAATACCGAGGTGTCTCGGGTTGGCTCCTGTGAGGCCAGCAAAACCCCGTCTGTGCGGCTTTGGGTGCGCAGGCCCCACCCGGCGGTGACATCTACCAGTGGCAGCCACTGGGCCCACAAGGCCGCAGGGGCACGGCTAGCCGGCACAGCGTTGCGGCGCGTGGGAGCGGGGGTGGTCATGCCTGGTTGCCCCAGCCCCCACGGCGTGGCCAACCAAGGCCCGGTTTCCCAGATCGCGATATCGGTCAAGGGCATCCCCGCGGGCACCACCAGCGGCCGCCAGTTGCGGCCGCCATCCACCGACACCGCCGCGCCGCCGCCGGCATCATCGAAGGCCGCCACCGCCCACGGAACATGCGCTGTGCAGCGCAGATGCTGGTGCGGCGCCTGGGAGGCCACAAGTTGCCACGAAACCGGTTGCGCAGGTTGCCACGACGGCCTCAGCAAGAACAAACCTTCGTCGGCATTGACCAGCGCAAAATTCCCGCAGCTCACCAGCGAAGTTGCGCGCCAGGGCAGAACGAACAGCCCGGCATCCGTGGCCACTGTCACCGTGCTGCCTTGTCGCCACAGCAGCGTGGTTTGCGCACAAACGCCTTTGCGGCTTATACCAGCAGACCCCTCGAACACCGCCAGTTGCTCTGCCGGCCCCATGGTGGGGGTGCAAACGCTGCTTTGCGCGTTGGCACCCAGCACCGAGACGCCCAAAGCCGTGGCGAAGGCCACCCGCCCACCCGCTGACACCGCCATGGCCAGCGGTTGCTGCGTCCACGTGATTCGTGGTTTAAGCACCCCGGGTGTGGGCAGTTCAAACAGCCCGGCGTCGCTGGCCACAAAGCCGGTTTTCGCATTGGCCGCCAAAAGCAAAACGCCGCCAGCGCCCTCCAACCAGCCGCTTGCGCCAGCAGCTGACCGCATGGGCCGCATGTCCTCAAGCCACGCCTCACCCTCGACCTCGTGTCTTATGTCCTCCTCAACGCCGTGGCGATCGAACAAGTCTTCGTCTGCTTGGGCCTGGGCCAAGCGGCGTCCGCCCTCGTCTGCCGTCCCTTCCAGGGCGCGGCTAGGAACAGGTCGGCGAATGACGTCACCTTGGGGGGAAACCCAAAACACCGTCCCCGCTTGGATAGCAATCACCCCGTGCTCGTTGGCAACCACGGCGTCAACGGCGCCGGTCACCGCCACAGGAGGGCCTTCAGCGGATGCCCACGCCGGCAACGCGCCCGCTGCGGCCACACCCAGCAATGCAAATTTTAAAATGCGAAGCGACATGTCCCGTTATCGGGCGCGTCGCGGGCTGGTTGCGCGGTTTTTTTGCGGGCGGCCTGCGCCTCCGCTTGTGGGCTGGCGCAAAGCCCCCGATCGCGCTTGTTTCGCTGGGGGCCTCGTGGTAGCTGGCTAAGGCATGGTGGCTCGCTTGATCGACGGCAAAGGTTTGGCGGCTCGCATCCGGGCCAGCTTGCAAGACCAAACTACAGGCTTGGTGAACGCTGGCGTGCAGCCGGGGTTGGCCGTTGTGTTGGTGGGCGAGGATCCCGCTTCGCAAGTTTATGTTCGCAACAAAACCAAGGCCTGTGCCGAAATTGGCTTCCGCGCCTTCGATCACCATTTGCCGGCTGCCACCTCCGAAGGCGATCTTCTGGCCCTGGTACACGCGCTCAATGACAACCCGGACGTGGACGGGATCTTGGTTCAGCTCCCGTTGCCTGCCCACATCGACAGCCGCAAGGTGCTGCTGGCGATGGATCCACGCAAGGACGTGGATGGCTTCCACCCTGACAATTTGGGCCGCATGCTGATGGGCGAGCCCCGATTCGTGCCCTGCACCCCCGCCGGCGTGATGCGCTTGCTGCAAGAGGCGCAGGTAAAGCTAGAGGGGCAAAATGCCGTGGTTTTGGGCCGCTCGAACATTGTTGGCAAGCCCGCCGCCATGCTGCTGACCGCGGCCAACGCCACGGTTACGTTGTGCCACTCGAAAACCAAAGACTTGCCCAGCATCGTGCGCGAGGCCGATGTGTTGGTGGCCGCCATTGGCCGGGCGCGGTTTGTGAAAGGCGATTGGATCAAACCCGGCGCCGTGGTGATCGACGTGGGCATGAACCGCGACGACCAGGGGAAACTCTGCGGTGACGTGGACACCGAGCGCGCGGCTGAACACGCGGCCGCCATCACGCCGGTCCCTGGGGGCGTGGGCCCCATGACGATCGCCATGTTGATGGAAAGCACCCTGGCCTCGGCGCAACGTCGGGCCGCAGGTGTGCGCAACGGCGGCTAGCAGCAGCCGCCCGGTTGCGGTGAAGCGCGCCGTCTTGCGGTAGGCTAGAGGCATGGCCATCGAACCCGGTCCCCGGGACAGCGACGCGCGGGCGGCTGCCGAGTTGGGCCGCCAATTGGGCACGTTGGTTTACGCCGTCACCGCACCTGCCGCGGGCCCTGGGGTGGTGGGCCAAGCCATTGCTTGCCGAAACGCGCTGGGCCGCCTGGGCATGGACCCGCCCTTGTTCGTGGTCTACGACCTTCAGCGTTTGCTCAGCGGCGCGGAGCCCGGCAGTGGGGAAACAACAAAGCCGGTTCCTGGGCGTCCCGCTTTTGACCGCCGGTCGGCAGAGTTGTTCAGCCGTTACGCCGCGCTCTTGCGCAGTTTGGCGCAAACCCAAGCGCTGCAAACCATGGCGCGACGGCCGCTACCGGTCGAGTTCGAGGCCGTGATGGTGGCGCGCATGATCACCGATGCGTATGCGCGGTGGGCGGGCACCGGGCCGCGTCCCGCTCCTGTGGGCGCGTTGCCCACCGCCGCGGGTGCCCTTGGCCAAGGCCCCGCGCAATGGGCTGTGAATTTCGATCCCAGTTGGGCGTTAGGTTTCATGTCGCATTTGGTGTCGCAACGCGAACTGGTGCTGGCACGTGCGGAACAGATCGAGCTAGGGCCTTTGCGTTTGTTGGGCATGTTTCCGGGCGCCGCCCCAACCGAGCTTTTGGATCTGTACAACCTGATGGGCAGCGCGGTGGGAGGGCGTGCGGTGGAGTTTTCGCTGCAGCTTTTGCCTTCGGTTTTGGAAACCAAGCGATCCACGGCCGCGCAGAGGTTCACCATTGATGGTTACGCGTCGGTGGAGCGCCGGGGGAGTTTGGACGCCTTGCTGCCGTCAGAATTGGCCCACGACAGCGACATCTTTGAGCACAAAGTGCTGAGCGACGAGTTGCTCTACTACGGTCACGAGCGGCGTCTGGAATCGGTGCTGCGCGAGCATTGGGTGTTGCTAGACGCTTCAGCTTCCATGCGCGGGCTGCGCGAGATCTGTGCGCGCGGTTTGGCCGTGGCGCTGGCGAAAAAACTTAGCTTGCAGGGCGAAGCGGTGAGCCTGCGGTTTTTCGACAGCCGTTTGCACAGGCGCATTCCCGTGGGCGCAGCTGGCGGGCACGAGTTGCCTCACATTTTGTCGTTTCGCTCTGAACGCGGCCGCCACTACGCCCGCGTGTTTGACGATCTTTTGGATGAAGCGCGGCGGCTCAAGCGGCGGGGCGCGCGCGAGCTGGCCATCACCTTCATCACCCACGGCGAATGCCACGTGCCGCAACCGCTGATCGAGGGGCTTGCGGCGGTGTGCCGGCTTTATGGCGTGTTTGTTTTGCCGTCGCATCCCTTGTCGCTGCCGTATTTGCCACTGCTGCATCGGCATCAAGTGGTGACCGCTGCTGACTTTGCCGCGCCCGAGGCCCGCAAGAAGCGCGGGTTACACATTTTGGAGGACGTGGCGCGTGCCAACCCGTGACGAAATAGACACCAAAGAGCGCGCCGACCGGGCGCTGCGTGCAGGCCAGGCCGCCGAGGCTTTGGGCCTCTACCGCAGCTTGCTGGCGCGTGTGGCGGTGTTTGAGCCCGGGCTTTACGAAAGCTGGTTGGAGGGGGCCTTGGGCGCCTACCGCATGCGTGGCGCCAGACGCGCGGTGGGGTTCATTCAATTGGCGCTGCGCCGGTTTGCGGAAGTGGAATCGGCGCTCACCGCCGAACAAGATCCCGTGCCGTGGGCGCTCGCTTTGGGGCGCCAAGGGCGGCGCAAAGAAGCGGCCTCGCGGCTTGAGAAAGCGGGGTTGCGGGTGCTGGCCGCGCGCGAACTGGAAGAGGCCGGTGATTTGCCTGGCGCCCGCGCTTTGTGGGAGCGGCTTGAACGCGATCCGCGCCTGCGGCTGCGCGCTTACGAAATGGCCTTGGTGCAGCTGATGCGGTCGCGCGTTGAACGCGGCTTGGGCAACGAGGACACCGCCGCCCAGCATCTGATTCAAGCGGTGTCAGGGCTTGAAGCGTTGGCCGATGACTACGAAAGCCGTGGCCAGCGCGAGCGCGCGTTTGATTGTTACTTGCTGATCTTGCGCGTGGGGCAGGGCGCGGGCGCCGCATTTGAGAACTTGGCCGAAGGCTACGTCAACGCCATTCGCATTCTCATGGCGGATGGGCAGCGCGATTTTGCCCTGCAATACATGGACGATTTTATGACTGCGGCGGCCAAGCGGTTTGAGTTTCACGCCGCCGCCACCGTGGCGCTGGACGCCGCTGATTACAGCCGCCGGCAAGGGTTGGCGTTTGAGCCTGATTTTCTGCGCAAGGCGGTTGAGCTGTGGACGGAAGCCGCGCGCCAAAGCCTGAGCCAGGGGCAAGCGCCGGAGCTCGCCGAAAACGCTTTTTCCGCAGCGCTGGACGCCGCCACGTCGCTGGGTGATCTGCCGCTCATGGGGCGCGTGTACGAAGCATTGGCCGAGCTTCCCATCGACGCCGCGAAAACCGTCCGTTATGCCGCCTTGGCGACCCGCTATTCCCGCGCCAGCGAAAGCCCCCCCGCGGGGCCCGCATTGCCATCGGCGTTCAAAAGCCCAGGCGCTTACCAAGACATCGCGTGGCAGGATCTCATCGAGTGGGAGCTTGATGGCCAAGCTGAAGCCACCTTGGCCCTGGTGGTGGTGGAACGCACCGATCATCTGCGCTTTGTACGTGCGGCGTTGCTGGCCTTGCTGGCCGCCGTGGACCAACCGGCCTGGGCCGACCAGCCTGCCGCCGCCCGGGCTGTGATCGCGGGCTTGGGCGACGTGGAGGTGTACGAGGTGTTGGCGCCGCTCGAACGCTTGGCGCGGCACACGCTGCCCGAAGTGCGGGCCGCCGTGATGGGCGCCGCCGGAAAAATCTTGTGCAAACGCAGCTTTCAAACCGTGAAGCTGGGTTTGGATGATTCCGATGAACGCGTGCGTGCCGAGGCGCGACGGGCGCTGCGGGGCCTGCATTTTCGCGACGGGCTTGAACCCTTGGTTCGCATTTTGCGCGAAACCCGCGATCCGCTGGTGCGTGAGGCGGCTTTGTCCGCGGTGGCCGACGTGCCGATTTTGGAAGCGGCGTTGGTGCTCATGGACGTCATTCGCGAACACGATGGCCCCCTGCGGGCGCTGGCCGTTGACCGGCTGTCGAGCTTTCCCAGTTTGGGGCTGGTGCCGCACGTGCGCGCCTATGCCGAACTTTGCACGGGCGGTGCGCGCCAAGGCTTCGATGCGGTTTTAAACGCGTTGGAAGCGTATCGCCCTTGATGTGATCACAGCCGGCCAAGGGCCCACTGTGCCGCCTCGGCCACGCTGGGCTCTGGGTCTAACAACAGACGCTCGATGGTTGCGCGGGCCTCCTGCCTTCGGCTGGCACCAAGTGCAAACAAAGCGTTGCGCCGCAGACCATGGAAACCAATGCGGGGTAGGGGCGTGCCCGGCGCCAGAGCGGCGAATTCGGCTTCACTGAGGTTGGCCAACTGCTCGGGCGACAACAACCCGATGGGCCTTGGCGCCAGCACGGGATCTTGGGTGGCTGGTAGGGGCCTGCGGTTAAACGGGCACACCTCTTGGCACACGTCGCAACCAAACGCGCGAGTGCGAAAGCCGGGGCGCACCTCGGCGGGCACGGGGCCTTGGTTCTCGATGCTGTGGTAGGCGATGCATTTGCGGCAATCCACCACCTGGGGCGCCGCAAACGCCTTCGTGGGGCATGCGCGCAAACATTTGTCGCAGCTACCGCATTGGTCGGCCATGGGGCTGTCGTAGGCGTCGGCCTCGCGGTTCAAAAACAACACGCTAAGCGTGAACCACGATCCCCATTGCGGGTGAATCAAGCAGCCATTTTTGCCCACCCAGCCCAACCCCGCCCGCACAGCCCAGGGTTTTTCCATGGCCATGCCCGTGTCCACGCAGGAGTACGTGCGCATGCTGGGGTCTAACGCCATGAGCCGCTTGCGCAGCTTTTTCAGCCGGTCGCGATGGGCGTAATGGTAATCGCGTCCCCGCGCGTAACGGGCGATGGGGCTGCGCTCATCGTCGGGGCGGTGGTAGGCGATGGCCAGCGCCACTACCGTGCGAGCGTTGGGTACCACGCGCGCCGGGTCCAACCGCTCTTCAACGTTCTTGCCCATCCAGCCAAGGTCTGCGGCGTGCCCTGCGGCCAGCCAGTCGCGTAGGGGGGCCGCGGGCAATGGCTCGGCGCGCGCCAGACCCACCAACGAAAAGCCGCATGCCTTCGCCGTTTCCTTGATGCAATCGGCCGACAAGACGGCGGGCTGGGGAGCGTTCACTGCCTTGCAGATTAACGCGAATCTTGCGCCTGTCTCCCTGGCGCCAGGTGGGATTTTTTTTCCGTAACCGCGGCTACCCGTCAGGCCATTCCGTGCTAAAACGCGGCAAGTTTCTACGAGCTGCGCGGCCGCTTGCTGCGCGCATAGGGGCGAACGAGGAGAATACGAAAACAATGGCTACGCGAATTGCAATTAATGGTTTTGGGCGCATCGGCCGCCTGGTGTTCCGCGCTTTGTACAGCCAAGGGCTGTTCGGCAAAGACTTCGAGGTGGTTGCCGTGGGCGACATCGTTCCCGCCGACAACCTTTCCTACCTGCTGAAGTACGACTCGGTTCAGGGCCGCTTCGAGGGTGAAGCTGGGTACAAGTCCGACGAGGTGCTCACCGTTGACGGCAAAGAGGTCAAGGTTGTCAGCGCCCGATCGCCAGCCGAGCTGCCTTGGAAAGAGCTTGGCGTTGACGTGGTGATCGAGTCCACCGGCTTGTTCGTTGACAAGGAAAAGGCGCAAGGCCACATCGACGCAGGCGCCAAGAAGGTCATCATCTCGGCCCCCGGCAAGAATGAAGACATCACCATCGTGATGGGTGTGAACGAGGAAAAGTACGACGCCTCCAAGCACCACGTGGTGTCGAACGCCAGCTGCACCACCAACTGTCTCGCGCCGCTTGTGCACGTGATGCTCAAAGAGGGTTTCGGTTTGACCGAGGGTCTCATGACCACCGTTCACTCCTACACCGCCACGCAAAAAACCGTGGACGGCCCCAGCCGCAAAGACTGGAAAGGTGGCCGCAGCGCCGCCATCAACATCATCCCCAGCACCACGGGCGCCGCTAAGGCCGTGGGTCTCGTGATCCCCGAGGTCAAAGGCAAGCTCTCCGGCATGGCCTTCCGCGTGCCCACCCCCACGGTGTCGGCCGTTGACTTGACCTTCAAGACCGAAAAGTCCACCAGCCTCAAGGACATCAACGCCGCGCTCAAGGGCGCCAGCGAAAGCTACCTCAAGGGCATCTTGGGCTACACCACGGACGAAGTTGTCTCCAGCGACTTCATCCACGACAAGCTCTCCAGCATCTACGACGCTGGCTCGTCCATCGAACTGAACGCCAACTTCTTCAAGTTGGTGAGCTGGTACGACAACGAGTGGGGCTACTCGAACCGGGTCGTCGATTTGTTGAAGTACATGGTGAAGAAGGGTCTGTAAGTTCTCAACTTTACTATAGAAAAACCCCGCTTTCGGACTTGTTCCGAAGCGGGGTTTTGTGCGTTCTACGCTTGGCGCATTCAAACGCGATTTCGCAGCATGAGTTCCCGCGGGTGTGGCTGCAGATAGCTTTGGTTCAGCAGGTACGCCACCTGATGCTTGCGCAGGTGATGCGCCAACAGCGTCAGTGGCACCACCAGTGGCGTTTGGCCCAAACGGTGCTCTTCGATCAGCTGGGCCATCTCGTCTCGATCGGCCGGGTCAAGGTGCGGGCGCAGGTATCCCAGCATGTGTTGCAGCACATTGGCGTGGCGTCCGGCGGTGGCCCGCTTTTTCATCGCGTCCATAAAGCCGCGTTCATAGGTCTGCTGCAATTGCGCGCGCGGCAGCGCTTTGGCGTCGGCCACCAATCGCCCCAGCTGATTGTAGGCCAGCGGCGAGTGCGCCATCAGCGTGAGCTTGTGCGCGGTGTGAAACGCCACCAGATCGCCCACCTTCCATCCTCCGCGCCACAGATCTTTGAGGCGGCGGTAGGCGAACAAGCGTTCAATGAAGTTTTCCCGCAGATGCGGATCCTCGAGCCGGCCTTCTTCTTCCATGGGCAAGTTGGGGAACGCTTGCGCCAAGGCCGCTGCAAACAAACCCACGCCATCCTTCGTGGGTTGTCCGGGGCTCTTGGGGTCTGCAGGCGTGCGGGCCGCCGGATAAAGCTTCACCCGCTCGAGGCCACAGCTGGGCGAAGCCTTCTTAAGTACGTAGCCATCCAGATCTTCCTTCGCCAGCGCCGCCACGCGTTTTTGCGCGAACCGCTGCATGCGGGCGGTCCAGTCTTCGCCACTGGCCGGGTTGATCATCAACGTGGTTTCGGAGGGCCCGCGTTGCAAGCGTACGATGGGGCGCGGCACCGTCATGCCCACTTCCACCTCGGGACAAACAGGCACCCATTGCACGTAGCCGCCCAGCACATCCACCAAGAAGGCATCACGTTTGTGCTGGCCATCGAACCGCACCTTGGCGCCCAGCAAGCAGGTGGACACGCCCAAACGCAGGGCAGGGGCAGACGTTTCGGCCATGGTGCGAAGCATATGACCGTTTGATGTTCGCCGCTGGTGATTCCGTGGCAGCAAGGCGGCCAAGTGCTACTTTTGCCCGCTTCATGGCGGACGATGCAGACGACGTGACTCCACCCTCCGCCAAGCCCCGTTCGGCGGCTCCGGGGCTGCCCATTCGTGCGCGCACCGAATCTTTTCAAGCGCTGGCTGACGACGTGGGGCAAAGGTTGGATCAAGTGCTTGCCAAACGCGTGCCCGATCTGTCACGGCGTCAGGCGCGCATTCTCTTGGATGTAGGCGGCGTGTTCTTAAACGGCACCCGCACCAAAACCGCCGGTCGCTTGCTTGCCCGCGGCGATGAAGTCACCGCTTACATAGGCGGGGCGTTGGCCCGAGCGAAAAAACAGGTGGGTTCGGCCGCGCGGGAGCAAGATGCGGCCCGCTTGCCCACGTTCGAAGTGCTGTTCGAGGACGAGCATCTCGTGGTGGTCAACAAGCCGCCGGGTTTGCTGACAGCGCCCACCCCCGAGAGCGATCGAAACAATCTGGCCGACTTGCTCGCTCGCCGAACGCAACCGCGCCAGGACGTGTTCGTGGTTCATCGCATCGATCTGCAGACCAGCGGCGTTTTGGTGTTCGCCAAGACGCCTGCCGCCAATCGGGGGCTGTCGGAAAAATTCGCGGTCCACGACATGGACCGGGTCTATCAGGCGGTGGTGCACGGCGCGTTTCCCGATGAGGTAACCCGCATTGATGCGCTTGTGGCCGGCAAGCGCGCGGTGACGCACGTGCAAGTTCACGAGCGGGTGGGCCCCGTGGCCACCGTGCTGCGCCTGCGTCTGGAAACCGGTCGCACCCATCAGATTCGGCTGCACGCGCGTTCGGTTCGGCACCCGGTGCTGGGCGACCCCGATGTGGGGCGCGGCGGCCGGTTTCCTCAACCGCCGCGGATGGCCCTACACGCGGCCCACTTGGGTTTTGTGCACCCGATTACGGGTTTGCAGGTGGCCTTCGACGCGCCGTGGCCTGCCGACCTTTTGCAATGGATGGAGCGCCTGCGCGCTTGGGCACTTGCCCAGCCGACCGAACCGCTGCTCTAAAACGGACGGATTCGCGGGCGGTTTTGTTCTCGGTGTAACCTTTTACGGAAGGTCGCATCTGAGCTTCCAGCCTGGACCTTGCCAGGTAGTTTTGTATCCTACGCCAGCAAACGATGCCTCTGTGGCCACTTAGACACGCCCAACGCGCCTGCGGGCCCCGCAGCGCGCCGCCCTTGTGTCTTGGCAGCCACCGTGCATACGTCACCTTGGGGGTATGGTCGTGCAGCCTGATACGTATTTAGCTTTCGGACTTTTTGGCTTCTTGGCGGTGGCGGTGGCGGCTTACGCGGCACGACTGCTGATGATTGGCCGGGCGCGCGTGCAGCGGCTGGACCAAGACGGTGGCAGCGCGTTCTTGGCTGTGCCCGTGATGGAGCTGGGCTATTGGGTGCTGCGGCCGGTCGTAAACTTGCTTCATCGTTTGGGCGCCACACCCAACGGCGTGACCATCTTCGGGGTGGTGCCGGGGCTGGCCGCCGCCGGGGCCGCTGCCAATGGCTGGTTTGCCTTGGCATGTTTGCTGGGCATGACCTCCGCGTTGTGCGACGCCTTGGATGGCCTGCTGGCCAAGCGCGGTGGCGGTTCGACGTTGGGTGGGCAGGCGTTGGATTCCATTTTGGATCGGGTCACTGAATCGGCTTTGTTCGTGGGCATCGCGCTGTTCTTCCACCAATCTGTTTTCTTACTGAGTCTGTGTTTGCTGTGCCTCGTGGGCGCGTACCTCACCAGCTACGTGTCGGCCAAAGGCGAGGTCATGGGTGTGTCGCTCCCGCGCGGGGTGATGCGGCGTCCAGAGCGCGCGGTTTACGTGCTCATCGCCAGCGCGTTTACGCCGATCTGGGGGCTATGGGTGGCCAATGACGCCCCCATGGCGCTGCGCTATTTGCCCGTCCTGGCAGCCGCCACTTTGGTGGGCGTGGTGGCCAACCTCTCTGCGTTGTCGCGGCTGCGCGCGCTGCTCGCCTTGCTTCCGCCCGCTGCGTTCACCACAAGCGTGCGCGATCGCAAAGCGCTCACGCAAACGCAGGAGCTGAGCCCCCTGCCTGTGGCTCACAGCAAAGACGTGATCGCGGCCGCCAACACGCGCGGCGCCGCTTGATAGATGCCGCTTATTCCGCGCGCTCGATCAAGCCGGCGGCACCCATGCCACCACCCACGCACATGGTAAGCACAGCATAGCGGCCTTTGCGGCGTTCCAGTTCGTGCAGCGCGGTTGCAATCTGCCGCGCCCCCGTGCAGCCCAAAGGATGCCCCAGGGCAATGGCGCCGCCGTTCACATTCACCCTGTCGACCGGCAATCCCAACTCACGCAGGCAATACAAAGCCTGGGAGGCAAACGCCTCGTTCACCTCGAACAAATCAATTTCGTCGATTTTGAGGCCCGTTTTTGCCATCAACTTGCGCACCGCGGGCACGGGCCCAATGCCCATGATGCCGGGGGCCACACCTGCCACGGCAAACGCTCGGAAATACCCGCGCACCTTCTTGCCCTCAGCGCGCGCCTTCTCAGCGGCCATCAGAACCACTGCGGCGGCGCCGTCGTTAACTGGCGAGGCGTTGCCCGCCGTGACCGAGCCGCGTGGATCAAACACAGGCTTAAGACTGGCCAACTTGTCCAGCGAGGTTTCTTTGCGTGGCCCTTCGTCCCTATCCACGGTGACGGCCATCCAGTGGTCATCTTGCCAAACCCGCGTTTCTACAGGAACGCATTCGGCGGCCATGCGGCCGTCCTCCCAAGCCTTCACCGCTTTTTGGTGGCTGGTGAGCGCAAACGCGTCTTGGTCTTCGCGGCTCACTTTGAATTGGCGGGCCACATTTTCGGCCGTGTTGCCCATGGGAATGTAGGCATCAGGAAATCCCTCTACAAGGGCGGGGTTCAGCGCCACTTTGTTGCCGCCCATGGGCAGCATCGACATAGATTCCACGCCGCCCGCAATGCCCACATCAATGCCGCCTACGGCGATGCGATCGGCCACTTGTGCCGCGGCTTGCAGGCCCGACGCACAAAAACGATTGACGGTCATGGCGGCCACTTCGTCGGGCAAGCCGGCCAGGTGGCCAATGATGCGAGCGACGTTGAGGCCTTGCTCGGCTTCGGGCAAAGCGCAACCCATCACCAGATCTTCGGGGGCTGATTTGTCCACCTCGGCGCGCCGAAGCGCTTCTTTGACCACCAAAGCGCCCAAGTCGTCGGGGCGTGTGTCGCGTAGATTTCCCTTGGTGGCTCGGCCAATCGGGGTTCGTACGGCTGATAAAATGGCAACGTCGCGCATGGTAGCTCCGTGTTAGTTCCGCAAAGGCTTGCTGGTGGTAAGCATGTGCTGAATGCGGGCGCGGGTTTTTTCCTCCCCGCACAACGACAGAAACGCTTCGCGTTCCAGATCCAGCAGATGTTGTTCTGTCACTTTCGCGCCCATCGGCACGTCGCCCCCCGAAAGGATGCGCGCCAGATGCGTGCCGATTTTGGCGTCGTGCTCGCTGATCCGATGTGCGCCGGCCAAGTTCAAAAGTGCGGCCTTCATGGTGGCAAAACCGGTTGTGCCCACAACCTTCACCCGCCGCGGGGGCGGGGGCCGGTGTCCTGCACGCGCAAGCCCCAAGGCCAGTTGCTTGGCATCGGCCAACAGCGTGTCGCGGTTCATGGAGACCCCGTCGCCTGGATGCAGGTACCCAAGGTCCCGCGCCTCTTCAGCGCTGGTGGACACCCGCGCGGTGCCCAGATACTCGAAGGGCTGGCGCACCAGCGCCAACAGATCCACCTCGGGGGCCACAGCGGCCACCGCCGACGCGCGCGCCGCCAACTCCATGCAGCCGCCGCCCGCGGGAATCAACCCCACGCCCACTTCCACGCAGCCCACGTAAAGCTCGGCCGCCGCGCGCACGTGCTGGCACCCCAGCACCACCTCGGCGCCGCCACCCAAAGCCAGTCCGAAGGGGGCACACACCACCGGCACATGGGCGTAGCGGGTGCGCATGCAGGCGTTTTGAAAGCCGATCAAGATGTCGTCCACGGCTTTGTAGTTGTTCTGCGCCAATCCCACCATGAGCGAGAACAAATTGGCGCCGGCGCAAAACGCATCGGACGCTTCGTTGCCGATGATCAAGGCCACGCCATCGCGTTCGGCGCGCTCAACACCTTTTTGCATCATGGCCACGATGTCGCCGTCGATGGCGTTCATCTTTGAGTGAAACTCAACGCAAAACACACCGTCGCCAATGTCCAGCAGCGAGGCGCTGGCGTTGCGTTCCACCTCGCCACCAAACGCGCGCACCTCATCCAACGACAAAATGCGCTCGTCATGGGCCAGGGGGCGGTAACCGCCACGGGCGTCTAGCTGCGAAAGCTGCGCGGGCGTGTCGCGTTTGTAGAAGCGATCTTCACCGGCCGCCACACGCGCCTTGACCCACGCGGGCACCTCAAGACCTGCCGCTTCCATTTTCTGCACGGTTTCGGGCACACCCAAGGCGTCCCACGTTTCAAACGGGCCGCGGTCCCAGCCGAAGCCCCATTTGAGGGCTCTATCAATGTCCACCACGCTGTCGGCGATCTCACCTAGACGGTTGGCGGCGTAAATGAGGGTTTCGTAGATCACCTGGCGGGCGAGGCTGGCGGCCCGGTCGTCGCCGGCCACCACGCGGCGGATGCGCTCGTCGATGTCGTCCACGCCCTTGGTGGCGCCGATGGAGGCGAACTTTGGCTTTTGCAGTGGCGCGTACTCAAGCGTTTTGAGGTCCAACTGCAGAATGTTTTGCCCGTCTTTTTTGTAGAAGCCTTGTTTGGCTTTGCTGCCCAGCCATTTGCGCTCAACCAACTGTTTGAGCACGCTGGGCAGGGCAAACACGTCCCGGCGCTCGTCTTTGGTAAGCGCTTCGTGGCAGTTGTTGGCCACGTGGGCCAGCGTGTCTAAGCCCACCACATCGGCGGTGCGGAACACCGCGCTTTTGGGGCGCCCCAGCGGTTTTCCGAACACGGCGTCCACCTCTTCCACGGTGTAGCCCTGCGCCTCGGCCAGCGACAAGGTGCGCATGAGGGAAAAGGTGCCGATGCGATTGGCGATGAAGTTGGGGGTGTCTTTGGCGCGCACCAACCCTTTGCCCAGCAGCGTGCCGCAAACGTGTTCGGCCGCGGCGACCGTTGCGTCCGACGTGGCGTCGCCGGTGACCAATTCCACAAGTTTGAGGTAGCGGGGTGGATTGAAGAAGTGGGTGATCAAAAACCTTCGTTTGAACCCCTCACTGCGGCCCTCCACAAGTTCCGCCAACGGCAGCCCTGAAGTGTTCGACGCAATCACGGCGTCGCCGCCCAAGGCGTCGAGCTTTTCGTAAAGCGCGCGTTTGATGGCCAGATTCTCGATCACGGCCTCAACGATAAAATCGCAGGCGGCGGCGCGGGCCAGGTCATCGTGCAGGTTGCCCACGCTAACGAGCGGCTCGAAGCGTTTGGAAAAAAAACTGGCCGGTTTGCTGGCTTTTGCCCGCGCCAGGCCTTCGAGGGCAATGCGGTTGCGGGCGTCCGGAAGATCGGGGGGCGCATCTTTCGGAAGGATGTCCAGCAACAAAACCTTCAAACCCGCGTTCGCCAGATGCGCGGCGATGGCGGCTCCCATCACCCCCGCACCTAAGACAGCGACCTCATCGATCGGCTTGGCCATAACAAACACGATAGCTCATGATTTGCTCCGGCGCGCGGGGGCTGGCGCCGGTAATGGTTACAATGTGAACGTCGTTGGGCGTGAAGGCGTTCGGCATGTACGACGGTGTCTTGAAAAACTGCGTGAAACTTGTGTCGTCAGGCCGCCATAACGCTTGATTGCTTAGCGCTCATGACGCAAGCTGCGGCCCATGATCCGAGCGTGGAGATCTCTTCAATGTGTGGCCTTAAGCTTGGCGTTCGCCTGCGTAGGCTCGCAACCGCTTTGGGCACAAGCCCCCGCCAGCGAAGCGCCAACCGCCGATCCGGAACTGCAGGCGGCCAAGGGCGAATTCGAGGAGGCGCAAAAACTGTTCATCCGCGAGCAGTTCGACGGCGCCGCGGCGAAGTTTGTGTCGGCCTACGAGAAGAAGCCCTACGCTGCGTTTTTGTTCAACGCCGCCGTGGCCTACGAGCGCAGCCAGCGTTGGGAGCTCGCGATCGACTACTTCCAGCGCTACGTGGACAAGCACCCGGACGCTAAGGATCGTCGCGACGTTGAGTTGCGGCTGCAAGGGCTGCAACGGGTTTTGAACGCAACCCAAGCCGCCCCCCCGGCCGAGCCTGGCCAGGCGCCCGCGGCACCGGCCGAGGTGGCTATGCTGCCCGCGCTTGAGACCAAAGGCTTGGTGATCATCGACTCGAAACCGCAGGGCGCCACCATTTATTTGGACGACAAAAAGAACGGCCCCCTGGGCAGCACCCATTGGGAAGGGTCGCTCGAGCCCAGACCCGTAAAGGTGATCATTGAGGCCAAGGGCTTCAAGTCGGAAACGCGGCTGATCAACCCGCGGCCCGACAAGATCGTCGAGGTGTACATTGCGCTTTCCGAAGAGCACTTCTTGGGCTGGGTGGAAATCGCATCGAACGTGGCGGGTGCCGAGGTGTACATGGACAAGAAGGAAATCGGCGCCATTGGCCGCACCCCCTACACCGGCCACGTGAAGCCAGGCAAGCACACCATTTGGGTTGAAAAGGCCGGCTACGGCTCGGTCAAACAAGAGGTGGAGGTGCAGCCGGGCACCGCCACAACCCACATGGTTGAACTCAGCAAAGTGGCGGTGGGGTGGATCGCGGTGGTGGGGAAGAAAAGCCGGGGTGGCAAGTTGATCGTGAACAAGCAGTTCGCTTGCAACACCCCCTGCCAGCACGAGGTTGCGCCTGGGCAGCACGATGTGGTGGTGGAACAAGAGGGCATGGAAGATTACGAGGCCACGCTCGAGGTCAAGCAGGCCACCCAAACCATCGTGGAAGTACAATGGAGCCCCAAACCGCCGCGCGGTCGCGCGTGGACCACAGGGGTGATTTCGGCGCTGTTCTTGGGCGGTGGCATCTACGCGGGCTTGCAAGCCAAGGATCGGGAAGATGGCTTGAAGAACGACATTCAAGACGGGGTGTTGGTCGACAGCAACGATCCCCGCGTTCAAGAAGGAAGGCTCTGGGCTATTGGCGCCAACGTGGCGTTTGGCATCAGCGCCATCACCGGATTGATGTCGCTTTACAACTTCATCAAATCAGGGCCGCCCAGCACGGGCGAGCTTGACGAAAAGAACGTGGCCATCACCCCCGTGGGCTTGCCTGGCGGCGCCGGACTGTTTGCCACAGGGAGGTTTTAACTATGAAACGCTTAACTTTTGCAATGCTGGCGCTGGCGGGGACGTCCCTGAGTGGAGGCTGCGATTGGCGCAAGCTGGATGAGGCCGTCGAACGTGCGCCGGTGCTGAGCGTGGGAGCTCCCTCGGGCTACAGCGCCACGGACGTGGGCCGGTTAATTGTGGCGCTGCCCCCGGGGGATAACCCCGCGATTTCGGCGCGGTTCTTTGTTGCGGCCACCACACGCACCGCCGCGGCTCTGGTTGAGATCGATGCTGAAGGCAAGGCGATCACGACCAACGTGCCCGGCGCCACCTGGCCACCCAACGTTTCGGGCCAAACCTTTACCTCAGCGGCCTTGGTCACGCGGCCCGACGAAGCGTATCCCTCCGTGCTTTTGGGCATGGCGAATCAGAAGGACCTCACGGGGCTTACGCCGGGCGCCTTCGCCCGCATTCACATCAGGCCGGATCGCAGCTTCACGATGGACGCGCCCGTCGGACCGCCCTTGGGCCCCACCGGCCTCTTCAACCCTACCGGCGCACAGCATTTCGGTCGCGGTTTGGCCACCGGCAACGTCTCCGGTCAGCCCACGTTCGACGACTGGGTGGTGGTGTCCGATTACGGTGTCGCTTTGTACGAAGACGGCGCGGTGAACTTGCCCCCGGCCGTCACGCCACCCACAGAGTGTCAGTTGGCGGTGGACACCATCGCCGCGGAGCGCCTGTATCAAAACGCACGCAACCCCGCGATCGGCGACTTCATTCCTGGACCAGGCGGTGAAATTGCCGTGGGCGTCACGCGCACCGCGGGCGGCTCTGTGGTTCTGTTAACAAGGGTGGCCACGGGGTTGGCTTGCCCGATGGCCATCACGATGCCAGGAGTGCCGTCGTTTGGCACCACCGTGGTCGGTGGGGACGTGAACGGGGATGACGTGGCAGACCTC
>JBBSJE010000080.1:0-24577 GCA_038257535.1 Polyangia bacterium
CCCTGTGCCTCTTCGACTAATCTCAACATTGGTGTGCCTTTCCCGTCCCGCCAAGGACGGCTTTGGTTGGTTGCTTGCCAACCTGAAAGGTACGCCACTTTTAGCCCGTTATGCCAATCCACAACTTCTGGTCATATCTCCGCATCCCATCCAAATCGATTCTTACTTGCTTCGTACTTAGTACATTCGGCCTCGCCGCCGCTTGCACAAATGGCTCATCGTCCGATGGCAATGACGACGAGTCAGATGAAAGTGGCGGCTCTGGTGGAGGCGGCAAGGGTGGCGGTGCGGGCAAGAGCGGCGGCTCCGGTGGCAGCAAGTCCGGTGGCTCAGGTGGCTCTGCCAATGGTGGCTCAGGTGGCTCTGCCAATGGTGGCTCAGGTGGCTCTGCCAATGGTGGCTCGGGCGGTGCTATGGTCCAGATCCCGGCCATTTCAGGCGATGGCGTGGTGTTCTCCGGCAAAGACATGACGCTTACGAAGCTGGTGGCCGGCGATGCCACCCCTGGGTACTTCTATGCGGCTCCCACAGCTGACGGCGTTAAGGGAGTTAAGGTAGAGGCCGTCAGCGACGCCGCCCTTCCTGAGGGCACCAAGTACGCGATTACGGCAGAACTCAATACCGCTGTAGAGGGAAACTTCATCATGGGCTGGAACTGGCGCGAAGACAGCGCCGGCGGCAAGTGGAATTACGCGGACATTAGCCAATATGCAGGCGTATCGTTTTGGACAAAGAGTGACACCACTGCAGCCGCCGTGGCGTTCACGGGCGTGTATATGTACAACGACACTGGCTTCCTTGAATCGTCTGAGTTTGGTGGAATTTGTGCGGCTGAACCTTGCGCAACACCGGTGGAATACTCAGCGGTGGTGGCCCGAAAGACTTGGACCAAGACTGAGATTCGATTTTCTGACTTCAATGCCGGCGTGCCCAAGCTAGCCGCCACCAGCCGAGTCGATTTGCTGCAAGTGCGATTCAGCGCGGGTGGTCCTTCTGCCAAGGTTTACATCACAGGCATGAAGCTGCTTAAGGAATCGGAGTTGGCGCCGCTTTAGTCCTCGCCCATCACCGGAGCCATCGGAATGAAGAAGTTCGCCTGCCTGTCCCTCGTGGTTTGCATGTCTGGGTGGATCGCATGCACCCAAGGCGGTCCTGAGGGCCTTGAGCCTTCGGAGGACGATAGCGACAATGCAGGCACAGGCGGCGAACAGAACGACACGGGCGGCGCAGGCGGGCAAGATCAGGGCGAACCTGCAGAGGGCGGCCAAGCGGGTCAAGAGCCTGCCTCGCCCGGTGGCGAGGGCGGCCATGCCGTAGGCGGCGCAGGTAGCGGAGGAACCGCAGGCGCCGCGGGTAGCGGGGGAACCGCAGGTGCCGCCATGGGTGGTGGCGCGGGAACATCTTCTATGGGCGGCGGGGGCGGCGGTGCCCCCGGAACTCCCTGCGCGCAGCTTGCCCACTGCGACAGTTTTGAAAGCTACACAACAGGCAGCCGCCCAGGGGGGCCTTGGACAGGCTTCGAGGTGGGCGGCACGTTGGCGGTTGATGAGACGCGTGGCTTTGGCGGCAGCAAAAAGTCCGTGAAGATCATAGCAACACCTGGTGGTGGAATGACCTCCCGCATGCGGCACAGCGGTGCGGGAGTTCTGCCTGCCGACGAGATCTACCTTCGCATGATGGTCTGGATGGATGCCGTTCCCAAAGGCGAAGGACACTGGAACTGGCTTTGGGGTGAGGGCAACGCCAGCCAGCAAAGTGGCGGCAAACTCAACAATGCCTTCGTGGCATCAGGCGGCAGCCTCGCTAGCGGTAGAACATGGATGCTTTACGGTGGCGGCGCCGCTGGCGGATACCAAGATTGCTTTGCGCACGCCCAAACTAGGTTTCCCTTAGGGCGCTGGGTTTGCTACGAGTTTTACCTGAGTTCAAAAACCAACACCGGGCACGCCTGGGTTGACGGGCGCCTGGACGAACTGCTCAGCTTCGACGACGCCCAACCGCTAAGCGGCCAATGCCTGCCTGGGCACAACTTCACCGGCGGCAAGTGGTTTGTTCCCCGCATCGAAAAGGTGTTTTTCGGCTGGAAGATGTACCACACGCTCGATTCAGCCGCGACGGCTTGGATCGATGACGCTGCAATATCCACAAAACGCATTGGCTGCCCCGCCAATTGATCGCACATCGGTACATCAGGATCTGAGCTCCATGATGTGAGCTGCGGCGCCCCTCCTGGCCAACAGCACTGTGTTGGGTTCCCTCGAGGCAAACTGCGCCATCAGTAAGTGCCCTTCTATTGCACGCGCAGGTCCTGCAGAAGCGGCTCTAAACGCGCTTGCTTAGGCGCGTTTGGCCACGCAAGACGTCAGCGATTAGGTGGTTTCACCAGGGGTAGACGCCCTTGACTTGACCGGCTTTCGCTTTGCCTTTTCGAAGGCTATACTTAGCGCTCCAAGCGCGGCCTGTTCGACAGCACGCTTCCTGCCGTCTGAAGTTATGTGGTTTGCACATGAAGGAGTTCCAGATGTCAATTCACACGGCCTTTGGCAATCGCGTCCGTCTAAGCGCGTGGCTTGTTTGCGCGCACCTGCTTTCCGCATGCCAGGGCGAACCTTCCGAAGCCACGAGCTCCATCGGCGGCGCGGGTGGAAAAGACGACCCCATGGGTGATGAAAGCGGCGGTGGTGGCGGAACTGCGGGCGCCTCGGACAGCTCTCAGGGAGGCAGCGGTGGGGAAGTAGTTCTAGATGCCGGCCATGCAGCGGGTGGCTCTGCAGGAATGGGTGGCAAAGCCATGGTTGAAATGCCCCCGATTGGCAGCGTACCCATCTTCGTCGCCGTTGGCAGAGGTGGCCGCAGAATCAGCTCGTGTGATTTGGGGCGAACCTGGGTAGCTGATCAACAGGAGGCGCCGGAATCGCAGGACAATATGCACCGCACATACACGCCCAAGGGACTGGCCTACGGAAACGGCACCTTCGTGTTTTTCTCGGGATGGGGGACCAACACCACCGCATGGCTCTCCCAAAATGCCATCGACTGGTCGGAAAACCAACTGACAACCCCTTATGGCGGGGTTGGGGTAGACGATGGGACTTTCGTGGCTGTGGGTAACCGCAACATCGCCACATCGAAGGACAACGGAGCAACCTGGCCGCGACTCGGGGGCGTCTCACATTCCATCCACGACAGAGAAACTGCGGCCTTCACAGGGATCTGGGCTTCAGGCGCGGACACGGTCGCGCTCATCCGTCGAGGCAGTGGCACTTGGACCGCACTTACTGGTTGTGTAGGTAAGCGACACACGGGCATCGGAGAGAAGGGCGGTTTCGTTGCGGGTCTGGGCATTATGCTTTCTGTGGGCGACGACGGTGACACTTGTGGCGTCAACATTGCCAGCGGCGCGCCCCTCGCTGCAGGAAAGCTGGGTGCGAGGGTGATTGGAAAACCCGCGTTTGTGGGCGACGCCATCTGGGTGGTTACGGGAGACACGATTCGCAGCACAACCGACGGCGTGAACTGGTCGAGCCGCCCGCTTCCCGCAGGAATACGCTTCGACCTTGTCGCGCGATCGTCATCGGGAACCTACGTGGGGGTTGCAGAAAACGGCGACAGCTTCTTTTACAGCGACGATGGCGTTGACTGGAAGACCGGGAGCGGACCCAAAGGCAATGCGCTCTCAAGGCTGGTATTCGGTCACGGTACGCCGTCGGGCCAATGTCCCAAGCTTTCGATGTAGGGGTTTGTGGCGATTTGGCGAGCGCGCTTTGCGGATGCCTTTGGACAGCGACGACGTTGCCTTCTACAGGAAGTTTTACGGCGCCGATGCGGCGAGTGCCCCGGTGGCCTGGGCGGATCTCATCGCGGGGCTGCTAACAGAATGGGTACTTTGCCTGATGGCACCCGCACCTCCCTACAGCGCCTCCACAACGGTTACCTCGCTTGCGCTGGCCTACCACCCAATACTCCTATGCCACGATAGGCATTAGGGTTCATGAGAAGAACCTGGGTTCCTTTCTGAGCGTTCTTGACTACATATAGATAAAGCCGTGTGCCGTGCCCTGTTTGGGACTGCGCCTATCCTTTCGTCGTTCAAGGAGCCCTCATGAAAACCTATTTTGTTTCACGTCGTCAGGTGCTGCGGGGCGTTGGTGGCTTTAGCATCGGGTTGCCTTTGCTGCCGTCGTTGTTCCCGCGACGCGCTGATGGCGCAGAGCCAGGACTTGGAGGCGACAAATTTTTCGTCGCGGCGGCCACCCAACACGGTGCCATCGGCGAAGGCAGCATGTACCCAGCAGCCTCCACACTCACGCAGTCCATGCAGATTCACCCCGACCACAATGTGAAGTATGGCCCCCTGGTGTCCCGCGTTGACGGCGCTGATCGGGTGTTGTCCGCTGTGATGCGGGCCCCGTCGTCAAAATTTTCCGAGCGGCTCGTGAGCAAAATGAATGTGCTGCGGGGTTTCGACATTCCATTCTACATCGGGCACCACACGGGCGGACACCTGGGAAACTTCGTTCGCAGCGATCAGGGCCCCAAGGACCTCGCGGCATTCCCCACCATCGACCAGGTGATGGCTTGGTCGCCCAAGTTTTACAAAACCCTCGACGGCATTAAGCAGCGTTCAATCGTCACGGGACAAAACTTTCATGGCATGTCTTGGGGCTGGTCGAATACAGCCACGCAATCAGGCACCGTGGATAAGGTGGCGGTCAATTCCAACTCGTTGTCACTCTTCGATCGACTCATTGCGGGCGCCAAGCCATCGACCCCATCGGCGCCGCCGCGCAAGCTCATCGTGGATCGTGTGCTCGAAAACTACCGGGCCTTAAAGAACGGCAATCGGCGACTTTCTGCCGATGACAAGCTGCGATTAGACAACCACCTCGGTCGCTTGGACGAGCTACAACGGGTCTTAATTGCCAGCCCGAACGCAGTTAGCGCCGCGTGCGGCGAATACCAAAAACCCGCACAGGGATCGGTAACGGAGGGCTCCCTCGATAGCCCTGCGGCGGCCAGCCGGTTCTTCGGTTTGCTGAATGAAGTTGTCGCCATGTCGTTCGCCTGCGGCACATCCCGCGTCGCCTCGATCTGGATTCACAGCCCCTTCCTCAACTATTCCGGAAGCTGGCACCAGGACACCGCGCACCAATGGCAAAACGCTGATGCGCAGGGGCGCCTCGTGGCGGGATTGCGCAACACTTTTGAAGGCGCGATCTTGGATCTTGCCAATCGCCTTGATTCGATCGAAATCGCCCCGGGCGTTACCATCCTCGATCAAGGTCTATTGCAATGGACGCAAGAATCCGGTTGGGCCACCCACGACGCGCAAGACATGCCGCTGGTTACCTTTGGCAAGGCCGGCGGATTCTTTAAAACGGGCCAGTTCGTCGATTTTCGTAACCTCGTTGCCAAAGCGCATCTTGATATCTTTGGCAAGCAGAAGCAGTTCACCGGGCTGTGGATACGGCAGTGGCTTGCGAACGCCCTCCAAGCCATGGGCATTCCGCCACAGGATTTCGAGAAGGGCGGAAAAACCGGATACGGAGATGCGAAATGGGCGGCCGCTTACGACAAGGCCGTGCACGCGAATGTCATCAATCGTGCCAGCGAGCTGATCCCCATCATCACCGCTTAAACGGGCCCACCAAATTTTCAGGTACAAAATGCTCACGAACGCGTAGCCATTTGTGTGGATGTACACAATCGGGCGTTATGAGTAATTTAAGCATACCTGAAATGCGATGGACCTAAGTTTTGTCACAGTGACAACACTGCCGTCCGCGCCTCGTTGGGTGGAGGAAAAAGCGATGATTGGTTGCGTTGATGTTCCCGAGCACCGCCCCGGTCGTAGGCGACGATTCTCTCCAGCCGAGAAGCTAGCCATCCTTTCGGAGCTCGACCAATGACGTTCACGAATTTCATACTGGCTGCCGCGCTCGTTGCTCAAACGCTGGGCGCCTCCCCCGCCCAGCCGCCTCCCCGCAACGACGCTTGGCAAATGGCGCCCTATGGCAGCGTTAACCCCTTGGGCGAATTCGGACGCAGAGTGCGGCTGTCACGTACGCGGCTGGAGCAATACACCCCCGCGTTCACGTTCGAGGGCAATGACGGTTGGCCGGGCGATCGCGAAGGCCGTGCGCTGCTGGGTCAGGTGTTGCTAGCGCGCGCCACAGGGCTACCCAGCAAGCACGCAGACGCCCTGGTGGCCGGCATCAAGGCGCGTTTGAACGATCGCGGCTACATGGGGGCCGTGGTTCCAAAAGGCGTGAGCGACGAACAAGTTTTGTCTAGCCACAGCTGGCTGCTGCGAGGACTGATCGCGTATCAGCAATGGCGGCAGGACGAAGCCTCGCTGCAGATCATTCGAGGCATCGTCAACAATTTGCTCCTGCCGTCGCGGGCCCACTACGCGCAATACCCTCTCACCGCTGATCAACGTCCACGCACCGGCAACGCCGACGGCACTATTGTGGGGAAGCCCATCAATGGTTGGCGGCTGTCCAGCGACATTGGTTGTGCCTTCATCATGCTTGATGGCGCCACGTCGGCTTACGAATTGCTCCCGTCGCCTGAACTCAAAACCCTGATCGAGCTCATGATCTCGCGATTCGCGCAGATGGATTTGGTGGCGGTCAACGCCCAAACCCACGCGTCACTCTCAGCGGCCCGCGCCATTGTGCGTTTCGCACCACATGCAAAGCAATCACAACTGGTAACCCTCGCCGCCCGCGTGTTTCAAACGTACAAGCAGCACGGCATGACAGAACACTACGCCAATGACAATTGGTTCGGCCGGCCGCTATGGACCGAAGGCTGCGCCATCATTGATTCCTTCGACTTGGCGATGCTGCTGTGGCAGGCCACTGGCGAGGTAGGCTACCTTGAAGACGCGCAGAACATCTACTTCAACGGCATGGGCTACAATCAGCGCCCCAATGGGGGATTTGGCTGTGACAGCTGTCCGGGAAAGAACGCCCAAACGGCTCTGCACCCTAAAGATCCTTTTGAAGCCTACTTTTGCTGTTCGATGCGTGGCGGAGATGGCTTGGCGCGCGCCACAAGCTGGGCGGTGATGACCCGAGACAACGAGGTGTTGTTGACGTCCTTGCATGATCTCAACGCAGAGCTGGCAGGCCCAAGCGGCGCGGTGGCGTTCAGCGTGACCACAGCGTTTCCCATTGCCGGCAAAACCATGCTGAGGGTGACAAAAATGCCGGCAACATCGGCGACCTTCAAAATCTTCCTGCCTGCGTGGATAGCGCCGGCCGCCGTCATCGTCAAAATTAACGGCAAAGCTTCTGCCACGAATTTCACGCAAGGCATGCTTAGCTTGCGCGAGCTGCGAACCGGCAGCACCGTTGAATTCGATTTTCCCATCACCTTGCGAAGCGCCGCGCCCGTCAACGCCCAAGCCATGCCCGAACATCATGTTTTCCGTCATGGACCGCTGGTTTTGGGTGTTGCCCAAAAAGCGCAGCAACCGCCCATCTATCTTTCTGCCGCCCCCGCTGTTTTACAAGCCCGACGCGGCAGATACACGCTTCAGGGGAAACCTAGGGTAACCTTAATGCCGGTGGCCGGTTTGGCCTTCCTGCCCGAGAAGGCTGCCCGTGCCCAACGGCACCAAGTTTTGTTTCAAGCCCCGCGCGGACCCACAAACGAGCCGTGCCGTCGCGAGCTACGCACTGGTAACAAATTGCCTTAGAGGTAACAGTTTGCATATCCACCTCGTGTGATTCCCACGCACATAGCGGCCAAGGTCGGTGGCACAACCCTTGTATAGCTCCCCCGCTCGAGCCGTTGAGGCTAAACAAGGAAGGTGATGGATGATGCGTGTATTGAGACTGGGAGTTGTGCTCGGCGTGTGTGGCTTGTGCACAGGATTGCCATTGGCAGCGAATGCGGCAGAGGGCACGGCAAGAGCTGACAACACCGCCAAGGTGCCGGGCGCCAAGCAACGCGGCGAGGCCGCCGAAGCGAAAACCCACGAGGCGGACAACACAGGCCGCAACAAGCGCGATCGCGACGACAAAACGTTGACCGCCGACGATCAAGGCAACAGCGGCAGCGAGGTTGAAGCCTTGGCGAAAATTCGGCGCGCCATCATTGATGACGATGCGTTGTCAGTCAACGCGCACAATGTGAAGATCATTCTGGAAAAGAACACAGTCACTTTGCGTGGCGTGGTTAATTCCAAAGCAGAGAAACAACGTGTTGAGGCGCTGGCTAAACAATCCGCCGACGGCAAGCGAATTGTAAATAAGCTGGACGTTTCTCCATAACCGGTGGCTGGGAAATCAAGGGAGCGAAAATGGCGGGAAAAGACACAGCGGTATTTGGAATTTTTCGGACGCGCATGGAAGTGGAGCGCGCTGTTGAGGCACTGAAAGTCGAAGGCTTTCGTAACTCGGACATCTCGGCGTTGTTCCCTCAAAACGAGGGGACGAAAGAGTTTGCGCATGAGAAGAACACCAAGGCTCCGGAGGGTGCAGCCGCGGGTGCGGGTACGGGCGCTTTGCTAGGCGGTGGGCTGGGCTGGCTTGTCGGCATTGGCGCTTTGGCAATTCCAGGTCTAGGGCCTTTCATCGCAGCGGGCCCGATCGTGGCCGCGCTGGCGGGTGCAGGCGTGGGTGGTGCGGTCGGCGGGTTGACTGGAGCTCTGATTGGTATGGGCATTCCTGAGTACGAGGCCAAACGCTATGAGGGTTTGGTAAAGGAAGGCGGCATCTTGCTGTCAGTTCATTCAGACAGCTCGGAATGGACCAGCAAAGCCAAAACCATCTTGGAACAGTCTGGCGCGAACGACGTGGCATCGGCTTCCGAAGTTAGCTCCGACTGATCCTCAGTAGAGGCATAGAAAAATGAAGCCCCGTTTGCGTTCAGCGGACGGGGCTTCACGGATCAAGCGCGCGCGTACACGATCACATTGTGATAGCGGGCTTCCGCGTTGGCGGGGTTTTCGTAAACGTGCGGCTGATCGGCCACAAACGCGATCGCGTCGCCCGGATCAAGGTCAAACACGCTTTGGCCTGTGGTGATCTTCAATAAGCCACTGAGCACCACAACAATTTCACGCGTGCCAGGTGCGTGGGCTTCGGCGGCGTAGCGAGAGCGTGCGCTCAAGCGCAGTTCGTACATCTCCACAAACGGCGTCACCCCCGCGGGTGTCAGCGGGCGGCTTTCAAAGCGGCCATCGGGGGAACGCAGGGGCTGGGTTTCTCCGCGGCGCAAGACCATGCCGTCGGTTGGGCGCTCATCCAAGAGATCCGAGAACGGAAGCCCAAGGCCCGTTGCGATCTTCCACAAAACGCCGATTGAAGGGTTGCTTTTCAGGGTTTCAATTTGCGACAGCGCCGCGCGGCTCACCCCTGAAGACTTGGCCAGATCGTCCAGCGACATGCCACGGGCGGCACGTTCGGATTTTAAGCGGTTGGCGATGCGACGGGCCAGATCGGCGGCGCCCACTTCATCGCCAACGGGGATCTCGCCTTGGCGTTTGGAGCCTCGTTTGGGGGGCGATGTGGCTGGTTCACGTTTCACGCGGCCAGTGTAAGGGCAAGTTCGGACACAAAACAAGACTGCTGTCCAGGTTCGCAACGGGCCGCCCTGCTATTCTGCGGGCATGAGCAGCACACTTGATGCGGGGGTTTTGACTTTGGCGGTGGCCACAGCGCGGGCCGCTGGCGACTTGCTTATGGAAGGATGGGGAAAACGCCCCAGCACCAAAACAAAAACCGCCGCCACCGATTTGGTCACCGAATATGACGGCCGCGCGGAGGCGCTGGTTCTAGCGCGTCTGCAGAAGGATTTTCCCGATCACGCCGTGGTGGGCGAAGAAGGCAGTCGCTGCGGTCCCGCGGATTCTCGCTGTGTGTGGTACGTGGATCCGCTCGATGGCACCATGAACTTCTCGCACGGCGTACCCATGTTCGCCGTGTCGCTGGGCTTGGTTGTGGATGGCGAGCCACTTGTGGGCGTTGTGCATGCCCCAGCTTTGAATTGGACGTTTGCGGGCATGGTGGGCGGAGCGGCCACGCGCAACGAAACACCGCTACAGGTGTCGCGCACGGCCGCGTTGCCCGAAGGCTTGTTTGCCACAGGCTTCCCATACGTGGAAGGGCAACCCAACGCGAACTTGCCCGAGTTCACAACGTTCTTGCACAACACCCACGGGGTGCGTCGCTTGGGATCAGCAGCGCTAGATTTGGCGTTTGTGGCCGCGGGTTGGTTCGATGGCTATTGGGAGCGGCACATTCAAGCGTGGGACCTGGCGGGCGGCGCCGCCCTGGTGCGCGCCGCAGGCGGCCAGGTCAGCGACATTGATGGCGGCACCTTCGATGCCCGCACCGGGCGCATCCTCGCCACCAACGGTTTGATCCACGAACAAAGTTTGAATCTGCTACGCACGGTGGCTGCGGCCCAACACGCGATTTAAGTGAGACATAAGTTCGCTCTGACCTGCTTTCCCCTACACGAGCGTATGAAATTCTTTGCGCGCACCAACGTGCAAACTGACAATTCACGTCATAGCGCGACGCAGCGAACCGTGGCAACCGCTTGATTTTACTGCCTTTTGCAAACGGCCCGGTCCTTGCTACTCCCGGTGCCCGTGACCACAAGAACTTGGCGCGTCTCTGTATCGCGATTGATGTTGGTAAGCTTTTACCTAGGGCTGTTCCCATGGCCTCAGGGTTTCGGCCCGACAGAGGCGCAAGCCAAGGTAAGCCCACTTCACTCGATCACGCGGCAGGTGAAAAAGGGCAACATGCTGGTGGTGCTGGACACGTCGGGCTCAATGACGGGCGTGCCCGGCGAACCCTTCGATGCGGCCACCGAGTTGGGCGTGGATTGCGATTTGGGCGACGACTGCCGCGAAGTGACGCAGACCGGGCAATGTCTGCTGGCCACGCAGCCCTTAACGAGTTTGCCGCGGCTGTGTTCCAACGATGCGCAGTGCCGGGTGGGGCAATGCAAGTACGGCAGCGATCCGTGTTTGCAAGATTTCGACTGTCCCAGCGTGGGCAGCGTGTGTTCGAAAGACGGCAAGCCCTGCCAATACAACAGCGACTGCTCGCCGCAATCGAGCACATGCAAGGTCACGGGAGCGTCTTGTTCGTCGGTGCAGCCCTGTTCCCCCGCCGGGCGCTGCGCCGATGGCAACGCGGTTTGCAACAACCCAGGCGGCTCATGCGCATTACGCTATTGCTCTGAAAAAACCACCCAAACGTGCAGCGTGGACGCCGATTGCCAAACAGCGACAGCGCCCCCTGAGGCGCCGGCGGATGGCTTGGTGGCGCATTACAAAATGGATGAAGGCACGGGCACAACTGTAACCGATTCGGCGGGCACGGCCGAGAACCTCACAATTTCAGGATCGCCCGCACCCTCATGGTCAACAGGCAAAGTGAACGGCGCGATACAGTTCGCGAGCAACGGGCTTGTGAGCAAGCAAGACGGCGGCTTTTCGGATCTGAACGGACTTCACACGGGCATGACTGTGGCCGCGTGGATCGAACGGCCAACAAGCAATCCCAATGACACGTGGGTGGCGGAACTGCTTAACTCTAGCGGCGGCCGCGTTTTTACTTTGTTCCAAGGCAACGACAACGGGTGTTTGTGCAGCGACATTGGCACCGCGGGGCATTGTGCGTGCCCTGCCCTAGGTACCGGATGGCTGCACATTGCGATGACCTTCAATGGTACGACACAACAGTTGTATTTAAATGGGGCGGCCGTGGGCACCACCAAAACCTATTCTGCCATGGCGGCTTATACAGCCGGCAAGATGACGATTGGATCGCAGGCTGGCGGCGGGTATAAGTCTATTAGCAAGATTGACGACGTTCGCATCTACAACCGGCCGCTTTCGGCAGCCGAGATGCAAACGCTTTATGACGTGACAAGCGGCACCCAGGCCGCCGGGCTCATTGGCCATTGGAAGTTTGACGAAGGCACCGGCACCACCGCCGCTGATTCAAGCGGCGTGGGCAGCAACGGCACGCTGGGCGGCGGCGCCACATGGACGGCGTCGGGAAAATCGGGAAGCGCCATCGACATCGGCTGGGGAAACTACGTTTCGGCTCCGGCGCAGGGCGCGTTGGCGAACCCGGGGCAAAAGATCACGTATGCGGCGTGGATTTACCCCAGAACTTGTTTGTATCAGCAGATCTTTTCAAGCAACGGTGTAGTGCTTCCCAACTTTCGTATCAACAATAACAACAATTCAACTCCCTGCCGGCCGGAATATAGTCTTGATTCCGCTAGTAATCCTCAATGGTTCCAGCCCACGGGTGCCGACATACCCCTCAATGCGTGGAGCCACGTGGCGGCCACCCACGATACGGCCACGCAAACGCTCAAGATGTATCTCAATGGCGCTTTGATCGGCTCGCGCACCGATTTGGGCGGCACGATTGGAAATCCCACCACGATTTTCATTGGCTCAGGCCCGGCCCTGCCGCAGTGGCATTTCGACGGCTACATCGACGACGCGCGCATTTACAACACGATCTTGCCTCAAAGTGAAATTCAGGGACTTGTGGGGGCAAGCGCGCCCGGGCCCGTGGCGCATTGGAGTTTTGAGGACAACGTCAATGACGTAAGCGGCAATGGTTTTGACGGCACCCGTGAGGGCACAACGGCTTATGTCGCAGGCAAAAACGGTAAGGGACTACAGTTTGATGGCACGACGGGCTGCATGAGCATCCCCTCATCGACACAGGGGTCAACCCTCGATTTTACCGGCCCCTATACCATGATGGCCTGGGTCTATCGTACCGGCACCGGGGTCGCCCAAGACATGATCTGGCGGCGGTACCCCACGAGCTGGCAACCGTCGTATGCGCTTGGCATGACCAGCGCCGACTGGGCACAGTACGCTGGCCCAGGCTCCCACGTTGAGACTTCAACACCGCCGCCAACCAACCAGTGGGCGCACTACGCTGCGTCGTGGGATGGCACGAACATGCGCCTTTATATCGACGGCGTAAAGCTGGCCGACAATCCCGCAGCGACTGGCGCCCCTGTCTCTTCGCCAGATCTCACGCTGCTTGGCTGCGGCAGCCAGGGCGGTACCGATCGCCGCAGCTTCTTTAAAGGCATCCTCGATGACGTGAAGTTCTACAATCAAACGTTGAGCGACGCTGACATCGTGACGGCGGGTAGCGCCACAAGCGGTGGCAGCGATTTTTGCAAGCCCAACACCTGCGTGGCGCAAGACAACTCGTGCAACGTATCGCTGAACACATGCACCGGGGGCGAGGTGAATCAGTGTTTTGGGGTGAACACCACCGACACCTGCGTGATCAACCAATCAAACACGGGGCCCGCAAAAATGTGCCGATTTCAGCAGACCTTCTGCGCGGTTGACACGCACTGTGGCAGCTTTCCTGGCGACGAATGCGTGCCCGCCACCAGCCGTTCGGTGGTGGCCAAGCGCGTGCTGCGAAACGTTCTGCTGGCCAACTCGGACATCATGAACTTCGGCCTCATGGGCTTTAGCCAGGGCTCAGCTGACGGCAGCACCTGGGATCGCAATGAAGATGGCGTGGTGGACGCGGCTGACAAAGACAGCTGGCCAGACGATTACTATTTTCCTTACTACAAGGTACAGAACAGCACAGGTTATGAGCTTCAAGACCGCTACATCACACTCAACGAACTGAAAACCTACGGCTGCTATTTCAAAGCCACAGGCCCCAGCGGTTCATGCACCATAGGATCTCTCACTTACCAGCTGCGCTCCAACATCAACGCCCGCTACAGCGTATTCAAAAACGGCAGCTTCGTAGAGCTGGATCAGCCTTACTGTGGCCACGAGTGCGTGATCACCACAATTCCACAAGGCTGGCTGTTGTATGGCGACAAAGACGATGACGATGACGCCAAAAAGTACCACGACGCCACCGGAACGGGGACTTTTATAGGCGGGCACTATACCTTCACCGTGGCCAACGGCACCTACAGTACCTACGACCAACCGGTGTTTCGCAAACAGTTTGACGGCCGGCAGATCACCATCAACGGCAACCCCTACACCTACTTCAAACCCCGCAACGACTATTACTGGAATCCCATGGCGGGAACCAACCGCCCGCCCATTAAGGGCGCGCAATGTGGCAACCAGTGCTCCAGCACCTGCGGAGGCAATTGGGATCCCAATTTGATCCCGATCATGGACGTGTCCGATAACCCCACGCAAGCCAAAGCCAACTTAGAAAAGATGCTGCCTTTGCTTGAAAAGGCTGAAGATGGCGGATTTATGCACTGGGAACGGGGGCCGGTGGGCTGTGCCCTGATCAACGATTTCCTTGACGGCCCCACACCGGCCCCCAACGACAAGAAGAAGCATTCAGCTTGGCACTATATGCAAGACATCAAAGCGGGCGATGCGCTTGTGTGCCGCGACAACTTCATCTTGCTGATCACCGATGGCGAAACCAACGGCCCCGGTGATGTGGACGCCAATGGCAACACCACCTGCGACAACCTTGATTGCCGCGTGCAATGGGACGATCCCAACGCCACCGTGGGCCCGAGCTGCCAGTGCAAATCGGTGATCAACGCGCTGAAGCTGCGCAAGAGCGTGGCGCAAGGTGGCCTGAACGTGAAAACCTACGTGATTGGATTTTCACCTGACGCTGTGATTGGCGTGCCCGCCACCATCAATGAAAGCATCGCCCGCGCCGGCGGCACCTGCCGCGCGCCCGGGGATCTTAGCACCACCACCGACGACAAATGCATGTTCTTGGCCACCAACGAAACCGAGCTGCATGAATCGATACAGGCGGTCATTTTCGATACCATCAAAGGCTCGTATTCAACCACGCCGGCCTCGGCCATGTCGGGCGTGCAAAACGAAGATAAGATCACGCCGGGGGGCATCCTCTTTGACGCCCGGGTTGATTTTCCCACTTGGCGTGGGCATTTGATTGCCTACGACACCCAAGACGTCGACGCGGCCACGGGGCAGCCCAAGCTGATGTGGGATGCTGGTGGTCCCCAGTTTTTCGCCGACCCCAACGACACCTTGGGATACAAGTATTGGACGAAGTGGATGAAGCGCCGTGTTTACACCTCGGCGGGAGCGAATATGATCGCGTTTCAGATCGATCCCAATTCGGGCAAGATTCTAAACCGCGACGAACTTTTTGCCTTAGGCCTGGGCAACACCGAACAGGAAGCCGAGCGCATCGCGCAGTGGATGTTGGGTGATCCCAAACAGCGCAACAAAGCCGTGTTGGGCGCGTTTGTGAATTCCACCCCGATTGAAGTGGGGCCCCCAGGGCTCACGTCGCTGCCGGGCGGAAAGAAGTTCCATGAACAACACAAAGATCGCGTAAGCCTTGTGTACGCCGCGGGTGATGACGCGCTTCTGCACGCGTTTTTCACGCGCAAAACGAAGATCGGCAACGTCGACTACGAAGGCGGCGAAGAAGCCTTTGCGTACATTCCACCCGACATGCTGCGGGTGGTGACACGGCTTTATACCCAGGGCGGCCAGAAAGCCGATCCACGCGAACACGTCTACGGCCTAACCAGCTCACCCAAAGTGAAAAACGTATGTTGGACAAACTGCGACGACGAGGAAGGGGCGCAGTGGAAAAGCATTATGATCATGACGGACGGCTGGGGCGGCAAGGAAGCCTTCATGCTGGATGTAACCGCGCCGTTTAGCGGCACCTCGTTGTCCAACCCACCCGTTAAAGTGTTGTGGCATACCGACACGGTAACCCCTGCTGATAAGTCGCAGTATGACGCCGTTCTGGGATCCACCATCTCGGTGCCCGCGTTCTATTATGGCAAAAGCGCAAGCCGCAACGATCACCGGGTGGTGTTCGCCTCGGGTTATAGATCGGATCCGCCCACATCATCGGAGCAGGGCATCACACTTGTGAACGCCTCGGCCCTTGATGGCCGCGTGCTGGACAGCGACACGATCACCCCCAGCGGCTGTGCCACGACAGAGGTGACGACGCTTACCGACGTGGCGGCGGCGCGCAACTTCGATTTCCGTGAACAGCAGCAAATGCTGGGCGCCTTCTTCGGCGACACATGGGGCAACCTATGGCGTTATGTGCCGGGCATGCAAGGCCCCGAAAACAACACCTCCACCACCGGCAACCTCTCGCTGGTTAAAACCTTTGGCTGCCAGCAGCCGCTGCACTTTTCGCCTGCCGTGGTGCAACCCGATAGAGACGATCCGTTGAATCACCCGGGGGAAGCCTACCTCGTGCAGGTGACCAACAGCACCCTCGACCCGGAAACCGAAAAGTTCGAGGCGTCGCGCATGATCATTCGCAAAGAGAAACGCACCACGCAATCAGGGGGGCTGGCCGCTGACGAAACATGGATCACCGGCGGCCAGTTGGAGCTGGTGGCGGGAACGGAGTCTCTGTGCGGTGTTTTTGATCCCAACACCGGCAGCAATGGCACATGCAATGAACCTTTGCCCGCGCACGCCAGACCCACAAGCACGCCCCTGGCCATCTTGAAAGGCGATGGCACAGGCTTCGTGATCATGTCGCTGTGGTACGCCCCGCCTTTGGAAACATGCGGCACCGGCCGCTCTTATTTAACCTTGCACGACATCAACATCAATTCCTATCAAGCGGTGCAGCGCGCTGGTTTTGGCCTCATTGACGAACCCGTTACCGCAGCCGTCATCGTGGACAAGAAGGTGGTTTATACCGATTCACAAGGCAAGGTGCACGATGTGACAAGCCAGCTAAACCAAACCTTCGTGGCCGGCGGCGCGATCAGCGACACCACACGAAACGGCGGCCTGCGCTTTCAGCAAACCGGTTGGACCGAAGTGCCGTAATTGTCAACTGGCAGCCGCTGCTGAAAAGCGGCTGCCACACGACCCGATGTCACAGCGATGCAGGCGTTGCTAAAGCCTGATGGCGTTCACAAGCGAAGCCACGCCGCGCGCATCATCGGGCGCAATGTCCAACAGCACCACGCGCGAGCCCGGTGGCAAATCGCGGCGGGCCGCCGCCAACGTGGCTTCTATCGGATCGGCCCCAGCGGGCACGTGCAGATCGATGGGCTTTACCCCCCAAGCCAGATGCAAACGTCGGGTGGTGGCCGGCACGCGGCTATAGGCCAAGATTGGACGGCGCGGACGGAAAGCGGCCAAGCGCAAGGCGCTCATGCCTGTGCGGGTAGGCGCCACGATCGCCACCGCGTCCAGATCTTCAGCCAGCTTCGCTGCGGCGAACGCCATCGCGTTGCCTGGCGACGAGGTGCGCGGGGGGCCGTTGTGATCAGGCAGCAGCGGCTCAGTCTCTGCCAGCACGCGCACCATCATAGCCACCACCCCTGCCGGATCGCGTCCAATAGCGGTTTCTTCTGAAAGCATGACAGCGTCAGTGCCATCCAAAACGGCGTTTGCCACATCGGTCACTTCCGCACGCGTGGGCAGCGGGTTGGTAACCATCGACATCAGCATCTGGGTGGCCGTGATCACGGGATGCCCCACATGGTTGGCTTGACGAATCAGACGCTTCTGGCTCGCGGGAACGCGTTCGATGGGGATCTCAACACCCAAGTCACCACGCGCCACCATCACCGCATCCGCGGCTTGCACGATGGCTTCCAAACGATCGAGCGCTTGCTGCTTTTCTATCTTCGCCACGATGGGCAGCGAAGTGAGCTTGCGCAGATCTGCGAGATCTTGTTCGTGGCGCACGTAAGACAAAGCCACAAAATCGGCATCCAGAATGCCAATGTCGGCCACGTCGGCTTTGTCTTTTTCCGTCAAGCACGGCAGCGATGACACATCCAGGGGCAAGTTGATGCCCTTGCGCGAACGCAAGGTGCCACCCACCAGCACACGGCATTTCACATAATCTTTGCCCACCGATGTGGCTTCCAACGCAATGGTGCCATCGGCAATGAACACCGGATCGCCCGGACGCACGCGATCGTAGAGCGACGGATCGCCCACCGGCACACCGCCCGCGCCCAGAATGACCTCGGAATTGGCTTTAACGGCAATGTCTTCGGGCAGCTCGGCCAAACGCAACTTGGGACCACAAAGATCAACCAAAATGGCCACATCGGGCTTAATCTTGCGGGCCCTCTGCACGCGTTCCAGTTGGTGCCGGGGCGAAGCGTGCGACAGATTCACGCGCAAAACGTCAGCGCCGGCTTCCAGCAGGCGCTCCAGAGCGCCCTCTTCGTCCAAAGCGGGACCCAAAGTGGCGATTATCTTCGTTCGTCTGTTCATGAGCATCGTTCCTAGCGGCCCGCACACCCTACGTCACCTTATGTTTCCACAGGTTTTCGTTTGTGCGTCTTTTGTGTGGCCTCCCTTAGGCTTCGGTCAAAACCGCCTCGGCTGTAGGCTTATCTGTAACCAACACGCTGATGAGCTTGCCCCTCAGTGCCGCGCGAATCGCCGCCACTTTGCGCCCGCCAGCCGCCACGCCCACCGTACGTTGGACTTTCGCCAATTGTGCCAGCGTCATACCTATCACCCGTTCGTCCATCGCCGATTTGACGGGCTTGCCTTTAAGGTCGAAAAACCTCAGGCAAATGTCGCCCACCGCACCCTGCTTTTGCAGCGCATCCAGCTCTTTGGCCGAAAACACATTGCCGCTGGACGCCAGCAGCTTTGAGGGCTCAACATCGCCAATGCCCACCAAAGCCACCTCCACTTGATCGAGCGCGGCCAGGGATTCGGCGATGTAGGGATCTTTGAGCAACAAGCGGCGGGTTTCCGCCGTGGCCACCACCCCCGGCGCGGGCAACAACACCGCCTGGCCGCTTACCAATTGCGCCAACCGCTGGGTGAGCCGGGTGGCGTGCTTTTCCGCCGTGGGGCTGCCCACCCCGCCCAAGATCTGCACCACCTTGGTGCCGCCTGTGCGCATGGGCGGATGCATGGCATCCACCACCGCCAGCAAAGTTGAACTCCACGAAGAAATGCCCACCACCGAGCCAGGCTTCAGGGTGGTTTCGATGTAAAACGCGGCCGCGGCGCCCAGGTCCTTCAGGGTTTCCGATTCGTCGCCCACGGCGTCCACCACGATCACTTCGCGCAGCCCATAGCGCGTTTCCAATTGGTCTTCGATCTCGGGGCACGTGCCACCGGGAATGCTAACAGTAATGCGAACGATCTTTTCCTCCAGCGCGCGCCGCAACAAGCGCGACACCGTGGCTTGCGACAGATCCAGTTGGGCGCCGATCTCCGATTGGCTAAGGCTTTTTTCGTAGTAAAGCCGCGCGGCCTTTGCCATCAGCCGCAACTCCCGCGGGTCGGCGGGACCCTTCGTGGCAAGCATATGAGAAGCAGCGGGTTTCATGACATCAAACGTTCACCCTAGCACGCAACGATCGGCGCGCGCCCCGGAGCCCGGGCAGCTACGGTCCGCTCAAACAGGCGCGCCGCAAAGCCAACTGCCATCCAGAATACAGGCGTTCGCGTTGCGCGGGGGGCATGCGCGGCGCAAACCGTTCACGGTCAAGCGAGAAAGCCTGCAACGCTTGCAAATCGGCCCACAACCCACAGCCCAACCCCGCCAGATAGGCGGCCCCCAGCGCCGACAGATCCGTGGCTTGGGCCCTCACCACCGGGCGGTCGACCAAGTCGGCCTGGAACTGCATCAACTGATTGTTGCGGCTGGCACCACCATCGGCCCACACCGCGCCGAAGGCCTCGCCCTGCTCCGCTTCCATGGCCGTCAGCACATCTTTGACTTGATAGGCTACGGCTTCAAGGGCGGCGCGGGCCAGCTGGGCGGGACCAGTGCCACGCGTAAGGCCGCAGATCACCCCACGCGCATCTGTGTTCCAATGCGGCGCGCCCAGACCCACGAATGCGGGCACAAGATACACGCCACCGGAATTTTCCACCGTGGCTGCCAGGGCGGCCACTCGCGACACGGCCTCCGGATCGTCACCAAACAAAAGCCGCGACAACCAATCCACCACTGCGCCCGAGATCGCAATGTTGCCTTCGAGCGCGTACGTGGGCACGCCCGCCACTTGCCAGGCCACGGTGCTCGAAAGCCCGTGGCGTGAGAATGTAAGCGCAGCGGTTGGCGTGAGCAACGACGACCCGGTGCCGTAGGTGGCCTTGATCCCGTGCGCGCTATGGCCGCCTTGCGCAAACAAGGCGGCGTGTGAATCGGCAATCAAAGCGGTGATGGGCACACCCGCGGGCAACCCACTAGCCGCAACGGTGTGGCCAAACACCCCGCAGCTTGATTGCAGTTGCGGCAGCACCTGGGCGGGCACACCAAACACATCCAGCAGCTCGGGCTGCCAGTGCCTGTCGGCAAGGCCGAGCAGTTGCGTGCGCGACGCATTCGACACATCGGTGGCGTGCGATGCGCCCCCGGTGAGGTTCCAAAGCAGCCAGCTGTCCATGGTACCCGCCGCCAAGTCGCCAGCGGCCGCGCGCGTGGCGGCTTGAGGAATGTGATCCAGCAGCCAGCGTAGCTTGGTGGCCGAAAACAAGGGGTCGATCTGCAGACCTGTGCTTTGGTGCAGTTTCGGCGCCCAGCCCTGGTGGCGCAGGCGTTCGCAGACGTCAGCCGTACGGCGGCATTGCCACACCACCACGGGTCCCAGCGGCTTGCCGGTTTTGCGATCCCATACCAAAACCGATTCGCGCTGGTTGCTGATGCCCACCGCCACAGGCGCCGCGCCCTGCATTTGCACCAGCACATCCGCCATTGCGGCGCGCACCGATTGCCAGATCTGTTCGCCGTTGGCCTCAACCCAACCAGGCTGTGGGTACGTGACCGTCACAGGCCGCGATGCCTGCGCCACCACCACGCCTTGCACGTTCACCGCCAGCACTTTGGTGTTGGTGGTGCCCTGATCAATTGCAAGCACGTAGGTTAAACTCATGCGCGGCTTCCGGTTTCCGGTTTCTTGGGTGAAGTTTTGGCGGCCCTGTTCAAACCGCGGTGCGGTGCATTTGCCGTTTGCGCGCCACCACTTCGAAGGCGGTGCGCACGATGCCTTCTACATCCATGCCAAAGTGATCAAGGAGAAATTCGGCCGATCCCGTGGGCGCAAACACCCCCGGAACGCCCATCAGCGCCATGGGCACAGGCACGTGTTGCACCACCACCTCGGCCACGGCACCACCCAAGCCGCCGTTGGTGGTGTGCTCCTCTGCGGTCACAATCGCGCCCGTTTGTTGAGCCGCGGATACAATCGCCGCAGTGTCTAGTGGGCGCAGGCAAGCGACGTTTAACACGCGGGCTTCAAGGCCCAAGCTGGCCAAACGATCCGCGGCCGCCAAGCAACGCCCCACCAAAGTGCCATTGGCGATCAGCGTGAGGTCACGGCCTTCTCGAAGCTGATCCGCGCGGCCCATAGCAAACCTGTAGTTTTCGTCGTAAACGGCAGCAACACCCATGCGCGAAAGCCGCAGGAAGAGAGGCCCTTCGTGGCTGTGGGCATAATTGGTGGCTTGTCGGGTTTGTTCGGGATCTGCGGGCACCACCACAGCCAGATCGGCGATGGCGCGGGTCCACGCCAGATCTTCAATTGAATGGTGCGTGGGCCCCAGCTCGCCGTACGCCATGCCGCTGGACATGCCACAAAGCACAACTTTGGCTTTGGCGTACGCCAGATCGGCTTTAATCTGCTCCAGCGCACGGCCAGTGAGGAAACACGAAGCGGCGCAAACAAAGGGCACCCTGCCGCCGTTGGCCAAGCCTGCCGCAACGCCGATCATGTTCTGCTCGGCAATGCCCACATTGATCAGACGATCGGGAAAGCGTTTTTTGAAGCCCCCGAGCTTGCTTGACCCCACAGAATCATTGCACACCGCGACCACGCGCGGGTCTTTGTCTGCCAAGGCCTCGAGGGCGCTTGCAAAAGCGTCGCGACAATCAAATAGCTTTTCCATGTTTAGATTACACTCGCTTGCAGCTCCAACACGGCGGCGTCGTACTCAGCCTCAGAAGGCACGCGGTGATGCCAGGCCGAACGATCTTCCATGAAGCTTACGCCTTTTCCTTTTGTGGTTCGCGCAATCACGCACGTGGGCTTTCCTGCCACCAACGGCAGGTTGCTGTACGCAGCCAGCAACGCCGCGTGATCGTGTCCATCTACCTCAACCACCGCGAAACCAAACGCACGCCATTTGTCGGCCAGCGGCTCAAGCTCCACGGTTTGTTCGGTGCGGTCGCCTTGTTGCAGATGGTTGCGGTCAACAGTGACCACCAAATTGTCGAGCCGGTTGTGAGCTGCGGTCATGGCCGCCTCCCAATTGCTGCCTTCTTGCACTTCGCCATCCCCTGTCACAACAAAGGTGCGGTACGACTGCGCCGAAAGTTTGGCAGCCAAAGCGGCGCCCACGCCCACGGGCAAACCGTGACCCAATGGCCCCGTGTTGGTTTCAACCCCGGGAAGTTTGCTGCGATCCGGGTGGCCGCCTAGCCGCGACAGTGGTTTCATAAACGTGCTGAGATCTTCAACAGGGAAAAATCCACGCCGCGCCAAGGTCACGTACAAGGCCCCCGTGGCGTGCCCCTTGCTCAGAATGAACCGATCCCTATCGGGAGCGTGGGGACGCGATGGATCGATGTTCAAGATCGCAGCGTAAAGCACGGTAACAATGTCCATGGCGGAAAAATCGCCCCCCACGTGACCAAGCCCCGCGTTGTAGATCATCTTCAGTGCCATTCTGCGTGCGGCATTGGCTTCCGCCTGCAGCTGGGAAACCAGATTCGGCGAGGTGCTGATGGCCTCGGATGTTGCGGTTTCAAGATTCATGGGATTCGTCCATGGCGATGTTCAATTCGCCTAGAAACAAAGTTTGAATTAGCCTTTGTGCCTTGAGGGCGTCTTGCTTTCGCTGCGCCGCCCGCAGAACGTCGCCGTCAATGCGGTCAAGCACACGCTCCATTGCCACAATGGTGGCCACGCTTTGCCGGGCGGCCATGATGGGATCCTCTCGGAAGGGAAATTGGTCCAGAAGCAGTGGCCCCTGCCAACCAATTTTGCGCAAGGCCCACAAATATTCGAGGGTTTCCACCAAGTGAACCGCGCCCACGGTGAGATCATCGTCCCACTGACGCCAGTTGTCGTTCAGTTCCACGCTGGTTAAGCGGCCGCGCCGGTGAATCAGTTCCACCACTTCGGCCGGGGTTTCTTGCGCAAACAGCGAATGTCCCAGGTCCATCACGATGCCCACGTTGGGCAAACCCACGTCCTCTATCGCCAACAACGTGCGCGCCGCCGTGCTGAGGGTCATATGTGTTCGCGGCTCTTTGAATTTGTACTCGATGGCAAACTGCATCTGAGGGTCAGCCAAAGCGACTTCTTTGATGCCTGCCACGGTGAGGTCCCACAGCTCGCGGTAGTCGGCCTGGAAGGGATAATCGAAACCATCTTGCCCGGGCCAGAACTTTACGTATTTGGCGCCCAGAGCGCGCGCAACCTCAATGGCCTCTTTGCACAATTCGATGGCGCCTTTGCGAACCGCGGGATCAGGGTTGGTAAACGCGCCCTTTTGAAACTCACGGGTGTAAATGTGCGGCGTCACCGCCCACGCGCGCAACTTGTTGCGTTCCAGCGCCGCCTTGACCTCGGCAACGTCGATCGACGCTTCGGAAAAAGGATAATTGATGTCGAGCACCGACAACGTGCCCACTTTGCCCGCCTTGTCTATCGCCTCAACCGTGCTGACAGGTGGACCGTAGGCATCGCTGGCGTAGCGGTCAACAAACTGGCCGAAGAGCCACAAGCCCGCCCCATAAGTCCATCGCCCGCTCGATCCTGAATTTTTATTCATGTTGGTATCCTTATTCTCGAACTGAGTGTGAAAGATCCCACGGCGGCGGTCAAGCTGAACTTTAGAACGGTCTCAAACGCCCGGCCCCCTTGCGTGCCCGATGGCCAACCTGAAGGGCGCGGGCGCGGTTAAAAACGCCGGCCTACGGTCAGGCCGAGATTCACGAGGGCCACATTCACAAGCTCAACCCGCGCCCCCAGCTGCCAGGCGCCCTGCAGCTGCCAACGCACGTCTGTGGCCAGGCTGCCATAGAATGCCAGCGACGCACGGGCGTTCAGATCGCGGTGCAAGATGTCGGCGTTGTAACCTGCTCCGAGCCCCAGCAGCACGCCCCAGGAAAACGTGCGCGCCACCCACAGATCGCGGCGCGCTGTGGCCTGCAGGCCCAACACGCGGTAATGCTCGTTTTTGTCGAGCAACGCCAGCACCGACCCGCCCAATTCATAACGTTGATGGGCACGGTGTCTTAGGCTTAACGACAGCTGGGGTTTGAACAGATGCCCCACCGCTTTGGATTGGGTGTGCATCAAATAGGCGCCACCCAGTTGCAGCTCTGCAAGCCATCGCGGGGCAAGGGACCGCGGATCATTTTGCCCCCAAGCAGGGCGGCCAGCACCCAACAGGCTTATTGCCAACAAAACAACCCGGACGCGCCTCATGCGGTTATCTTAGGGCCTGTCCTCAAACTCATGCAAGCCAGACGCGCAAGGCGGCAAAGAGGACGAAACCAAGATAGTTGGTCGCAGTCTTTTCGTAGCGGGTGGCGACCCTTCGGTAGCGTTTGATCTTGCAGAAGAAGTTCTCGACGAG
>JBBSJE010000081.1:0-23618 GCA_038257535.1 Polyangia bacterium
AGGCGGCTTGCAAGGCACCGCGCGAAGCACCGGGCAATGGCAGCCGGGGCCCGCTGGTGCGGTGGGCGTGTGGAGCGACGCAGGGGCGCAGTTTTGTGCCTCCGGCGTGCAGCCCAAAGATAGGCTTCGCATCCTGGGCTGCGTGCTCGACGAGGACTGTGGCGATGTGAACGTGTTTCGCTGCGTGCCTTCAACGGCCGGGGCCTCGGGGCTGTGCGCGCGGAAAGAAAATGCGGCTGAAGTTGCAGCGACCTGCCAAAACTTCTTGCGCAGCCGCCGCCGCTTCGAGGTGTTGGAGGCCGGTGCCCGTCAGCTGACGCTGGGCCCGCTGCTTGACGAATTGCCACGCCCCACAACTTTGGGCGCCTGCGCAACCGACTTGGATTGCCGCCCTGAAACCGTACCTTTGCCGCAAGGCCTCAGCTGCACCGAAGTGGTGCCGGGGCAGGGCAACCGCTGCGTTCGCCCGTGTATCAACGACGAAGGATGCCGCTTGGGGTTTGTTTGCGAGGCGGTTGCGGGCGCCGCGTCCCGGTTTTGCGCGGAGGCCCCTGTTCCTCCGCCCGTGTGCCTGGCCGACAACGGCGCTTACCGGGTGCAAGCTGGCAACGCATTTATCGTCGCGGGCGCGCGGGTGGCGCCGTTTGCGACGGCGGTCGAAGAGGGCGGGGTTTGTAAGCCGCTGCTGTCGCGCGATCTACGGCACAGCAATCGTCTGCCGCTGTCGGCGCCCCTGTGTAGCAACATCCAATGCGAAAACCCCACGTGGACACATCTTCTGCGATCACCGATGGTGGCCGAAGGCTGGCCCAATCCTTGTTTGTGCCAAGGCCCGAACGCCGCCGATCCAACAACCGGCGTTCATACCAAAGCCTTGTTCGAGATCGCCGACGTGCGCTTCATGGTGACCAACCTCGAACAGCCGTTCGGCGATGGCGCTTCGATGGGGTTTCAAACAGTCGGCGGGTTCTGGCCTGACTGGATTTTGGTGCCGCAATCTGGAAACCCCTCCATCGCTGTGCCCACCCGGTTGCTCTTGGGCCCAACCTTTGTTCCTCCAGACGCAAAAGAGGACAAAGACGCGACGTCGGAGGCCATCTATCCCTACGTCTACATGGTGGACAGCGGGCGTCTGGGTACGCAGCAACGCGGGCAGATTTTGCGTTTGGACACGCGTCGCGCCGCCTATGACACCGGTCGGTCAAGCCGGCGTTTTGAAGTTCAGTAGAGACGCTGTTTGCCGGGTTTGAGGGCGCCATCACGGTGAGCCTCACCTGCAGGAAATTGACGTGGCTCGAAAATGTGGGCAACATTGCTACATGTAGGCTGCCCTTGTTTCTTTAAGCGGGCGTCTGTTTGTGGGCGAAATTTTGATTCGCGCGCGCAAACCGCCGAGGGTAGCGGTACGGGCATCACGAAGGCATCTGGAGGAAACATGCGATACACTGCATCCGCTGCGATGGAGGATCGAACCCTGCGCGATGTGGAGCGCTGGAAAGACAAAATTGAGATCCGCCTGGACAACCGGCAGGTTTTCTTCTTGTTCTTTGGCAGCGCGCTGGTGGCCTGCCTGCTCTTCATCTTGGGGGTGGTGGTGGGCAAACGCCTGGAATCGCGGGGCCGCGCGGCGGCGCCTGAGATCGAAGATCCCTTGGCGCTTCTCGATCGCATCGCCGCCTCGCCCGGTGCGACGGACGATGCCATCACCTTTCCGCGCACGCTGATTCACAGCCCGCCTTCAAAAGAGGACAAAGTCGACAAGAAGGTGAACCGCAAGGAACTGGCTCAGCTTGAAGCCAGGCCAGCGGTGGCCAAGCCAGCGCCTGCAGCGGCGCCCGCGGTGCCTGCGCCTGCCCCCAAGGCTGTGGTGACCGCACCGCCCGAGCCCGTCGCACCGTCGTCTGCGCCTAAGGCCGTGGTGGCGCCGGCTCCCCCGGCCCCTGAAAAGCTTGCCGAGCCCAAGCCCGCGAAGGTCGCAGAGAAGGCCGCCGAGGCGCCAGAGAAAAAAGGCAAATTTGCTCTGCAGTTGGGTTCGTTTCAAAGCCGCGAGGAGGCGGACGCGTTCATGGCCAAGTTTGCCGCGGCTGGTCCCTACATCGTCGTGTCAGACATTCCCGAAAAGGGGCGTTGGTATCGGGTTCGCGTAGGCAACTTCGACTCCAGCGACGAAGCGATGCAAGCCAAAGCCGTTTTCGAGCGCGCCCATCACCAGATCGCCTACGTGGCGCCTCGTTAGAACATCAAACCCACGTTGAAATGAAAGCGGCCCAGGCGTCCATCTCCGGGGCCAGGATCTAAGGGCCAACCCCACGCCACGCTCACGTCGCCCACGGGCAGCTTGACCACCAGTGGCGAAATGCCGGCGCCATGGCGAAACCGCCGGGGGCGAACGGCGTCCAGCGAATCTTCCACGATGCCGCTGTCCAGGAACACGCCCGCGTAAACCGGGCCGCTGATCTGCATCTGCAGATCGAGGTTGCTCAGAATGCGCAAGTTGCCGCCCAGGGGGAAAAATTGCACCAGCGTGACGCCGTTGGCCAGGGGGTATTCGCGCACTTCGGTGCGGGCGCGCTCGAACTGAAATCCTCGCAGTGTCACGTCGCCGCCGGCGGCAAAGCGCTCCACTTTGGGCAGCAAGGTGGATCCATCCAAGGGCACGCCCTGTGCGTATCTCACCGTGTGGTGCAATGACCACCGCCGCGACAGCGGCACCACGCTCAGCGACTGCACTTGGAATTTCAAAAATGTGTCTTCACCCAAACCAAACGACAGCGCGGGCGTGGCCACTTCTGCAAAGCCTGTAAGCTTGAAGCCCTGGCGAGGCATCAACCGGTTGTCGAACTGCAGCCACTCAAAGCCCACGCCCGCGGCCCCCACCAGGGCGCGTATGCGGGCGCGTTGCTGGGCCTCATCCGAGCCGGGGCCGCGTACCAAAAACTCGGTACCGCTGCTGTCACGCAGCTGATAGCGCACAAACGCGTCGAACCCGGGCAACAGTTGGCGAAACAAGCTCACCGTGGCCGTGCCCACCCGGGTATCGCCCAAACGCTCGGTTTTCCGCGCCAAGTAGTTGAAGCTCAGCTGCAACCGAAACAGCGTGCTGAGCAACCGCGGGTCTTCAAAATCAGCCGCGACGCTGCGAAGATTTTGCCCCCATCGACCCAGCGATCGCAGGAAGTAACCACGGCCAAACAGATTGCCGTGATCGTATCCGCCGGAGAAATACAGACCCAACGGAAACGTAGCGTCGGGGGCGCGCTGATCCGTGGAGCCACCCACGCCCAAACGAATGATGCCAAAGTGATCGTGCCGCTCTTGTACCTGAATGAGCACAGGCACCGTGTGCAAGCCGGCCTCAAGGCCCGGCAATGAGATGGGGCTGGCGTTGGTGAAATATTGCAAAATGGCGAGGTTGCGCTGCCCGCGCTCAATGGCCGTGGTGGTCAGCAGATCTCCGGGGCGCGCCGAAACCCAATCCAAAATGGTGTTCTTGCGGGTTAAGAAATTGCCACGCAGAAATACGGGACCCACTTTGACTTGCGGGCCGGTCGAGATGTACCAAATGATTTCACGATCATGGCCGTTCTCGATAACCTCGTGCGCGGTGTCGCCGTAGGGGAAACCATGATCGCGCAGCAACCGCTCAAGCGCGCGGCCATCAGAATCCAGCCGCGTCGGCAGGTAGCTTTGGCCAACGCGGGTCAAAATGGATTTTGCCAAAAACGACTGCGGCCACGGCAACGTTTCGCCTTTCGCAGGTCGAAAATCAACCTTCGACACAGTTAGCTTGGGCCCTTCATCGATCGTGAAGCGAACGTAGATCTCTTCGGTGTTCTGCCACGTTTGCAGATCTCGTTCGCCGCTCAAGTCCTCCAAGGGGCGAAAGTCATCGGGCTGGGGGGCAATGTCAACCTGCACAGTTGTGGGCCCAAAGCCGCTTGACTTGTAATGGTCGCGCAAGCGAAGCGCATCGTTTTCAAGTTGCGGCAACGACGCGTAGCCACCGCCGCCCAAGCCCAGCACGCCAAACCAAGGGAAGGGCTGCACGCCCACCACCTCTGCCAACCGGGCCTCCGATAGCTCGCGATTGCCCATAAACGTTACCGCTTTGACCCGGATGCGCGGCCCTTCCTCGATCAGGTAAACGACGCGATCGTTTTCCGGGGATATTCGTTCGCGCTGCACGTTGACCTTCACCAACATGTTGCCGCGTTGGCGGTAAAACAACGCCAGCGCCTCGCGGCTTTGCTGAATCTCGTAGTCGTCGTAAACGCCTTGCTTAAAGAAGGTTAGGTGTTCCCGCAGCTCACTGTCGGCGCAACAGTCGTTACCCTCAAACGCCACCTGCACATGTTTGTAGGGCTCCACCAGCAGCCGCAACGGCACATGCTCCTTGCCCGCAGCGGCGGCGGCTTCTGGATCGAATTCGGGGCGCACGCGAGCGGCTGGATACCCCAGTCCGCGGTAGCGTTCCACCAGCTTGGCGGTGTCGAGCCGCAGCTGCAGGCGCGAAAATGGGCTCTCCTGCAGCCACAAAAGGTACCACTTGTAGTGGCGGAACAGATCGTCCACCTCTTCGTGAGGGATAAGTTCCGGACCATCCACGGTGATAGGGCCTACCGGATAGTCGTGGCCCAATTTAATGTGAATGGTCAAATGAATGGCAGCGGGCACCTGCGGCCGCGCGTCCAATTGAATGGACACGGTGGCATCAAGGTAGCCTTGCTGCTTTAGGAACGTTTCAATTCGTTCAATCTCTTCGCCCAGCCAAGCCGAACGCAGCGGTCCTTCGGGCGGCACGGGCAGGCCGGGACGGGTGGAAAGCCGGCGGATGATCTCGTCTTGCCGCATGGGCCAGTTGCCCTTCACAAACACGTAGCGTAGGCGATCGTACGGGCGCAGCGTGATGCGCAGGCCAAGCCGCCGGCCGCCCTCAGAAAAGGTCTTGATGGTGGATTGGTAGCCAATGGTGTCGAACGCTTTGCTCAAACGCGGAACCGTGCCCACGGGCGTTCCCACGGCGTCGTAATCGCCCGAAACGACAAAAGCCGCGTTGTCGGGGCTCCAGGCGCGCACGAACGCCTCTAGCTTCTCTTTGGGATCGATAAGCACGCCATCGATCTCGATGTGACCCACGGTTTGGTTGGTGGCGCTTTCGACGTCCTGTGGGGCTGCAGCTTCGACCGCGGCTTCGGGCGCCAATTCGGCTGGCTGCAGCGCGGAGGGGGCTTGCTGCGGATCTTGCGCATGAGCTGTTGCCGCCCACAGGAGCGGTAGCAAAGCGAATATGGCAAGACGTGCGCGCAAGGCTAAAAGCTAAGGCAGATCAAACCTGATGGGCCACTCGACGAACAGCTCAAGGTTGATGGATTGACTGGTTTCGGTGATCCCCTGTTGGGGTAGCTCAAGATATTCAGCAAAGGTGCGGAACAAGAAAAAGTCGGCCAGCCACACGCGGCCTTCGCTGCGCGCTTGCCGTTGGCCTTGGAACCCTTGTAGGTAATTCAACTGCAAACGCAAATAACGACCTGCACGGCCAAACACGCGCACTTCAACGCCATCGGGGCCCAAGGTGGGACGCAGCTGCAGTTTGTCGCCCGTGATCAAACTTAAGGTGTCACTGATGTAGGGCTGCAATAGGTTGTCAACCAAGTCGCGGGTCACGTTGCCCGCCATTTGAAAACCTGTGTCCAGGTTGCGTCCTAAGTTCGAGCTGCTGGTGCCAAAACGCACTGAACTCGTGGAGGCGCGGCCGGCCAGCAAGAGCAGCAGGGTTTCGTTTTGGTTCAAGCCCGTGTCCGTGGTGGTAAAGCTAATTTCGGCTTGGTTGATTGGCCCCACGATGCGCATGCGCACGTTGTGCTCTTGGCCGTCTACATCGGTCACCAAGCTTTCGGCCTCCATGTTCAGTTCAGGCGTGGTTTCACCCAAGATCTTTGTGCCAACAAACACGATCGAGTTGGCGTTGGGCACCAGATCGAAATAGCCGCGCAATCCTGTGCCTGGGATCTTAAAGCGGCCATCCGTGGGCAAAATGGAGCCGTCAAGCTGCGGCTGGCTGACCGTTCCACCCACGTGCAGATCCACCACCGCATACATCTCCGGCGAAAGGTTGTTTTGGATCAGAAACGTATCGCCAATGGTGCGCACGCGCAGATCAAGCCGCATGTTGTCGATCAGCGGGTTGGGCTGGGCAGGGCCGTAGGATTCGCCTCGCAGCCGGCTGGAAATCGCCATGTCGCGTATGGCCACATCCTGTGTAAAGCGCCCTGTAACCACGCGTACGTCACCACGCAACGTCAGTTGCTTTTGCAGGTCGCCTTCGAGCTCTAGCGTGAAACCCAAATCGTCCAGCGCAAACACGCCGGGCGAACGGTACACCAAGCGCTCGCCGCGCACGGGCAAGCGTGCGTACTTGATAACCGGCTCGGGCAGCAGGCGTTCAAACACAAGCCGGCCCGGCTCATGGCCGGGGCCCCCGATGCTTATGTGGCCCTGGTCACCGATGAAAGCCGACAGGTTATTGATGCGTGCCTCGCGCGGGTTGACCGAGAGGTCACCGGCCTCGATGCGGATGAACTGCGCAAAGTCGCGCAAGCGCAACCCCACGTTGTTTACGTTCACCTTGGCCTCGAAGTCGGGTTTGGTGGGGGTGCCACCCAAGCGGCCCCGCAGGTCCAGTGTGCCGTCGGATTCAATCACCGTGTTGGGGGCCAGCAAGGGCAACACCTTCGCGTCGATCGATCCTTCCAAACCGATGCCGTAGCGGGTGATTTTGTAGCCCTCATCGAAGGCCGCCCGGCCTTGCAACAACAGCTGCGAATCACCAACCTTGACCACAAGGTTTTGTAAATCAACGTCGTTGGCGCCCAGATGAACCCGCCCCGACGGAATGGCCACAGGAATGTCCAGCGCCGCAAACCGCAACTCAATGGCGCGTGTGACGGTCAAATTGCCTTCCACGCGCGGCCGCGTCACGGGACCCGTGGCGCGCAAAGCCAGGGTGATGTTGCCTTCTGATCTTTGAACAAACGGCGCCAGAGCCGGCGCGAGCAACGCCAGATCCAACTGTCCTCGAATGACAACTTGTTCAAGCTGATCTTTGCGCAACCGCCCCTCAAGCTCCAGCGCGCCGCCGGTTGTTTGCAGACGCGTGTTTTCAAGTTCGATCACGTCCCCGCGCACGCGCACCACCAAAGGCCCTTCGGCTTGCACGCGCAGGGGCGGGCCGCCGCCCAACAGATCGTTGCGGGGACGCGACACAAGATCCAACTCGTCGAGCTGCGCGTCCACGGCCAAAGGCTGATTTGGAAGCAGGCGCACTTTCACACTGCCCGTGGTGCGCCCGTTAAAGCCGATGCGCTCGGCAATTTCTGGCGCCACATCCTGCAAGGTGAGGTCCTTGAACGAAAGTTCGGCCTCAACGGTGGGTCCGGCTTTGGGCAGCGACACGTTGGCTTGCACATTGAACCGCTCGAACAAAACGCCGGTGACGTGCGTGCCACCTTGTGGATCCCCTTCAAAGTTCAAAACTGCGGGCCCCAGGGGTCGCTCGTCAAAGGCCACATGTGAAAGCCGAATTTGCCCAGCCACCTGCGGTTTTTGCGGAGAGCCCGTGATCATGATTTCGGCATCCAGCCGACCCGCCAAAGGTGGCGCACTGGCGGGATCCAAACCGGGCAAGTTGTTGAGCGGAAAATCTACAACTTTGACCGACCACTGCATCTGTTGGCCGCCGGTCAGGCTCAAGCGACCCTCAAGCCACAACTTGCCGCCTTCCACACGTACAAGCTCCGTTGAACGCAGCACCAGCTCTTCCGGCGTCACCGAGACGGCAAAGCCCCGGATTTTCCATGTTTGTCCCAGCAATTGCAGTTGCGTGTCGGGCGGCAAAGTGAGCTCGCCTTCCAGTTTGTTGGTGGGGCCTCGCGCCCATGCGGTGAACGAAAGCCTGCCGGCAAGTTCCGACGCATTGACGATCTGGCCCAACTCCAGCCGCTGCCCTTGCGCCTGCAGATCAATCAATGGCGCCTTCAACATGTTCTCGAACGTGCGCTTGAATAACTGCGCCTTGCCCGTAACCGAAATCGCGCCGCCAAAAATTTCGCCTTCGAGCGCGTCTAAGGTGGCCACGCCATTTTGCAGGCCAAATCGCGCGGTCACCTCGGGCACATGGCCCGCGTCGCCGTAACCCAAGCCTTGGGCCACCGCGCGTCCACGCACGCTGGGGTTGGTGAAGCTGCCGTTCACTTGCACATCAAGCTGCGCCGATTTCGGTATTTGTGCCGGTGGCTTCATGAACGCCAGGGCGCGCGGCAGGTCTTGTGCCGCGGCCGCCACCGACAGCGCCATCAATTGCTTGGCAACTTCCACGCGCCCCTGAATGCGCGCGTTGGCGCCTGGAATGCTGATGCGCAAGCCTTTGGCGTCGATGCGCTCGGCCGAGCCGGCAAGCACGCCATTCAAGCTGACGCTGCGGGGTAGGCCGGTGGCTTTGTGCCGCAGCAACGACAAATTCTTCAGCCGCACTTCGCCGGCCATCTTGACCAGATCAAAGTTGGCCGAGATCCCGCCATTGACTCGTCCTGCGGCCATGGCACGCAGGTCAGGCGGCACGAAGGCATCATTAACGACACCTTTGATGGCGACGTCGGCGGTGGCTTGCAGGCCCTCAAGGCGTACCCCCATCTGCACGTTGCCGCCTTCGGGCACCTTGAAGCCCATTTCGTCCACCTTCACGGTCAGGGGATCGCCGCCGGAAAAATTCAGTTTCAGACCCAGATCTTGGGCGGTGCCCCCGGCGTAGCTCACATTCAAACCGCTCACCAATCCGAAAATTGCGATCTCAGAGAAGGGCTGCTTAAGATCCAGCACCACGCGCGCATCGGGCCCGGTGATGGTAAGGCCTTCGATGTTGTGGCCGGCAGCAATGGCGGCTACCGCGTCTCCCGCGTGCGCAAACTCGGCGTGCAGATCAATTCCCGGAGGCGCCGCGTCGTAGATGTGTGTGAAATAGCCTTTGCCGGACAAAACAGATTTGCCGGTGGTTCCCGATTCCACTTCCAAGAAGATGTCGTTGGGCCAATCGCGCGTGGTTGCCACCCGGGCCACGCGCACGTCATCGAAAGGGAGCTTTTCGTTGTCGAGAACGCGCAGGTAGCCGCCTTTTCTGGCGTGCAGCTTTGTGGCATCCCAGCCCACAAAATCGCCATCAATGATAACGCTGGCTTCGCCCCATACATCTTCCAGCTGCAGTCCCCAGGCACCGGGAAAATCAAACAAGGCTGTGAGGCCGTTGATCTTGATGTTCACAAGTTCCAGCAGAAAACCGCTTCCCTCAGCCGGCGGGGGTGGGGGCGGCAGGTTTGGGGCTCGGGGCTCGGGCGGCGGAATCAGCGCGGCCAGAAAGCCAATTTTCTTTCGGTCTTCGGTGTCCCCAAAGCGCCAGTACGCCCCGGGCCCAATCACCACATCGTAGAGCTGCACCTTGGCGCCAATGGCGGAACGCACAGGGATCTTGAACTCTAGGCGGGGCAGCGTCAGCACCCGCGTGCCATCGGGGTCGTCGATGGTTACGTTCTCAAGCACGAAAAGGGAGGGCGCATTGGTGGCCAGATCCCAAAGCAAACTGGGTTTCCAGCGCATGGAGCCCACCTCAATCCGCCCCGTTAAGCCCAGTTTGCCTAAGTTTTTGGTGATAAGGCCGCCCAGCCGTTGGCCTTGCAGCCACACCATGGCCGCCACCAGGCCCACCACAACGAGCACCACCAAGCCGCCCGCCGTGAAGAGCAGGATTTTTCTGCGCCTGTGGGGGCGCTTTTCGGAAGGGGGGGTGGGCACGGGCGGACGGCAGGAAGTATCGCTTGGCCAAGGCGGTGCGCCAAGCGCCGGAACTAGGGAAATTCATTCCCGTTTTTTCTTGAGGTCCAAGCCCCAAAAAGACAGCCCGGGAAGGGATGCCACAGGGGACGCGGCTGGTAAAGTGCCCAGTTCTTATGCAGGGCAGCCTTTACATCGTCGACGCCTACAATTTCTTGTTCCGCGCCTTCCACGCGCTGCCACCTTTGTCCAACAGCCGGGGGCAGCAGACCGGGGCCATCTACGGCCTGTGCCAAATGTTGCTGCGGATCGAGCGCGAGCACGCGCCGTCACATTTGTGCGCGGTTTTCGATGCGCCTGGCAAAACCTTCCGCGACGAGCTGTTTGCCGACTACAAGGCCCACCGGCCGCCGATGCCGCCGGAATTGGCCGTACAAATCGAGCAGGTGCCCAAGGTGCTGGGCGCGTTCGGCATTTCCACTTTGGTGGTGCCGGGTGTTGAGGCCAATGACGTGATCGCCACGGTTGCACGGCAGGCCCAGGGGCGCGGGCTTACGGTGGTGATTTGTTCCTCGGACAAAGACCTTATGCAGTTGGTGGGGCCCACCGTGTCGTTGCTGGACACGATGAAAAACAAGCTTTTGGGGGCCTCGGACGTGGAAGAAAAGTGGGGCGTGCCGCCGGAGCGGGTGGGGGACGTGCTGGCTTTGGTGGGCGACAGCGTGGACAACGTGCCCGGCGTTCCCGGCATTGGCCCCAAAACCGCGGCCGACCTGATTCGCAGTTACGGCGATCTCAACACGCTGCTGGGGCGAGCAGACGAGATCAAAGGCAAACGCGGTCAGGCCTTGGTCGAAAACCGCGACAACGTCCGCCTGTCCCGGCAACTGGTTGAGTTGAAGTGCGACGTGCCGCTGCCCAAGGCGTTTGAGTCGCTGGCGCGTGTGGCGCCCGATCGTGAGCAGCTTTACGAAATGTTCCGCGACTTTGAATTTTCGCGTTTGATGGCCCAAAACGCGCCCACCGAGGCCGCGGCGGCACCGGTGGTTCAACAAACCTCACTGGATTTGGGGGGCCATGCGGTCCAGCCGGTGGCGGCGCCTGAAGCCACCAACACAGCCCCACGCCCGGTGGTGCCGCCCGCCGAGCCGGTGGCGATTGTGCAAAGCACACCTTTGCTCCAGGCTTTGGTTACAACTTTAACCGCCGCGCAAACGTTCGCTGTGTCGGCGTTCTGCGATATGCAGGAGCCATTGCGGGCGAAACTTCTAGGCTTAAGTTTCGCCTGGCACGAGGGCCCCAAAGTGCTCACGGCCTATGTGCCTACAGCGGCGCGGGTGGATTTGCTTTCGGGGCCGCCGGGTCTTGATGAAACGCATGTGCTGCAACACTTGGGGCCCGTGTTTGCCAACCCCGAGATTAAGAAGCTGGTTCACGACGGCAAGGTGCTCGAGGTGTTGCTGGGCGTGCGCAAGGTGGCGCTGCAGGGGGTGGCTTGCGATGGTCTGCTTGCCGCGTACCTGCTAGACGCCGCACGCACCCGCTACGACCTTCACTACGTGGCCCACGCCGAAGGCGCCCCCGAAGTGCAGCCCCGCACGCAATGGTTGGGGGTGGGCAAAACGGCGCAGCTGCCGGCGGAGGCGGCGGTGCCGGCGGTGGCCACGCGTTTGGCGGAAGAGGCGGCGGCGATCTTGGCGTTGCAAGCTTTGCAGACACCGCGTTTGGATGCGGCGAAGCTGTCCACGCTTTACCAGGAGGTTGAACTACCGCTGTCGCATGTGCTGGCACGCGTGGAGCAAAACGGGATCTTGCTGGACACTGCGTTCTTGCGACAATTGGGGCAAGAGGCGGCGCTGGCCATTGCGGCTTTGGAGCAAGAGATCCACGAGCAAGCGGGCGCCACTTTCAACATTGGTTCACCCAAACAACTGCAAAAGGTTCTGTTCGAGACGTTGCAGCTGCCGGTGATCCGTAAGACGAAAACCGGCGCCTCCACCGACGCCGATGTGTTGGAAGAGTTGGCCACGCAGCATCCGGTGCCCGCGAAGATTCTCGATTACCGCACTCTGACGAAGCTCAAGAGCACGTACTTGGACACGCTGCCGGGGCTTGTGAACCCCCGCACGGGGCGGTTGCATACCACCTTCAATCAGGCGGTGGCGGCAACGGGCCGGCTGTCGTCAAGCGATCCCAACCTGCAAAACATTCCAATTCGCACCGAGCTGGGGCGGCGCATTCGCAACGCGTTTGTGGCGCCACCGGGCTGCCAGATTGTTTCAGCGGATTATTCGCAGATCGAGTTGCGCATTTTGGCGCACTATTCGCAAGATCCGGCGTTCCTGGATGCGTTTCGCAAAGGCCAAGACATTCACACGCGCACAGCGTCCGAGGTGTTTGGCGTGGAGTTACATGCGGTGTCGTCCGATCACCGGCGCATTGCCAAGGCAATCAATTTTGGGTTGGTGTTTGGGCAAACCGATTTTGGTTTGTCACAGGCGCTGCGCATTCCCCGCGCCCAGGCCAAGGCGTACATCGAAAGTTATTTTGCGCGCTATGCAGGCGTGAAAACGTACATGGAGCGCTCCATCGCGGCGGCCAAGCGCAGCGGCGAGGCCACCACGTTGCTGGGGCGGCGCCGGCCCATTCCCGAGCTGACAGCGGGGCCAGCGGTTCAGCGGGCGCATGGTGAGCGAATCGCGCGCAACACGCCGATTCAAGGCTCTGCGGCCGACATTTTGAAGCTGGCGATGATTCGCGTGGATCAGGGCCTGGGTGCGTTTGCGGGCGCGCGTTTGCTCCTGACCGTGCACGATGAATTGGTGTTCGAGGTGCCTGAAGCGGCAGCGGCCGACCTGTGCGGCTGGGTCAAACAAGAGATGGAGGCGGCCATCGCGTTGGACGTGCCCCTTGTTGTGGATGTGGGTCGGGGGCCCACATGGGGCGACGCACATTAACGCACGAGCGCCCAAGGCCCAAATAGGAAAGTGCGGCGAGGCCCAAGTGGCGATATTCTTGGGGGGCCATGGGCAACCGAAAGTTGGGGCCGCTTCGATCCGCCGCGCAATTTGGGGCAGCGGGGGCCGGCCTATGCGCGCTTGTGGGCTGTCGCGAGCCGGTGGTGCCCATTGCGTCCGCACCGCCACAAACGGCGGTTGTTCCGGTGGCCTCAGATCCACCTCCAGCCTCCACCCCTGAGGCTGAAGCCGCGGAACCCGTCACGCCCGCGCTTGGTTTTGCCCCGCCACGGCCCTTACATCGTTGCTTCGACGAATTGCCGGTGTGGGCCGAATCGGCGGTGTCGGATCTTCTGGATCGAGCCACCAGCCACTTTGAAAGGGGTGATGCGATGGGGGCCTTGGCCTGCGCCGAAGAGGCAGCCCGACAAGCGCCGCGCTCGATCGAAGCGCATCACGATCGCGCGGCGGCGTTGCTGCGCTTGGGTCGGGTGGACGACGCGCGCGAGGCGGTCACGTTGGTGCTGGCGATGGCGCCGCAAGACGTACAGTCGCTAGAACTGGCGGCCGACATCTTCATCAACCATCTGCCTGCCTCAGCCGAGCGAGCCACAATAGGCCTGGAATACGCGATCCGAGGCCAGCGCGTGGCTGGGCGCCAGCGCGCACGGTTGGCGCGCCTGTGGTTGCTTGAAGGGCAGGCGCTGATCGATTTGGGGCGCGCGTCGCAGGCGTTGAAATCGCTTGAGCGTGCGGCGGGTGCTTTGGTGCCCGAAACCGCAAACGCGGCCCGCTACGAATTGGGGGTGGCCTTGTTCGAGCTGGGGCGGTTTGAGCAGGCGCGACAACGGCTGGCGGCGGTTTTGCTGGCCGAGCCCAACCACGCCCACGCGCGCTTCCACATGGGCTTGGTGCTAGAGCGGGCGGGCGAGTTCGTGTTGGCGGATGAGGCCTTTGCGCAAGCCACGGCGGTGGATCCCGAGGCGTTTCCCAGCATGCCTGATGTGTCGCCCGAAACCTTTGCCGAGCGGGTGCGGCAAGCGGTGGCGGGGCTGCCGTCGTCGCTACAAGAGAGCCTGCGCGACATTCCAGTGGAAACGGCCGAATTGCCTTTGCTTGAAGACTTGATAGCGCAAAGTCCACCGCTTTCTCCCACCATTTTGGGTTTGTTCCGAGGTTTGCCGCTGGGGCAAGCGGCGGACCCGGGCACCACGGCGCGCACGAAAAGCGGGCGGGCAGGGCACGGGCGGCTCACAGGACCCGGCACCTCGGCTGCGGGTGTGCCCGCTGTGTACGCGATCCCCGAGCGTGCGATTGTGCTGTATCGGCGCAACTTGCTTCGCAGCGTGTCCAACGAAGACGAACTGGCGGCGGCGATCAGCCGAACCTTGCTTCACGAAGTTGGCCATCTGTTGGGTGAAGACGACGGATCCTTGCGCGACAGGGGCTTAGAGTAGGATTATCTGGGGATGTCCCCGGCCAACGCTTGTTTGTTGCCTCGACCTTCGGCACCTTTGAGGGCCCGGTTGGTTTTCCGTTTTGTATTGGCCGCGTGCTTGGCTCTCGCCGTTGTCCCCTTGGCAATGCCCAATCTGGCGTACGCAGCTGAAGACGAGGCCGAAGGGCGGCGCTTGTTCAAGCGCGGGCAAGAGCTGTTTATTGAGGGGCGCTACTTAGAAGCGGCGCAAGCCTTCGAGACAGGCTACGCGGCCGCGCCCCGCACAGCGTTCCTGATCAACATTGCCCACTCGTACCGGCGCGCTGGCGAACTGGAAAAGGCCAAAACCTATTACCTAAAGCTGCTCGAGCTTGAGCCCGAAACACCTCAGAGGGCCGAGGTGGAAGCCAACGTCAAGTCGATCGACGACGCCTTGATGTTGAAAAACATTCCCCCGCCGCCACCCAAGCCGGCTGTGCCTGACGCGGACGAAGCGTTTCGGCGTCAGGTGGCCGAAGAGAGTGCGGAAGCCAGCCCGAAATCGCCATCGGGCAAATCCTCAGGTGAGGGCGGCAGCGTTTTCGGAAAAACCTGGTTTTGGCTGGTGCTCACTGCGGCCGCAGGGGCTGCAGTTGCAGTGGTTGTGGTCGCGCGCTGAACGCGGGGGGGACGTAATGCAAAACGATGGTTTGCGCTCAGGAGATGAACTGGTGAGAGTCAACGTTGGATCGTCTTTCGTCATCCTCCTTGGTACCCCTCTTCGTGGCTGCACATTCCTCGCGGCCCTGGTGCTCTTCGGCTGCAAAGCCGACGGCGGCCGTGCAGCGGGAAACGATGAAGCAACAGGAGGAGCCAGCGGCGAGGGGGGTGGAGCCCAAGCCGGCGGCGCCGACCAAGGCCAAGGGGGCACGGCGGACGAAGCGAAGGCGGGCAGGGGAGGTGCTGCTTCTGAGGGCATGCCATCAGAAGCCGGCGTGGCCGATGCCGCATCCACCACGAAGCCAGACGCCGCTTCAACCGTAAGCGATCCCGGCACCGAGGGCGATGGCGACTTCGTGATCGGCCCGCAGTACACCGCCCATCCCGATGTGCTTGCGAAAGCCAACGTGCCGCATGGCAAAGTCTACAAATTCAGCCTGCCGTCCAAAGGCACGCTCTTCGAAGGCCTGGACAAATCGCTGGCCCCCGCGAATCAAAAGTTGTTCTCGCGCGAAGTGCAGCTTTATGTCCCCAAGCAGTACGTTGATGGCAAGGCCGCGCCGTTTATGGTGGTGCAAGACGGCGGCGGGTACGCGCAGGACGTAACCACGACCCTCGACAACCTGATCGCCGCCAAGAAGCTTCCCGTGATGCTGGCCGTGTTCGTGAACAACGGCGGCGGCGATGGGCAAGACAGCCAGCGGGGCCTCGAATACGACACCCTGTCTGATAGGTACGCGCGCTTCATTGATCGCGACGTGTTGCCTGCCGCCCAAAAACAGGCGGCCGTGAAAGCCGATTATCCGAACCTGAAGTTCACCGACGATCCCGAGGGCCGATCCTCGTACGGCTGTAGCTCAGGCGGCGCCGCTGCGCTGACCCAAGGCTGGTTTACGCCCGATCGTTATCGGCGCATCGTTACCTATTCGGGAACCTTCGTGGCCCAGCAAGACAATCAAGGCGTCAAGGCCCCCGAGGCGGCCCAGTACCCCTGGGGCGCGTGGGAATATCATTCGGACCAATCGCTGATTCAAAATAGCCCCAAAAAGCCGCTGCGCATCTTCATGCATGTGGGGGAAAACGATCTCAACCTCGACGCCCGCTTTGGCGATCAACGCCACAACTGGATGGTGGCCAATCAAAGAACGGCCGCGGCGCTCAAACAGAAGGGCTACCATTACCGCTTCGTGTTTGCGAAAGGCTCCGGCCACTGCGACAACAACGTGCGGCGCGCAACCTTGCCCGACACGCTCACGTGGATGTGGCGGGGTTACCCCATCGAGTCGCCGTAAGCGACCACGCGATCACGGCGAATCCACCAGCTCCACGATTCCAAACCGATTCGTGGCGCGGGCGAAGGAGGGATCCGAGTCGGCCCATTGTTTGGGGCCATCATCCTCAATGCCTGAGGGGCCTTGGTCGTGGTTGCGAATCTCAAAACCTATGCGCCGCCCCGCCGCCACCTTGCCGCCCAACTGCGCCCAGGGCACGGCGAACTCAACAACATAGCCATCGTTGGTGCACGTGGCCGCCCTTCTTACCTTGCTGTCGTTTGTTCCCTCAACGCGCTTGTTGTCGAAACGATGCGCCACGTAAATGTCGTTGGCGTCGTAAGCCACGCCGCCTAGGCGATTGCCATCAACCCCGATGGCAACATAATCACTGTCGAAATCAGCCTCGCGGCTCTCGGGCGTGGGGTCCTTGACCAACGCGGTGACATACAAATGCGCCGCATCCCAGCGAACAGAAAACCAAGCCTGGCTGCGCGGGTTTCCACGGGGCAAGACCTTGTCGATGGGGGTCATATTCGATTGCGAAAGCCCTGGCTCGAGCGTTCCATCGATCTTCGGTGCCGTGGAGGCGCGTGACGCGCGGTAGACTTTGCGTTCCGCTTCTATCTTTGCCGCTGCGCTAAGCACCGCCGGTAAGCCTTTGCGCGACAACAGCCACGTCAACGGTCGCCGCGCATTCGCGTAAGGCACCAAAACAAGTTCCGCCGCCTCCTGCTTCGCATCGGCCCGCAAACTGGACATCACGTGCCCGTCAATGCGATACGATGGCTTGGCGCCGCGGCCCAGCGGTTTGAGGCTGGCCAGCGACGCTTCGTCATCAAGGAAGAACAATGCCGGATCCACGCCTTGCGATTTTCCGTTGATCGCCGCAGGGGCGTCCGCAACCAGCACCTGCGGCCCACGCACAACCGCCACGCGCCCCGGGTAGGTGGGTGCGCCCGACACCAACCGCACCGGCAGGTCCATATCGATTTGCAATTTCGTTGATCGCCCCCAAGCTTGTTCAAGGCGCAGGAACGACCCCGGCGTGCCTTCCTTGGTGACCGCATGGGGGCCCTGGCCAATCGTCACCACAAAGCGCGTGGTCCATGCGGGCACGCGCAAGGCCAACGCAAACGTTGCCGGCCGCGTGGGCTGCACCGTCAGCGTCACTTTGCCGTCTTCGGGAAACCGGGTTTGTGTTTGCAGCTTCACCGCCACGTGGCCTCCCTCAGGCGTTTTGGCATCCAGCTGGGCGCGCCCAGCCGTCCACAAAGTTACCGCGGGCGCGCCGTCAAGCACGCCCCAGGCCAGCTCAGGCAGCATCGCAATGCCGCGCGGGCCGCTTGAAACGCAGCAACTGATCCCCGGACCGTACCTTTTGTTGCCATTAAGCGGCGTGTAGTAGCAAAAGTTTCCGTTGTGCGCGTCTTGGGCGCCCAGCAGATGGTTGTACACAGAGCGCTCGATTTCATCAGCGTACTTGGCCTCACCATCGAAGCGCATCAGCGCCAAAGTCAGCTCGATCCAGTTGACCGTCACGCACGTTTCGCCAATGTTGTGGTGCTCCTCTGCCGGCAGTTCGTGATCATCGTGAAAGTGCTCAAACGAACTGGTTGTTCCCGTGATGTATAGCCGGCGCTTCGCGATGTCGTTCCAAGCGGCGCGAACCGGTTCAATCAAGCGCGTTTCGCCCGTGATGGCATACAGATCCACCAGACCAATCAGGTTGGAGATCATCTCGTAGGCTTTGGCGTTCGCGGTTTTGAATACGTTCGCCGATGCCTGCAACGTGCTGAGGATTTTGGGCCCGTTGGGCTGCTCCATGGCTTTGAGAATGTCTTGGCAGAAATCTAGGTAGCGCTTGTCACCTGTTTGCCGGTAAAGCGCCACCATCGGCGCCAGCACGCTGGTTGAGGCCATGCCCACATGCGTGCCCGCCGTTATGAGATCACGCTTGCCCCCGCCAAAGGTTGCAATCAGCAGATCCCCCATCTTCTTCGACGCCTCAAGCGCGGGCACGTTGCCCGTGGCTTGATGGTAGGCCAGCAGACCCAGAATGTTGTACTTGTGCACCCACACGTCCCAGCTGGTCCACCGTTCCGCGTCCACGTAGGTGCCCAAATAGCCATCGGCTTGCTGGGTGGCGATCAGCGTCGAAGCCACGCGATCCATCAGCTTTTTCAAGCGCGGGTCTTTCGTGTTCAGCCACACCTTGGCGGAGGCATCCAAAAATTTCCCCACGTGCTCGCCAATCCACGGGTGCACCCCTGGTCGCTTGCGGAACCCATCCAGCAAACCTGCCTCATCCACGCGTAGCAAGCGGCCATTCAAGTTGGCTTGCATGCGCGCCAACAACAAGCCCGACAGCTTCTGGCCTTGCTGCGAAGCCGCCTCAAAGCGGCGAGGAACTTTCTCTTCCACCACCGGCGGCACCGGCACGCTGCCCGGCGACAGATTCGTGGCCTGGGCCACCCCTGAGACACCAAGCAGCACTGCTATTGCCAGGAATCGCAGCGATGTAATCGTTTGCATTGCCTAAAGATGCCACAAAAGGCGGGAGTGCCACCGCCAAAATGGACCAAAACCCCGCGCAACGTGGGCTAGCGCACGCCTTGACCCGTGGCCGCGAACCCCGGCTTTCACCCAGGCCTGCCTGAGTGCAGGTCCCGCGTTAGCTCCATAAGCGCGCGAAGCTCGCGGAGCCGCCGTTCCACGGCCTTGTCAAACGGCTCGCGCGTAACAGGACGCTCTGCTCCCAGCCGTCTTTGACCTTGTTCCACGGTTTCAAGCACAGAGATCCTCCGCAGCGCCGCCAGGCGTTTCTCAACCGCTTGAGCAAAGTGTTCGTCCAGCTGCGGCTTATTCATCGGGTGCCTCAAGCTTTTCTATGTCGGCGGCGTCTTGGGGACGTGCAGCCATACGCTTCATCTTCAGGAGCACGTCGCGAGCAACCACAATCAAAGGACCGGCTGATGTCTTCACCACAGCGCTGCCTTCAAGAAAACCAGTAAACGCCGCCCTTTCCAGAAGGAAATCCACCACCAAGTGGTCGCCTTGCAGAATCTTGCTTACGCGCTGAACATGTCGCTCGCGCGAGGTGCCTTCTTCGAAAACCATCGGCAACGCGGGAAACTTGTATCCCAGAGGGCGAATGACATCTAACGCCCGCTCTAGATCGTCGGGGCTTATCAGAATGTCGATGTCTTTTGTCGTCCGTGTGGCTCCGTAAATCGTCACGGCGATGCCACCGCAGATCGCATGCCGGATGCCGGAGTTAACCAACGCCGCTGAAACGGCATGCAATTCGTCTACGAGGTTCATCGAAGATCTTTTCCAGTTTGTGGCAAACCGACTTGGCGAACAAGCTGGACTAAGTCCACGCCCGCCAGCAGGGGCGGCGACGCGCCGCTTCAACCGAAGGCGCCCCAAAAGCAAAAGCCCCATCGGCGTGGCCTCAACCACAACCCCGGGGCTTCCTCAAAGACCACCGAATCTAGTTGCCTAGTTCCAACTTCTCGGGCGATTTGCCTTCAAGCTCAATCATCTGCGAATCCGAGGGCAGCACCGCGTTGCCTTCCATCAGCACTTTGCCACCCGCGTCTTGCGTGCGCTTGTGAACGATAAGCCCGTTCGACGCCGCAAAGCCCGTGACCGAATTGATGGCGAAGGTGCCAGTGACCACGTGCATTTGGCCCACCTCAGCCTTCATGGGCTTGGGCTTGTTGGTTTTCCAGTCTTTGGTGGGGTAGTCGGCCACCAACAGGGCGCGCTCTTTGCGGGCGTCGGGCGCATCGGCCAAATAAAAGTGCGGCTGATCGCAGGGGCGGCACGCTGTGGCTTCGGCTTCAGGCTCGGCGGCCTTTTTGCCAGCGGCTTTTTTCTTCTTGGCCGAGGTGTCGTTGCATTTCACCAGGTCTTCCGGGCACTCGTACACTTCGAGCAGGTAGCCCTTGACCTGAACGTCTTTGTCCAGGTACTTGCTCATGGACTTTCGCAGCCCATAAACCGAAAACTCGCCCGTGTCGTACTTCAAAGGCGCACGCTTTACGTCAAAGTTAGGCGATGGGGGCAGATTCACTTTCACATCAGGGAGCGCCTCTCCCTGAGCCCAAGCTGAACCACCAAGCCCTGCGCTTGCCAAAATGATTCCCAAAGACAAAAACGAGGCGTGCTTCAAGACTGTTCGCGCCATACTGGGCCAATCCTCCGGGATCAGGACTAACATGCACCGCACGGCCGTACAAGCTTCGCGTGTTGGCGTCTTCCAACCACACCACCTGACGATCGTTGCCTTGGCCCTGTTGGCGGTGCTGCCGGGGTGTCGCCGATCGCGCGGAAAACATGGCAAAGCCGCCGCCACGGTTGCCGAGCCCGCCCCCTCCGCTGCCGATCCAGCCGCGCTGATTCTAGCCGCCGCCCTGAGCTTGCCTCAGCACGCCCGCGACCTGCCCAAACAGGAAACCCCGCAAGCCGGTGGGGTTTTGAAGGTGCACCTAGATGTGGAACCTCCCCACCTCAACCCCTTGGTTGACAACAACCAAATGGTTTCAAGGGTCACTGAAGGTCTGATCTACGAGCCTTTGATTGAATGCGACGGCCAATCCGTGCAACCCCGGCTTGCTGAAGCCTGGGGATTTAGCCCCGATGGCTTGCGCCTGAGTCTGCGCCTGCGTCCCGACGTCGTGTGGCACGACGGAAGCCCCGTGACCCCCCTAGACGTTCAGGCCAGTTTCGAGCCGCTGCTGCGCAACACCAGCCGGCAACCCTTGTTTCGCAATTGGTTGATGGATGTCGAAGCGGTGGAGATCGCCCCCGGGCGCACCGTGCGGTTTCGTTTGCTGCGCCCCTCGCAACAGGCCCTGTACGCTTTGTGCGAGATCCCCATACTTCCGGCCGCGCTTGAACGTGGCACCGCCATCGAGAAGGCCCAGCTTGCGCGGCAGCCCATGGGCACAGGGCCCTTCAAGTTTGACGTGTGGGACCGCGGTCATCGCATCAAGCTTGTGCGCAACGATGCCTACGCCGGCCCCGCGCCCCACCTGGAGCAAATTTGGTTCGAGATCGAAGGCGACGGCGCGCGGGCGATCACGCGCACCAAGCGGGGGCAGATCGACATCCTGCCGCAAGTGCTGCCCGTACACTTTCCCGATCAGCTGTCGCCGTTGGCGCTAGGCAGGCAGGTTGACGTGTACCGTCTGACCCCTTTGCGATTTGCATTTGTGGCCATCAACACCCGCAAGGATCCGCTTTCCGACACGCGCTTCCGCTGGGCGCTTTCGCGCTTGTGGCAACGCGACCGCTTGGCCACCGAACTGCATCGTGGCCTCGCGCGCCCCCTGGGTGGCCCCCCCGTGGGTGATCGCCCGTCCACGCCGTTTGATCGCGAACAAGCCAAGCTGGCGCTTGATGAAGCGGGCTACCGCGACCTCAACGCCGATGGGGTGCGCGACAAGGGCGCTTCGCCCGTGCGGCTGACATTCCTTCACGTGGCGGGATCCAAGCTGGTGGCCAAAGAAGCACATCAGTTTGCGCTTGAACTGCGGCGCGCGGGCGTGCTGTTGGATCTGGTCGCCGTGGACCAGCAAACGCTGCTGACGCGATTAAAGGAAGGCCATTTTGATTTGGCGCCGCTGCTTTGGGAAGGATCGGTTGACGAAGACCCACGCGCCCTGTTTGGGCCCGAGGGCATTTTCAACTACGGAGGCTATCAGTCGCCGCAGCTAGAGGCGCTGCTTGCTGAATGGGTGCAAGCGCCATCGATTGCGAGCCGCCGCGATCTGGCCGCCCGCATTGGGGATCTGCTGGCCGCCGAAAACCCAGCCTTGTTTCTCTATCGCTTCGACACTTTGGCTCTGGTGAACCAACGGGTGCGCGGCCTGGTCGCCGAAGGCGAGCGCTTCGATTTTCGCAACGTTTGGCTGTCCGAAGGCCGCGACGTTCCGGAAGCTGCGCCATGAATTTGTTGTGGCTTGCCGGATGGGCGATGACAGCGGCACAAGCGGTGTGTCCGCCGCCGCCCGGCCAACCGGAGGCCAATGGCTTTGCTCGCGGTTGGCCCAGCAGCGCCCCGCAACCCAGCGAAGCTGCCTTGCGCTTGAATCTGGACGCCGCTGCGCTTTACAAACAGCGCAACTACAAAGCGGCCGCTGCCAAATACAGACAAGCCGACGACATCGATCCGCAATTCCTTGCACCGCGTTTGAACCTGGCCGGTTTATTGGTTCGGCAAGACAAGCACGCCGAAGCGGCCGCGGTTTTAAAGACCCTGCTTCACGATGGCTTCGTTCCTTGGCATCAGCAAGCGCGTGAAGCCACCGACTTGGCGGCGCTGTGGGCGCGGCAAAGCGAAACCCAACTGACGGCGGCCGTGGCCAGCGCCGCGGCCGGATGGGGCGCCGATGTGATGCAGGGGGTGCTGATGTTGTCGCGGTTGAAACCACCCATACGCCTGGCCCCGCAAGATGGTCCATTGCCGCTGTTTCCTCAGCAAGAGATTGTGTCGTGGAACCCGCGCACCGGGCGGTTTTTGCAGGTGACCTCTCACAACGGCCGCGTGTTGGCGTTCGTACGCGCCAAGGCCGGGAACACCGTGGTTTTCGTCACCGCGGACAAGCTGTGGCGGGTCAAAGGCCAGCTTGTGCATTTCGAAGGCGTGGCCGTGCATGTGCTTGAGCTCCCCACGATGCAAGCCTTGCCCCCGCAACGAATCGCAGGGCTCGTCAAACAGATTCGCATTGGCTTCGATGCCAAATCCAACCCCAAGGCGATTGTGACGCCTCCCGCGGGGCCCGCCTCCGTGGTGGTGGGGCAGGGGAGCGGAGCGCCGGTGGAGCGAAAGCCGCCGCGCTTGGCGCCCGCCGTGCTTTTGACGATTGCGGGGGCAAACCCCACCACTGTGAAACTCACCGACAAACCTTGCCCGCTTGTTCTGGCCGACGATTACAAGCGCGCCCCGCCGGCCCCTCGGGTGCGGCCGCGCCGGGGGGGGCCGCTCGTGTTGCCCAGTCGCTTTGGGCTTGGATTGGCGGGCCTGCCCCTTGCTGGTTTAGAACCGCCGAAATAGTCGAAAATTTGCCAGAGCACACATGTAGGTTAACGTCGTTCTTATGAAGCTTGAACGACGACACGGAATGCTGGGCGTTGCGATCGTGGGAACCGCGCTTTTGGTCGCTGCGCTGGCACCCTCCGACGCCAAAAGCGCCGCCTATCAAGGCGTGGACAACACGCACATTCCAACGGCCCTCCAAGGCGATTGGGAAAAAGTTTCCTATCCGGCGCTGGACCGCTTGATCCAGCAGCGCGCCGAAGACGCGCGGGCTCAGCAAAAAGCCAGGCAGGCCGGAACCCCGGTCACCTTGGCCCAGCGTTAGCAAACCCAGCGTTAGCTAACCCAGCGTTAGCAAACCCAGCGTTAGCAAACCCAGCGTTAGC
>JBBSJE010000082.1:0-23544 GCA_038257535.1 Polyangia bacterium
GATGGATCCCTTCACCGCGCAACACGCGGTGTATCAAGGTGCACAACTGGCTGAGCAGGGGTTAGGCGTAGATCTGCCGCCTCGATCGGCCCGGGTGTTTGTGGGCGCCAGTGCCTAGGCGAAGCCATGGCATTTTCGTACCGTTGACGGGCGTGACAAAGCGCAAGTAAGGTGCCTGCATGCTTCCCTCCGACCTTCGTTCAACGTTGGCGTTCAGCGCCCGCCGCAAGTTTCTCAAAGCGTCAGGCGCTGGCATGTTGGCCAGCGCAAGCTTTTTCGGATGTGCCCACACCAGGCGCACCACAAGCAGCGTCTTCGATGTGAAGGGCTTTGGCGCCGTGGGCGACGGCAAGGTGGACGACACGCAAGCGCTACAGGACGCCTTGGGCGCTTGCGCGCAGAGGGGCGGCGGAACCGTGTTCGTGCCGGCGGGAACCTACAAGATTCGCCCCATTCGCCTGGGCAGTCATACGGTGTTGCATCTCGACGCAGGGTCACGGCTTTTGGGCAGCACCACCTTGAACGATTACCCTCAGGAAGCTGCGGGGGCCAGCGGACACGAATCGAGCCGCGCAGGGTTGGTCACCGCGGAAGGCGCCAAGAACGTTTCCATTGTAGGTCGAGGCACCATTGACGGCAGCGCGCGTGCCTTTGTGCTCGACAGCCTGAGCTACCCTGGAAAAGACCACGACCCCAAATTCACGCGCCAGGGCGAAAACTTCATGAAGGTTGGGCCCGAAGGATTCGCGCACGGACCTTACGCGCGCGGCGACGATCGCCCCGGCAACTTGGTTCGTTTCCGCAACTGCCAAAACGTGCTTGTGGAAGGGGTGACGATTCAAAATTCCCCCACCTGGACCATGCATCTTGAAGGGTGTGTGAATGTGTTGATCCAAGGCATCGACATCAACACCCGCGACAACGATCTTAAGATTCCAAACGACGATGGCATCGACTTGAGCCTTTGCCAGCGCGTTCGCATCATTGGCTGCGACATCGAAACCGGCGATGACTGCATCGCCATCTTCGGCAGCCGCGATGTGGCGGTGTCCACCTGCACCCTCACGTGCCGGTCCGCGGGAGTGCGCGTGGGCTACAAAGGCGGCAAGATTCAAGATTGCAGCTTCGACAATTTGATCATCCGCGCTTCGCACCGCGGTGTGGCCGTATTCGTGCGGGGTGCGGACGATGTAGAGAACATTTCGTTTTCCAACATCATCATCGAAACCCAACATTATTCCGGCCGCTGGTGGGGAAAGGCAGAGCCCATTCACGTCTCCGCGCTGCTATGGGATCCGGAAGCGCAAGCCCCAGGCCACATTCGCAACGTGCGTTTTCGCAACATCAATGCCATTGGCGAGGCCGGCATGCTGGTTTACGGATCGCCCGACAGCGTGATCGAAGGTTTGCACTTCGATAACGTAAAACTGCACATCCGCAAGGGTCCCTTGCAAGCCGGTTACGGCGGCAACTTTGATTTGCGGTCCACCCGCGACAAGGCTCAAAGCATTTTCAAGCACGACATCCCCGCTCTGCATTGCGAACAAGTGCGCGGCCTCACACTGCACAATTTCGAGGTAACGTGGGACCAAGATTTGCCTGACTATTTTACCGAGGCCTTGGCCTTGGAACGCACTGAGCATGTAAGGGTTGAAAACTTCGTTGGCCGCCAAGCCCACGACAAAGGGGCGGCCATCCGCGTGGCCGAAAGCAAGCGGGTGCAGATCCGGCAGGGGATCGCGGCCGCTGGCACTGACCTGTTCATACACAACGCCAGCGGCGCCGAGCTTGAAGTGGTTGATTGCGACGCACGCCAAGCGCAGCGTTTGATTGAACCCTCCGCCAGTGGCGCATGGATGCAGGGCAACCGCGTCGACTGAACGCGCCACGTCTCGCACTCAGCGCTTGAATACCGGCGGCGTTGCCGCGATGATGCGTGCATGAAGAGCCGAACAAGCAACAAAACCGATCCCAGCCGCCGACATTTGCTGGCTGGCTCAGTTGTGGGCGCGGTTGCGCTGCACGCCCTTAACGCTTCCGCCCAACCTAAAGGCAAGGCAAGAAAAGTGCGTCCTGCCAAAACCTGGCTCACCTACGCGGTGAATGCGGAGATGTTTTGGAAGGACTTGCCATTTTTGGAACGCTTGAACCGCATTGCCGATGCGGGGTTTGCGCACTTCGAGTTTTGGCCTTACGACAACAAAGATCTCAACGCGCTTGCCGATCTTTGTGCCGCCCGCGATTTAAAGCCCGTGCAGTTTGTGGCGGGTTGGGGTTTGAACTCGGAACAGGCGCGCAACAAGTTGCTTGCGTCGCTGCCCAAGGCGATTGCCGCGGCCAAGCAGTTGAACGTCAAGTTGATGACTGTGGTGGCAGGCAACGAAATAAAGGACGTGCCTCGCAACAAGCAAACGCAGGAGGTGATCGCCACCTTACGCGAGGCCGCCAAGCTGGTTGCGCCCGAAGGCATCACCCTGATTCTTGAACCTCTCAATGTGCTGCGAGACCACGCGGGCCAGCTTGTGGTCACATCGGAACACGCGGCGGAAATCGTCAAAGCGGTTGATTCGCCGCATGTAAAGATCTTGTTCGATGTTTACCATCAACAGATCAGCGAGGGAAACCTCAGCGGGAACATTGCCAAGTACAAAGACATCATTGGCTATTTTCAGATCGCCGATCATCCGGGGCGTCACGAACCTTATACTGGCGAGATAAATTACCCGCATGTGCTGGCCGAAATTCAACGCTCCGGGGTCGAGGCGCCCATTGGTCTTGAACTAAACCCGCAGACGGACCCCAAGCTTGCGCTAGCGGCTGTGATCAAGGCCGACGGTGAGGCCCGAAAGCTGGCCGCACGTCGCACCACCTAGGCAAAAGCCGAACTACGCATCAACGTCAACGCGAGGCCCGGCCTTGGCGGCAGCGGCAGCCATTTTGCGCTTGCGGCGTTTTGTTGAACGCTGGGTGGAGACCAAACGCAGCGCCCGCAGCAGCAGCGAAATGCCCATCCAAGCAGCGACAATGGCAAAGGGCACGGCCACGGCCGGGGGCCAGGCCATACCCACCAACGACGCGGCCAACAAGACCACACCGGCAAAGGTGAGCAGTTTGGCTTCGGCGGGCCCCAAAACACGGTGATCGGTGAGGGCGGCGCCAACCGCGCTGCCCAAGCTCAACGCTCCGGCGGCCGCGCGACCGGCACTGCCCGACCGCGGGCGCCAATCGCGGCGACGATGGGCCGCGGGCCGCAGCCGGTTGCGCGGCGCCAGCACAATTTCTGTCGCGCGGGTCAGATCGTCTTCGTACATATCCGCCATGGCGCTCGCGAAGTTCTCATCTTCAACCGCCACGTCGAGCTCCCAGTTGTTGAGCCAACTGGCGACGTTGAGATTGGTTGAGCCCACGCGCGCCCAGCGTTCATCTGCCACGGCGGTCTTGGCATGCAGCATGGTGCCATTCCATTCGAATACGCGCACACCGGCTTCCAGCAAAGGCCGATACCCCGCGCGAGACAGCGGGCTCAAGATCGGAACGTCGCTGCTGCCCGGAACCAGCAATCGAACGTCAACGCCATCGCGCGCGGCCGCGCACAAGGCTTGAACGTACGCCACGGTGCCCACGAAGTAGGCATCGGTGAGCCACAAGCGCTGCCGGGCCACGGCGGCGATCAAGTGGTCAAGCCGAAACAGCCCGCCCAGGTTCGGCTGGCTTGCGATCACGCGCACGGACACCTCACCCATAGGTGACATTTCGCTCACGGGTCGCAGCAGATCCGGCCCAAGCGGCGGCCCCGACGTGGCCCATATCTCGGAAAACGCGGCTTCCAACTCCGCCACCGCAGGCCCCTGCAGCTGCAGGCCCGTGTCACGCCAGGGTTCTTTGCCACGATCCGGTTTGCCCAACCAGCGTTGGCTCAAACACAAACCGGTGACGAAGCCGATGCGGCCGTCGACGCTGATCATTTTGCGATGGTCCCGCGATAGCCAACCCAAGGGGTTGTCGATGCGAGGGGGATTGAAACAACGAACCTCCGCGCCAGCTTCCCGCAAAGCGGCCCACATGCGCCGGCCCCCCGTGCTACCCAGCCAATCGTAAAGCACACGCACTTGCACCCCGGCCCGCGCCCGCTGTACCAACGCCTCGGCGAACTCGCGACCCACGCTGTCGTTGGCGAAGATGTAGCTTTCGAAAAAGATGGTGTGCTGAGCGCCGGCGATGGCCTGCAACCAAGCAGGGAAATTCTCCTCGGCGTCTCGCAAGATCCGCACCGTATTGCCCCCTACCAGCGGCGCCCCGGCGGCGCGAGAAAACGCCTGCTCGCCCAGCAAACGCACGGGCTTGTACGATTTGGCAGGAAAGTCGCGGGCTTGCGAAGGAGACACGGGGTAACTCCCAGGAGCATAAGGGACGGGGTGGTGCAAGACCAGCCCGCACCACCCCGCATATGAAAACGCCTGCCCGCGGGCAGACGATGCGCCGCTCTGGCAGGGTATTTACGACGAACCGCCCGTTGGCGGGGTGACGACGCTGTGACGTTCTTGCGTCGCCCCCCTGGCCAAGCCCAAAGCGCGCGGGTTCTCAACCGCTTAGTTGATGATTTGCACCCGTCTTAGATGCAGTACTTGCCTTCGCTTGCAAGATCCAGCTTGAAACCTGCCGGACAGGTGAGCGTGCCGTTAGGATTCTTTACGGGAACCGGTACACAAACGTTGGCGCCTTCGCTGGTGAGATAGTACTCGTAGTTCACCGGGCAGGTTGTGCCTGTGGGCGCGGGGGTGCACACGTTGGCGCCCTCGCTGGTGAGATAACTCTGCTGGTTCACGGGGCACGTCATGCCTGAGGAGCCACCAGCGCCGCCGGTTCCACTAGAGCCACCACTGCCACCACTGCCTCCGCTGCCACCTGTTCCAGCAGAGCCGCCGCTGCCACCTGCGCCGCCTGCGCCACCCATGTCGCCGCTTCCAGGCGGCAAGTAGGGAACATCCCAGTTGGGTGGACAATTGGCCGGGGCCACTTGCAGAGTGTCGTTTTCGGTCTTGGCGGGCGACGCGTGTACGTAGGAAATGTTGGCCTTGCCAAATCCCGCGGCGCCGAAAGCCTCTGCCGAAATCCACACTTCGTACACCATGCGGAAATCCCAATAAGGTGCGGCCGGGTTCGGCGTGTACTTCGCATCGGTCATGGGAGAGTTCACTGTGCAATCTCCACCACATGCCGCGTGCATGCAGTAGCCACAGCCGTTCAACGCGCGATCATTCGATGTGGTCACCGCCAAAATGTGATTGCGATTTCCTGCGATCATCTCACCGTCGCCACCATCTACGCCCAGGCTGCCATAGCCACACATTGAGGTGGCGTCAGCGGTGGTGTAGTCCATTTTGAAATGCAGGGCCAATTTGTTCTGTGCATCGAACAACTGCAGCTCGGTGTGATCGCTCACGTAGAGATCTTTGAACGTGTGAGGCCTTCGTGGATTCCAACCTATCGATCCTGTGCCGTAGGTGTTGTCTACGAAGGCAGGGTCGAAGGTGACGCGGAAGCGATAATAATCAACGCCATTGACCTTCTCGCGCAGGTACTCAATCGTGGCCGAGGGGGTGCTGGTGTTTGTGCCTGAGTACAAACATAGGGTGCCAAACTTCACCACCTCAACGGGCGCGCTGGTTGAGGTGCTGCACACACCGCTGGGGGTTGCACATTCGCCAGCGCTGGCAGGTGTACAGCCGGGCGCCAAGGGGGCAGCCGCGGCCCCGCCACCAGGAAATTGCGGCACCGTGACGGTGGCGCCAGGCGCAATGCCCGTGACGTTCGAGGGGTAACCGGGCATGGTGCTGCCGCCCGAGGTGCCCCCGCCGCCCGAGGTGCCCCCGCCGCCAGAGGTGCCTCCTCCGGTCATGCCCGATCCTGCACCTGCGTTGTCAGTGCCACCGCCAGAAACACCGCCGCCCGCACCGACGCCCCCACCGTTCGCACCAACGCCGCCGCCTCCGGGCAAAACCCCACCATCGTCCAACACGCCGCCATCGTCGACACCGTTGTGGCTAGCGCTGCCTTTGGAGTCACAGCCAAAGGGAACCGCCACCAACATGGCAACCGCCAACCCATAGCTATGTTTTCCGAGTGATGCACGCATTGTTTTTTGGTCTCCGTAGGGTCTATCAGTGGGTCAATTGACGATGAGGCCAGCACAATCCATTTGAATCGAAAGCTCTTGTCCTGGCGCTGCAGCCTGTTCGCAACTGGTGGGACACAAGCGAATCTGGGTGGGGGCGCTGGCGTTGTCGTAGTACCAACCACCCGCTTGAGGATCGCAGCCAGCTTCAGCCGCCACCTTCATGATGTTGGTGTACTGCGAACACGTGGCGTCAGCTTGAATCACTGTGGTTGTCTGAATGTCCAAGGTCATGCCCTTAGGAGGGGTGGGCATCTTCAATGCGCAGGGGATCGCGTCGCTACGAATGCTGTTGAGCGCTGCCAAAATCTCGGCCGAGCCCCCGGAAGCCACCAGGTACGCCTTTTGGGTTCCGCCTGCAGCCGCGATCTGATTGAGGTTCTCAAGCGCGGGCCCCACCCCCAGCACGTAGGTTTGAATGCCAGTGCCAGCGGCCGCGCAGGCTGATGACGCTGCCACCGCGTCCTGCAAGGTTGGATTGCAGGTGCCCTTTTGCGACGTGAGAGGCGCCTTGGGTTCGCCATCGGTAACCAGCAAGATCACAACCTTGTGATTGACGTGCGAGTCCTTCCAACCTTTGGCATACGTACAGGCACCGCGAATGGCAGCGCCCGTGGGCGTCTCGCCCGTGGGGGCAATGGCATCCAGCGAGGCCATCACGCCCGTGCCGTGACCAGGCAGAACGCCCAACCCCACGGCCGGTGTTGCGTAGTCAGAAGCCTCGCACGAGGTACAGGCACAATCCAGCGGCTGCTGACCAAAGTAGCCAATGCCCACGCCAACGCCCGTGCTCTGTGGGTCTGCCATAAACTGCCGCACAGCCGTGCGCACTTGATCGATGCGCACGTTCGTGCCGTCGTCTTTGATGGCCATGGAACCCGATTGATCGAACATCACGTAGATGTCGAGGCGGGTGGCCTTGCTTTTGTATTCGTCGAAGGTGCAAATGCGACGGTCAGCGGGATTGAAGTTGCATTTGTTCGCAAACGGGTCGCTGGCGCCGCCCGTGCCACCGGTAGAGGCGCCACCGTCGAGCAATCCACCGTCACCACCACTGGCCCCGTCACCCGCGTCCGAACACGCCGTCAGAGCCGGGCCAGCAGATAACAAGCACACAATGAGCGATTCCCTAAGACGAAAACCTACATTGCGGAAAGGGAATGATGATTTTTTCATGAACATGCAGCTCCGACAAAACGAACGACTTAACCCCTGCGATACAAAAAAGATCGAGGATCAAGAACGGCGCTTCGCGGCCCAACCTTGAGGGACGGGTTCGCGCCTTCGTGTCAGGGCAACGATGTCTTCAAAAAGCCAGCGCCGCAAACCCGGGAATCTGTACGGATGCCCATCCGGACTTTGGCCAAGGCACCATAACCATGGCACCTCCCCCATCGGACACCTCGGTGCGATACACCATCACAGTGTCTATGACCTTGCCGTTGGCGTTTAAAATGAGAGCCGAAACAGGATCGCCTGACGGCAAGGAAGGCTCTGCCATGGGTAGCCCCCAGCGCGGCCCTTTCGAATCAAGCAGGGCCACACGCCAACGCGAAAGCTGATTGTCAGCCACATACACCGACTGCAACGCATTAACCGACGCCAGCCGGTTGGCCACGCCTTTGTAGGAATAGTCGCTGATCCATTTGTTGTTGCAATAACCCATGATGTCGGTGTTGCGGTCGCCGAACAAGAACACCCGGCGGCGGGCGTCGTAGCCTGTGCTGCCGATGATGCCGTTCATGTAGGGATACTGCGCATCCACACCAGCGATCGAGCCGCCGCGAACGCAAGGGGCATGATTGCGCCCCAGGGTATGCCCCAGTTCGTGAGCCATCACTTCAGCGGACACGCGATCGGCAAACCCTACGCCCAAGGCCACGCGCAGACCCACGGCGTTGCTTTGGGGCACATAGCCGATGCCGGTGGTGCAGGAATTCCCGCAAAACGTGGCCAGCGAATCCTGTGGTTTGAGCAGACCGTAATAGTAGACATCGGCCGTTGGCGCGTCAGCGGCGCGCTTGCTTCGCATGCGGTCCAAAGTGGCTGGCCAATCGATGGGAAACGGGGCGCTGATTTGGTCACCCACAGTGACTTCCACAGACTCCACGGGAAACATCGCCTGCAGAAGCTGCTTGTACGTGGCAACGGCGGCGGCAGACGTATCAGGAACGCGGCCATTGGCCAAGATTGGAATGAGTTTGACCTTGAGGCCGCCAACAGGGCGCGCGCCCAACGTTACCTCGCCCGCGGCGGGAAAACGGGGCGCCGCCATGGCACCCGCAGCTTGACCGCACTCGACAATCTCAACGCTGTACGACGAATCTAAAGCAATCACATTGGCAGGAACGAAGATCTGAAACGTGGTGGCTGGGTCGAGGTCCTCGGAGCTTTTGGCGACGTTTCGTTTGGCGAAGAACGTAGAGGTTTTGTTTCCCTCCCGCAGCGTGAATCGCGCAGAAAGCTCACGCGCGGCAAAGCCGGGGTTTACGTTAACAAACACCCGAACCAGGGCTTCGCGGCCGGCAATCACATCGGCCTTGCGCTGCGCAGCCGCCACCGCCATTCCCGCCTCCATCACGGCCACCTTGACCGACTGATACACGGCCACTTGTTGCACGCTGACGCCCAAAGCTGGGCCCCCGCAACCATCTTCACCTGCAGGGCTCTTGCAAACGCCGGATTCGCAACGCTGACCCGCCTCGCACACGATGCCACAGCCACCGCAGTGCCTGTCGCTCACGGTGGTGTCCACGCAGGCTGTGCCACACAATGTTTGATCGCCGGCGCACACGCAGGCCCCCGCCTCGCAAGCCTGGCCAACGCCACAGGCTGTGTTGCAAGCGCCACAATGATCCACATTGTCTTTGAGGTCTGTGCAAACTTCGTTGCACAACGCCTCATCGTTGGAACAGGCGCAAGCACCGCCAGCACAGGCCTGCCCAGGCGCACAGGCAAGATCACATCCGCCGCAGTGGCTTTGGTTCTCGTTCGTGTTTACGCACGCGTTGCCGCACAACGACTGACCGGTGGGGCAAGACATCGCAGACATCTGCCCGCCGGAAGAGCCGGAGCACAAGGGTTCATCGGGGCCGCTTGAACACGCAGGGTCCTTCTGTTCAGACGACGGAAGGTCCATCATCACGCCCGCGTCCGATGTGAATGCGTCTTCACCAATCACGCCTGTGCAGGCGCACAAGGTAAACGTCAAAGCGGTGAGGGAGAGGAGCACGCAGCCGCGCGTTGCGCCATCTAGATGCCAGCGAAAAAGCAAGACGGCTTCAACCATGACCTATGAGTGCCGCCGGCGCAGGGTTTTCATCACACAAATCGCAACGGCCACCGCTACGAGCAACCATCCGGACCACAGGCCGGCGCATCAGCGGCGGCAGTGCTGGTTTGCGGGACCTCGGGGGAAACCTCGTCCCAAGCCTTTTGCAGCACTTTCAACAACACCTCAACGGGCTGGGCTCCCGAAACACCATAGCGACCAACCGCAAAGAAGGGAACGCCGGTGATGCCGCTCGCTCGCGCAAGGCTTTCGTCTTGGCGCACATCGACCTCGTACGCGTCGCTAGCAATGACAGCGTTCGCCTGATGTTGATCAAGCCCCACCGCAAGCGCGGCCTGCAACAACACGTCAGGATCGGCCACCAACTTGCCCTCGCAAAGATACGCCCGAAGCAGCTGCTCTTTGAGCTGATCTTGCAGGCCCTGTTCGTACGCGAAATGCAACAAGCGATGCGCGTGCAAGGTGTTTCCGGGGCGTATGCGCTCGAAATCCATCTGCACACCCTCACGCGCGGCCAGCGCGGTCATGTTGTCGATCATGCCTTGCGCTTGTCGCTCACTGTTACCGTACTTTCGGGCCAGGCGTTGCGCGTATGTGAACTCAGCAGATGCCTCAGGTGGAGCCGAAGGGTCCAACTCAAATGAGCGCCACCGCACCACAACGCCCTCGCGCTCGGGAAACTGCAGCAAAGCGGCCTCAAAGCGGCGTTTTCCCACGTAACACCAGGGGCACGCGATGTCCGACCAAATTTGCACGTCGAGGCGCTTGGAAGTTCCCATAATTCCAATTGGATGCCTGGCCGGCGCGATAGGTTCCTTCGTGGACGCTCAGCCTGAAGCGCGTTCTTCCAGCGCCAGTTCGCAATCAAGTTCAAGCGCAAACCGCCCGCGGCCGCGGGGCGAAAGCCGAACATCGGGGCAATTTTGTTCAAGCCGACGCCGCAGCAGGATGAGCCGCGCTTCCAGATTGTCCTTAATTGCCGGCAGCCCAAGGCCCGGATCCAGGCGCAGCTCCCGGTTTGTGAAATCTTGGCGCCCGTCGCGCGCGTGTGCGCTCAAAATCTTCCAAAGAATGCGCCCGGGCAAATTGCGAATGAGATATTGACCATCCACGAACACGCAATCGTCATTGCGGAAGAAACAAAACGACCTGCGCGGCAAGGGCATCCGGGCCCTAGGCGCAGGCGGCGGCGTGAGCGGCACGGGGTCCAGATCGTCGCGCACAAGCACGTTGTGCAGCCCGCTGGCCACCTGGTTCGCAACCACCGAAAGAAACGCTTCGTGCCAGGCCTCGAACGCCCCAGCGTTGCGGCTCTCAAGCGCCACCACACCCACCAACCGATCGCGAAAAATGAGCGGCAGCGCCATCTGACTTTTCGCATCGGGCAGCCCCGGCAGCGGCACTTCCCTCTGCAGGCCGTCTTCACCCTGCTCTTGCATACGGCCTCGGGCCGCGCGCGCATACCGCAGATCCTGGTCCAGCGCGATCCGCAGACACCGCCGCTCACGCGCCACCGTGCCGATCACGCCCTCGCCAATGCACACCTCGGCACCCACGCCGCTTTGCCCGTAGCCATGGCTGGCGATTGTGTAAAGGCGCTGCCCTGTCTCTTCGGGCAGCAGCACCATCATGTGTGAAAAACCGAAATCTTCCGCCAGCGAACGTAAGAGCGAGGCAAGCATCTCATCTAGATTGGTGGCGCGGTTGATGCGTTCGGAGATGCGCATCAACGCCCACAACTCCGGTCGATTCTCGGGGGGAATCGCGGGCGGAGGATCCGCCAATTCGGGCATGGGATCTTCGCCGGGCGTAGGAGGATCCAGCGCGTGAAGTTCTTCTTCCATCGAAAGCACTTCGTAGATGTCGGCCGAAAGCAGGCGAAACACACCAGCCATGCCCGTATGCGAAGCGATGGCCTGGATCCGCAGCGACATTTGCTCAAACAAAGGCCCTTCACTTTCCGAACGCGCGAAGCGCAGCCGCAAGCGCAGCCTCCCAAAACTCAGCGGATCGAAGATCGACACCAACGCTTGTGGATTTTCCTCCACGTTTTGCGTGGTCTTGTTGAAGAACTGGCGCGACAACGCCACGTGCCGCTCGTCGATGTACTTAACGTGACTGATCAGGCTCACATTCGGCACCCCGACGCGCGAACATGTGGCGATCATGGCGGGCAAGATCCCCTCGAAGCAGTGGGCGTAGGATTGCAAAGATTTGGTGGTCATGGCGCCCCCGCAATCCGAGCCCCGGCGCCAGGCCCCGGGGTTTGTGTGAAGATCTCCCGTACCTCCACGTCGATGGCCACGCTCGGCCACCATGCCATCCTGCGGGTCAAGGCCCGCGGTACGCCAAGCATCGCAAGGTGCTCAGCATAAGCGCCGCGACAGATCTCCTGCACCTGACGATCTTCTGGCCCGCTATCGCGAACGCCCACGAAGCGCCCCTTCGCTTGAATGGTTTTGTGGTCGATGGGCCGGCACATGGTGATCGCCACCTCGGCATTGGCGCGCAGGTTTTCCAAGGTGGGCGCCGCCAACACGGAAGCAACGTACACCGTGATGTGCCGCCGGTCGGGTTGAACCCTGTGACCCATGCCCATCACACACTCAGGCAATAGGTTCGCATTGCGCGTGGCCACCAGCACGTCAACGCCGGAGCCAAGCAACTCCAAAAGGTCGTCGTTGAATCGTAGGGGGGGGTCGGCCGTGGCCATGAGGCCAGCATGATAGCGCCGTGTCGTTTAGGAAACTCTTAAGATCTTGTGAGGATCTTCTTAGGAAACGCCGCGTCGCAAATGCGGCATGTTGGGAAGCATGAAAAGTCGCTTCCCCGCCACCGCCGCTGTCTTAGGGCTCGCCGCGTGGCTCGTCTGTGCCGCCGAGGTGCAGGCGCAGCCAGAACGGCTTTCGCAGACCGGTTTGTTCGGGCCCGATGGTGACATTCTGCCGGGAAACCTGCCGTTTTCGCCGCAGTATCCGCTGTGGACCGACGGCGCCAGCAAACGCCGCTGGATTCGCCTGCCCGCCGGAAAAGCGGTGGACGGCGCACAGCCCGACGCTTGGTCGTTTCCGCGGGGCACACGGTTATGGAAAGAATTCGCTTTCGCGGGGCGCCCCGTGGAGACGCGCATGTTGGACCTGGGTGCGGACGGGGAATGGCGTTTTACCACCTATCTTTGGCAAGACGATGGACGCGATGCCGTGCGGGTGCCGGCGTCCGGTTTTCCAAGGGGCGTTGAAGTGGGCGCGGGGCAACGCCACATCATTCCGGGCGAGGCCGATTGCCGGGCCTGCCACGAGGGCCGCTCTACCCCGGTGCTGGGGTTCAGCGCACTTCAGCTCTCTGTGGATCGCGATCCGAACGCACCGCATGCTGAAACACCGCCCGCTGATGCGGTTGATCTGCAAAGCTTGATCGCCCGCAAGCTGTTGCGTCGCTTCCCCGTGGCTTTGCAAGCGCAACCACCGCGCATCGACGCGCCCACACCTAAAGGGCGCGCCGCGATGGGATACCTGCACGCCAATTGTGGCACCTGCCACAACCTGGACGGACCGTTAACGGCCGTGGGTTTGTGGCTTGCGCAAGATGTGGCTCGCAACGACAGCGCCGACGTGGCGCTGCAGACACTGACAGCGAAGGGAAAGTTTTCAATTCCGGGGCAAAGCGGAGGCAGCCATCGCCTGGTCCCCGGATCCCCGCGCATGAGCGCCGTGGCCTTCCGCATGAGCAGCCGCGATCCCTTTGTGCGCATGCCGCCACTTGGCACCACCGTGATTGATGAAGCAGGGCTGTCGCTGATCGAGAGCTGGATTGAAGAACTTGGGGCCACGATGATCCCACAAACAGAATGAAACGAAGGAGACACTATGATCAAAAAACACGAGACGAAACTGAACCTGTCGATGATTGGCCTCATGAGCTTGCTGCTCAGCTCTGGCGCCTTTGCCACCCCGAAACCGCAAGCGGCCACCGCAAACCGCGCCAAAGGAGCTACACAAAAACCAGCCGACAAGGTGGCCCGGGGGCGACACCTTGTGAACACCTCCGGCTGCCACGATTGCCACACACCGTTCAAGCTGGGTCCAGCGGGCGCCGAGCCTGACATGGCCCGCATGTTGTCGGGCCACCCCGAGGCGCTGGTGATGCCGCCGGCGCCGAAGCTTCCGCCCGGCCCATGGCTTGTTGTTGCCGCGGCCACGAACACCGCTTGGGCGGGCCCCTGGGGCACAAGTTTTACCGCCAACCTCACGCCGGACAAAGACACGGGGCTTGGCACGTGGACGGCGCGCAATTTCGTGGACACCATTCGAACCGGTCGCCACCTGGGCCGCGGGCGTCCGTTGTTGCCCCCGATGCCGGTGCCTGTGTACAACAACATGCCCGACGAAGATCTGGAAGCCATCTTCGCGTATTTGCAAACCGTGCCCGCGATCAAAAACCGCGTGCCCGAGCCTTTGGCGCCTGCACCTGAACTGAGTCAAGCGCGCAAGTGACATCAGTGTTGCGAGGCGCATTCGGCTGCAAGCGGTTTTGCAGCATCCCTTATGCTTTTGGCGCCTGGCCTAAAAAGCCAGGCGCTGCCCCTTCGGTCGTCACCAGCACGAGGGCACTCGTGGCACGGGTCATCGCCACATAAAGCAGACGACGCATCTCCATCGTGCTTTCTTCATCGCCCTCGCGGGGCGGGCCAACCAACGACACCGCCCCCTGCTGCAACGAACGCGCGTCCGCCAGCACGTACACCACAGGAAACTCTAGCCCCTTGGCTGAATGGAAGGTCAGTAGCTTTACGCCTGGATCCGCAAGACGCAGCTCCTTGTCGCGCCCGTGACGACATGACAGCAGACCCACCTCTGCCAGCGCGCGTTCAAGCGTGAGCAGATCGCGGTTGCGACGCGCCAGAAGCGCCACGCGTCCGGCCGCAAGACCCGCGGCGATGCGGTTGCGAAGATCGCCGATGAGCGTGGCCACCTCGTGCCCAGCTGGCGCCGAAAGCCGCACCACGGGAGGGCCGTGGCGGGTGGGCGGTTCAGGAGCAAGCGGGCTGTCTGCGTCGTCGGCAGCCCGGGACGCTTTGGTGGCCGAAGGAAACACGCTGTAGGCGGTCTCCAGGATCTCGCGCGTGTTGCGGAAGTTGCGGTGAAGATCAATGCTGCGCGCGCCGTGAACCAAAATGCCGCTGTCTTTCCAGCGGAAGCCACGGCGGTAAAGGCTTTGGGCCGGATCATAGGCCACAAAGACATGCCCAGGCGTGCGTGCCAGGTGCGCGGCCAGCCGCAGACCCAAAAGCGGAAAATCCTGCGCTTCGTCCACAAGTACGTGATCATAACGAGGCGCCGCATCGCCGAGCTCCAGCAGATGTTGATACGCCCGCCGCACCACCTCGTCGAAATCCAGTTCACCACGCGCGGCGCACAGCTGATCGTAAACTTGCACCACTTGAAACACAAGCGTTCGCACACGCGCGTCCAGTCGGTGCACGGCGCCGTGCCGCCGCAAGCCTAGATATTCTTCCAGGCCCCCTGCCACCCGTGTTTTGATCAGTGCAACTTCTTCTTCCCAGAACGCGTCGGGTTGGCGCCACAAAGTTGAAGTGGGCGTCTCTCTCTGCACCTCGGCACGTGCTTGCCGCAACCTCGCGCGACGAGTGACGGCATCGATAAGCCGGCCGTGTGGCACCAGCGTTCGGCACCACGTGTGCAACGTGGTGATCTCGACATCGTGGGGCGCAAGCCCCAACGCCTGCACCAATTGCCTTGCGGCGCTTGCCAGGGCGCGGTTGAAGGTGATGAACAGCAGCTTCGGACCACCTAGCAGCGAGCGCTGCTGCAAAAGCCGGTACACCCGGTGCAAGGCAACCGCGGTCTTTCCCGAACCTGCCACACCACGCACAACGATCGCGCTTGTGCCATCAAGGTGCACGATGCGCTCCTGCGCAGGATCGAGGTGCAACATCAGTTCGTCAAGCTCGCCTTGCAAGTAACGATCGAGGTGTCCGCGGCTCGTGGCGATTCGATCGGGGCTGGCCGGTGCTGGCAACAGATGCGGCGCAAGCTGCAGCAAGCGAAAGCGAAGTTTTCCGGCCACGTCAGGCGGCAGCGGCAGGCGATTCAAATCTTCAAGCCGCTGAACCGCCTGTGTGGCTGGCACCCAGGCTGCAGGCACACCCAGCTCGATGAGATCGAGGCGCGACACCGAAGCCAACGGGGGCAAGGCGCCTAGCGTTGCCGTGGAGGAAACCGCGGCTAGGTAACAAAGCGCCAGCGCACCCGGGCGACCCTCCACGCCCAACACGCGCTCACCGTCAAGCGTTTCGGCAACGCCCTCACCCGGCTGCGGAGGCGCGTTGCAAAGGATGCGATCAAGGGCGCGCATGACCTCTGCAGGCAAGCGCCGCGCGGTGAGCAGCAAGCGGCGGGGCGCAATGATCTTCAGAGCGCTGCTCCCGCACTGGCAAAGTCTGCGAGCGCCGCGCGTTCATCAGCGTCGTCCACGAGCCACTCTGCCGCCCCCTCCGCACGCGCCGCCGCGAGCACACGGCTTAGCGCCGACGCCGGGCCCAGCGCCCGCAGGTGCGCGCTGTGGAAAACAACAATCAGTCGATCCACCGCGCGACTCAGCGCCACGTTCAGCAGGCGCGCGGCGTCTGGATTGTGAAGGTCGTCCAAAAAGCGCGGTGGCGTTCCGGGTGCTTCCACTGTATCGAAGATCACCAGGCTGCGTTCTCGTCCTTGAAAACGATGAACGCTGAAAACTTCCACACGGCCCTGCTCAAGCAGTGTGGCCGCCTGGGCGCGCACAAGACGGCGAATGCGACGAACTTGCGCTCGGTAAGGCGCAATGACCGCCACATCCCGTTGTGTGGCGGCCAAGATGGCCAGGTTGGCGACAAGCGAGGCGTGCTCAGCGTTGCTCTTCGAGCCAGAGGAAGAAGGTGCAGAGGTTGCAGAGGTGCGCGACGTGTCTGCCAATGCGATCGCTTGTCCATAGCCAGGTCTTTGCGCCACCGCGGGCGCGTTGTGGAGGCGTCCCGCATAAAACGTACGGCTGACAACCGCGGCGATGCGCGGGTGCATGCGCCATTGTTCATCCAACATCACGCGCAATGGGTGATCGGATTCCACCCTATCGCAGCCGGCTGATGCGAAGACGTGCGTGCCCAACCAGCGGCGCACCAGTGGATCTGCAGCCTGGGCAATGGGCGCCAGCTGAAGAAAGTCACCCACAGCCACCACACGCCGGGTGGCAAGCGAGGCCGCTGCGAATGCTGACACAAGCGGCGCCATACTGGCCTCGTCGATAATCACCGTGTGCGGGCGTAGCCCTTTCGACAAAGCTGCGGTGGTCGCACGGGTGAGGGTGGTGGCTAGAACCCTTGCATGGCCCACCACAGCCAGCTCCACCGCTTGAAGCTCGGTGATCAAGCAGGCCACGGTGAGAGCCAGATCGTCAGGGTCGCTGCCGTCTTCCTCTTCGAGCAGACTTACGGCCAGCCGCAGACGCCGGGGCAAAGGCACCGCCTCCGAAAGCAATACGCTGGCTTTGCGCAGGTGCCGGCGGGCTGCGGCCGCGCACACGCGGCCAATCTCGCGCACGCTGTGGGAGCTTCGTGATCGCAAGGCCGCATCCACCGCGCCGTCGAGATCCACGCCGCGGCCTGCGAGGTCCTGGCCACAGGGGCCAAGCCGCAGGGCTGCGCCCGGAGGCAGCGGCGCCGTCTCAAGCACGCGCAGAAGCGCGGTGTCCGTGGCCACGTTCGTGTGCGCGGCGATGAGCACTTGCTCCCCGCGGGCCAGCAGCGTGTGGGCGAGGCTGGCCAGCGTGCGCGTCTTCCCCGTGCCCGGCGGACCCCAAATGTAGGCGATGCTCTGCCCCAGCACACGTTCAATGGCAGCGCGCTGCGAAGGGCTGCCTGTCTCGCTGGGCGCCGTCTGCGCTAGACCGGCTGGGGCGTCGCCAGACAGCAAGGCGAGGCCAAGCTGCGGCGAGAAAGACGGCCAAGGCGAAGCTTCGTTCGTGCCGCTGGCTTCAGCGATGAGGCGCAAGCGGGCGGCCAAAAGCTCCAGCAACAAGGTGGGGTCAAAATCGATCCACCCTTCAGGCACCACTGCACCTAGGTCCTGCCTGAGGACAATGACAATCCCCTCTTCGTCCCGTTCGTGCCGCACCACCTCCCCGCCCGCGCTTTCCCCATCAGCCACAAGCCGCACGGGCGTGCCTTCGGGAACGGGAATGTCCAGCGTACAAGCAAAGCGGTAAAGGTGAGCCCCTGGCTCCTCTAACAATCGCCGCCCAGCCACCACACGCACGCGACGCTTATCCCCCAGCGGGCCGAGCCGCGCCCGCAACTCCGCCCGGTCGAGGCGAAGGGCTTCGAGCATCTGACCTACCACGGCGTCCAGCGCCGGTGCGGACGGCATTTCAGGAAGGTACTTCAGGTGGGCTGATTTGTGCAGGATAACGGGCCGCCATCCGTAGATCTTTCAAATGAGGCGGGGGCGTTGATCAGGCGGCGCTTCCCACGAAAGCACCCCAATTGGTAACGCATGCGCATTTGCTCGCGAAAGGCGGCAAGCACATGCCGCGCACGTGCAGCTTCGTGTCTGAAGCAATACCATGACAGCACGTTGTCCCTCATACGCTCTTGCTTGCCTTGTCGGCCTGTCTTTGCTGGCAAGCTGCTTTCCGGGAGATCAATCACCGAATCTTAAAGGCCCGCGTCCTGCACGTGGGTGCAACGACGATCAGGCGTGTTGGGCAGGTTACTTTTGCGATCGCGAAGAACGCGTTTGCCGTGGATCCGCATACTGCTACCACAATGGGCACTGTCCGCTTCCCTACATTTGTGATTTCCGCGGCACCTGCGTGCCTAACAAACCCTTCTCTCCACGCGGCGGTGCTTTGGCGCCGGATGGGGGCATGTCTTTGGTGGACGCCAAGATGCCTCCCGTTGTGACTGACGCCGGTGTGCCCAGTGGCGCTGGAGGGCAAACGGGTATAGGCGGGCAAAGTGGCGGCGGACAAAACGGCGGTGAACACCGTGACGGACATAGCGGCGCCAACGCTGGCGGCGGTGTTCCCGCAACGCCCACCATGCCGGGCATCTCGGAGCGCTGTCAGTTCAATCATCAGTGCGGCCCGCAGGGTCAGTGTGTTAACGGCTTGTGCCAACGCGGTTGCGACAGCGACGCCCGTTGCGGCACAGGAGAGCTGTGTCGCGCCAAGCTTTGCCAACCTGCGACCGGCGGAGCTTGCGTGTTCAACGCCGATTGCAGCAGCGGCGGCACATGTGTTAACGGTCACTGCCACGCACACTGCGAAGGTGACGGCATCTGCCCGAACACGGCCGACATGTGCGATTTGGGTGTATGCAGACCAGATGTCAGGCCGAAGGCACAGTGCCAGAGCAACGCGTCCTGCATGCAAGGCTGGAGCTGTGTCAACGGCGTGTGCCGCACACCTTGCCGCAGTCACGGCGAATGTGGCGAAGACTGCTCGGGCACCATGTGCCATGGTGGCTTCTGCGTGATGCCTCAGGAAGTGGCGCCACAGTGCCGCCTCGGGCCCGATTGCGGCGCGAACGGCCCCTGCATCGACGCGACTTGCGCACGATGAAAGCTGTCTAACGCAACCTTCGAGGACGTGCCGCTGAGGCGGCGCGCCTACTCGATGGGAACAACCAAATGAATGGGACCCGCAGGAAGGGGTTCGTCAAACTCGAAAATGGTGAGGCGCTCTTCGCCGATTCCCTGCGCCCAATAATGTTTGGCGCCCCATCTCTTGCCGCCAAATTGCACCTGTGCTCTCCCGAGCGGACGAGGGTCGCGAACTTGGAGCTGCGTGCTTGGCTCATCCAGATGGAGCGACACGACCACTGACCCACCGCTCACGCCTTCTTCAGCCCCCAAAACGATATTCTGTGTTCCAGACATAGTGAAATCTAGCACTTTTGGGCGCCGCTTCAAACGACGCGGGGACATCGGCGCCTACAGGATGTGAACAACTTGCAGCGCCGCTGCGGTACACTGCGGCCACCATGAAAAACTGCCGCTGTCAGTTGCATTGCGCACTCTTACTCGGAGCGCTGCTGTCGTGCGACCATGAAGGCCCGTCGCGGTTACTGATGGATGCCGCCACCTCAAGCGGTGGCCAGTGGGACGCGCCCGTGGTCGATGCAACTACAGCCGACGCTTTCCTTCAGTCGGTGCCCATTGATAGCGCCGCACCGGATGCTTCAAGCCCAGCCGTAGACGCAGAAACGCCAGATGCGTTTGGTGGCATCCTCACACAGGCCATGTTCTCATCGAACAGCAATCCTTGCGGGCTTGCCTTCGATCACACGGAGAACAAGGTTTGGGTCTACCCTTGCAATGGCAACACGCTCTTAAGCTTTCTTCCCAATGGAACCCCATCCACACCGCTTGCCCGCGGTGGCGAGGTGGCCAATGACGTGGACGTAGACATCGCTCCCAAGGCGTTTATGTTGGGCCAAACCGCGGTTTCAGAAGGCGATCTGTTGTTCATCAATGGAGAAACCGCAACGACCGAAATCTACGTCATCAACAAAACCAGCGGCGCATCCAGCAGCTTTGCGGTGAACTTTGGAAACAGCCATGTTGTGGGTGGGGCCTACCATGCTGCACGCAACAGCTTTTTTCTTGTTCAGGACAAAGTTCCCGGCGCCGTGAACGGCAATCGCATCGCTGAAATAGACGTTGCCACGGGCGAAGTGGTTCTCAGTTTTCAGACCACACCAAACTTCGTCGTTAACTACGGAGATATGGATGTTTGCCAAACCACGGGCCATCTACTTGTGGTGAGCAGCGACGAGAACGCCGTTGCAGAATTTGGCCCAACAGGAACTTTCTTGCAAAAGCATCCCCTACCCGCTGGCGTTAGCGGATCTGCGGGCATTGATCTGAACGATGCCACGGGCGAGGCCTGGATATCTGGGACAGATGGAAGCGTTCGGCGGTTGTCTGTCCCGTGCCCTGGGCGTTCGGGGCTCTAGCGAGCGACACCAGGCGGGCCGCTGCTAAAGTACTCACCTGTTGAGTAATTTAACTCACTCGTGGAGTAAAACTGTAAGACTCTGAATTTATTGGTTTTATTCCCCCTCCCTTACCAGAGAGTCTTGGTGGATCAGCTGCTACGCAGCCTAAATTCCGGCCACGGCAGGCTCCAGGTGCTCGTGGGGCCACGGCAGGTTGGAAAAACAACTGCCGCGCTGCAGGCCGCGTCCCGATGGTCGGGGCCAACCCGACGGGCCGCGCGCGCGTTCGGGGATCAAGTCCAAAGTTGGTGCTGTGGACCAACAGCCTAATCACCGCGGTTGATGTGCGCACCCCTTCCAACTTGACCAATGAGGGTACAAGTTGGGGAAGGCTCAGGCTTTTACAAAAGACAACCCAACCGCCCGACCGGTTTTGATCGGAAGCGGAGGTGTGCCTTTAGAAGAATTTCTTTGCTCGGATCCCGCCGATCTTCTAATGGCGTTCTGATTCGAAGGAGATTTCTTCGGCGTGGGAGCGAGGCCTGACTTCGATCACGATGTGATCGAAGCGACAGCTGGCTGTGAGCGTGGTCCGCAGCGACGACAGGTCGTAGGTTGGACCCGCTTCCACTGCTACGTTGCACGCCCGCCGGCCCCTTCCCAGAGGCCAGATGCGAAGATCTTCGACGCGAAGCCCGTGCGCCTGCTCAATGGCTGCACGGATTTCGTCATCCAGCGCGGGCTCTGGGTGTACGTCCAGCAGCTCACGCCCGGCGGCCCGGACCAAGCTGTAAGCCCAAAACAAGATCACGACAGCGCCAACCGCCGCGCTGACCTGATCTAAAAACACAAGCCCGAGATGACGTCCCCCTAACAGCGCCAACACGGCCAATACACTGGTAAAGGCATCGGCCACAACGTGCATGTAGGCCGCACGAATGTTGTGATCGTGCCCGTGGTCCAATTCCTTCGGGTGAAGCAGCCGGGCGCTCGCCAAATTCACCACCAAGCCCACCACTGCGGCCGGCATGGCTTCGGCAAAGCGAATCGACACAGGGTTCATGAAGCGGTCCCACACCTCTACAAGCATGAACACCGCCACCGCGGCAAGCCCAAGGGCATTGGTGTAGCCAACGAGTGCAAGAATCTTGTCGGCGCCGAACGCGAAGTGGCGCGACCCAGCCAACTTACGGGTGATGGCGTACGCGGCCCAGGCCAGGGTCAGCGCGCCCACGTGGGTGGCCATGTGCCAGCCATCGGCAACGAGCGCCAAAGAGCCGGTCCACCACCCGACGAGCAGTTCGCCCAGCATCGTCACCGTCGTCAACAAGACCACGGCCAACGTGCGCGCCTCGCGCGCGTCATCCAGAGCAAGCACATGCCCGTGCAGGCTCACGTCATGATGGTGGTGATCGTGGTGGGCATGCTCCTCGGCATGCGTATGGCGCTGGGCGTGCTCCAAGCTACAAGCCGTGCCATGGGTGTGGCGTACGCGGTAGCGGCGCAGCGTCACCCAAACCTGCAGCGCCGCAATGCCTGCCAGGCTGGCTTCCGTCAGACGCTGACGTTCGCCCAGCAGGCCTCCGAGCCCTATCGCCAAAAGGGCAATCCAGCCCAGCACGAACGGCCACGGCGCCCGGGGCCGCGGCCAATTCAGCACCAACAAAGTGAGGGCCATCGAAACGCCCCACAACGCCCACTCGAAAGAATGCCGTAAGGCCAGCGCAGCAACAGCGGCGGGAAGAAAGGGTGCGAGCAGCCCGACGCCCAAGCAGTGCAGCAGACACAGACTTGAAAGCGCAGGGGCCGACCAACGCTTCAACCAGCCTCCGGATTGCGGCGCGACGTTAAGAACAGAAGCATCGAGTGACATAAAAACCCTGCATCAAAGTTTTTGTTCGTTAGATGAGATCAGCATTGGCGAGGCATGCCGGAGTCAGTGCCTCATAGCGGGGTCCCGAAAACATCAATTGTCCTTGCTTGAGCAGGATCGCCCGATTCACCTGCGCGGGAAGGACACTCAGGTCATGCGTGGCCCACACCACGGTCATCGCGCGCGATCGTCCTACGCGCTCGACCGCTGTGGCTACAAGACGGCTCGAGGCCGCGTCCAGCCCCATCGTAGGCTCGTCGCAAAGCAAGACGTCGGGCTCGGTCACAAGCGCCGATGCCAAAGCGAGGCGTTTGCGTTCACCGAAACTCAAGCTTGCGATGGGACGTGCGGCAAAGGCAGCGAGGCCCACGCAATCGAGCACCATCCGCATGCGCGCTATCGCGGTGTCTCCTGCAATGCCCCGCTGCCGTAAGCCCCAAAGCAGATCGGCGCCAACGTCTGAAGCAAAGAACTGATCTTCTGGATCCTGAAAGACGAGCGCCACCCGTGCGTGCACCCGCTGTGCAGCAGATTGGCCGGATACAGGGATTCCAAAGCGACTCAACAGCCCCTGCTCTACGTGTTCAAGCCCGGCCAACAGCCGCAGCAAGCTCGACTTGCCTGCCCCGCTTGGGCCCGCCACCAGCACCCATTCACCCAAGCGAATGTCTAGCGATGACGCCGACAGCCGCGGGGCGCGGGGGTTGCCGATGCACACGCCCCGCAGCGAAAATGCCATGTCAGAGGCTGGGTCGCAGCCCTTGACCGCGCCTCGCAACGCCGCGGCCTCTTCAAGCCGACTGGCGCGATCGAAGGCGCAAACCACGGTCCCGGCGAGTAGAAGACTGGCGTTGTTCAGTTGCCCTTTCGGGTCCGACCAGCCGAAGCGCGCGATGGCTGCGCGACGGCGCCGCTCGAGCGTTTGCCCCAACACCGCCATGTGAAGCATGGTGGCGTCGAGCAAATCAAGCAGAGCTGGTGGCGCATGAAACGCACGGGCGGCATCGCGCAGCGCTGCCCAGGAGATCGACTTCGCGAACCAGATACAGAGGGCAACACCCACCAGCGTCCGGGAAACCGCGTCGATCAGGCCGTCGAGCGGCAAACGCATGACGACGGCACCTATCGTCGCCACCACGCCACCAACCAGACTCAAGGCCAAAGGCCACAACGCCCGCCAAGACACGCGTCCAAACCACAGCAGACCGGCC
>JBBSJE010000083.1:0-23322 GCA_038257535.1 Polyangia bacterium
TCCGCGCGTCCAGTTTTCGTCGTATGTTTTTCTTCACCTGAAAAGCTCTTTGGGTTTTTTGTTTTGGTCTCGCAACCAACGAAATACCCGGCTTTTCAGGCCTTTGTAAAGCTTTCTGTCTCAAACTGCGCTTGATTGAGGACTAGGAGGGTTCGACGCGCGCTTCGACATCTTTGACTACGCCCTTGATGATTTTCTGGGTCGCGCACGCTTAGCCGAGATGCTGTGCCAGGTAGCCCTAGATGCTTACGCACATATCGTTGACAGAGGGCGTCCCCCCCCCTCTTCGCAGCAAAACCTGGCCAACCAGGCACAGCTGCTTGAAAAGTGGAAACTATCTCGCAACGCTCAGGGCTTGCCGATGGCCTCAGCGTACCAGTCCCTACCCCTCAATCCCTCATCGCCCGAAGTCCTTTCATGAAACGTGCTGTCATCTTTGCGCATTTCGACGCTGAAAACGAAGTGAAACCCTACATCCTTGAGCACCTTCGGGCGCTGCGGGATTGCTGCGAACGCATGGTGTTTGTTTCCACCTCACAGCTTCCTGAGGCGCAGCTGCAGCGGCTTGCCCCCTACACGCAGGAAGTAATTCTGCGCGACAACGAGGGCATGGATTTTGGAATGTGGCGTAGAGGCATTGAGCACTGCGAGGCCGACTTAGAATCGTTTGATGAACTCGTTTTGACCAACTCCAGCGTCTTTGGGCCTTTAATGCCGTTGCCTGCCCTGTTTGACCGCATGGCCACGAGAAGTTTTGATGTATGGGGATGCACCGACAACCACGAGCTGGCTTGGCACTTACAGAGCTATTTCCTTGTGTTCCGTAAGCCCGCACTTGTGCACCCCGCGTTCAAGGCTTTCTGGTCCAGCGTTTTGCCCTATAGAGATAAGGGTCAGATCGTCCGTTCCTACGAATTAGGTTTGAGCACCTTCTTGGCGGAAAGCGGCCTCCACTTGGGCGCGGTGGTGGCTGTGGACGACCTGATTCCTGAAGTGGTGCCTCTGGCGCGCAGGGAGCTTGCGCGCGCCACCGGCAACACCACAGCAAGCTGCCCCATGGCCTTGCTTGAACGCGGGATGCCGTTCGTCAAAGTGGAGCTGCTGCGGGATAACCCTTGGGGCATCGACCTTCACCCGATCTACGCTCGCATGCAGGAGGCCGGATACAATCTAGCTTGGGTGCAATTCGACCGCTAACGGTGCCTCTTTCGCAAGCTTGCAAGCAATTGGACTTGGCCCTGCTCCACCAGCCGGTGAGAGAGGTCAGGCCATCGCCCCACAGCAAGGCGACGTGCTGAGCTGCACGGTCGCGGTAGGGACGCCCCTTTTGGGCCGCCCCCCCGAACCGGTCCTTAGACCGAGGGTGGCGCGGGTCGTCAACAATTTTGTTTTCGGCAGAGCTGTCCGTACAATGCCGCATGGACATTGCATGGTGCCAAGGTGAATCCCTAGATTTCGCGTGCCCGGTGTGTGGGCAGGCCGGCGCCAAGCGCGCCCTTTTAAGAGTGGCGCACGCGCTTTCGGGCGCCCCTTTAAGCCTGTTGGTCTGCAGTGCCTGCGAATGCGCGTTTTATGATGACCTCCGCCCGTTCGACTACCACTCGCCGGTGACACCGGAGCCGCTCGCGCGCATGTATCTCGAGCAGGGTGCTGGCGTGATTTCAATGGTGCAACCGGCCTTGCGGTGTTTGGATATGCCCGTTGAGCGCTATGCGGAGATCGGCTGCGGGTACGGTTTTGGCTTAGATTTCGCTCGCTACGTGTTCGACTGCTCTGTGCTTGGTTTCGATCCCTCGAACATGGCTGAACGAGGCCGCCAAGCGCTGAACATCGACATTCGTACCGATTACGTCACTGCAGAAAACCCATTGCAGCCGCCCGTCGACCTCTTGGTGGCCTCAGAGGTGGTGGAGCACATTCCCGAACCACATGCTTTTTTGCATGCTTTGGCAAAATCGATTTCGCCCGGCGGGGTTTTGGCACTGACCACGCCGAACGGCCAAGGCATAAAGCCCAATGCAAATTTGGCGATTCTGACGTTGGTGCTTTCGCCTGGTCACCACTTGATCCTGTTTTCCCAGAAAGGCTTGGAGATGGCGCTCAAACGTGCCGGATTTGCGCATGTGCAGGTGCAGGCCCACGAATATAGCTTGGTGGCCTATGCCTCACGCGAACCGCTGCCGCCCCCGCCCGCGGATCCGATTCGCGGTCAAACCGCCTTAATGCATTACCACCTTGATAAGGCGCACCGGGCCGCCTTTGCTTCATCGCTACAGATTGGCCATTTGGGCCGTCTTTTGCCATTGGCTTTGAGCTTGAGACTCGATTATGTGTTCAAGACGGCTTTGGATGATCTGCAAGCGGCCGTGAAGCAAGCTCACGGTTTCGACTTGGCCGATATGCAGGCCATTGAGGCGCGGCTTTCGGTCGATGGCGGTTTAAGCGACGTTTCTAAACGGTTGCCTCTAAATTTGACGCCGGTGTTGTACCTGTTGGCGCGCATTCGACGACAGGCGGGGCTATTGCAAGCCGCCATTCCTGTGTTTGATTTGGCAAGACGCGTGGGCACCACCATTCGCAGCGCACTACAACAAGCGGACACCGACGACGGCGACACGGATCACTACCTTCGATTGGCCTTGTTCGAAGAGCTTGACTGCCGTCTGTGCGCCGACAAAGGGTCATTTCTGCCCCGCCTTGATGAGGTGCTACGGTGGTCTTCAGAACCGAACGCGGCCCTTATGGGCTGCTCACCTCAGAGTACGTATGATCTGGTTCGCAAGTTGGCACAACGCGCTCTCACCTTGGGTGATGAAGAGCTTGCGAACGCGCTGATTGGGCGCATGCCTTCAGCTACCTAGGGAGGTGTCGGCTAAACCCGCTCAGCAAGCTGCTGCTGCAATTTTTCGCCGCCCTTTATGCCGAAATCGAGGGTGCGAATTGGGAACGGAATGGTGATGTCGTTGGCGTCAAACGCCGCCTTTATCGCCATTATGGCCGCGCTTTGTTTATCGAGAAAATCTATTTGTTGGGCGAACTTCACCCAAAAGCGCACGGTGAAGTTTATAGAAGAATCAGCAAACTCTGTGAAATACAGATCAACGTTGGTGCCTTCAAGAAATTCAACGCCCTGGGAAATGGCATCAAGCGTAACACGACGAACCTTTTCAAGATCGTCTCCGTAGGAAACGCCGACCGTCACATCCACACGGCGCCGTTTCAGCTCGGAGTAGTTCACCAACGACTCTTCGTAGATCTTGCGGTTGGGAACCCGCACCGTTTGCCCCTGAAACGTATATAGCGTGGTGGTGCGCAGCTCGATGGCCTTGACCACGCCCGTGTGGCCGTTTGTCTCGACGATGTCGCCGGGCTGCATGGGTCGGCGCAGGGCCAAGCCAACGCCAGAGATAAAGTTTGCGCTGAGGTCTTGGAACGCGAACCCTAGAGCCAGGCCGACCACACCAGCACCGGCCAAAAATGTGGTGGCGGCTTTATCCAGATTTAGAATCTGCAGCGCCACGATAAAGCCGATTCCATAGATGAGGAATCGAACAAGGCGCGCCACCAGATTAACCAGCGTTTGGTTGTGCGACACATGCGCCAGCGAACGTGCCACCAAACTGCTGACGAGGCGCCCCACGGCCCACGCGATGGCCAGGGCCAAACAAGCCACGCCCAAGTTTGGCAACATCCGGATGAAGGTCTCAAACCAGCGGTGCAGCTTGCTTGTGGTCTTCTCGATGACGTCCACCGAGTATTTTTAGCATGGAACCGCAAGGAATCAGCTCGGCGCCTGGCCACAGTCGCGCCGCTTGTGCTTTTCGTACACCTGCTCTCACAACTGCCATTCAATTCCATTCAGGATAACGGCATGCCACCAGTACCGGCCAAAATCGCCCCGTTGACGTAGCTCGATTCCGCGCTTGCAAGGAAGACGAACAGCGGCGCCATCTCAGCCGGCTGTGCGGGCCGACCCATAGGCGAGTCTTTGCCGAAGCTCGCAATCTCTTCTTCAGTAAAAGACTGCGCTATCAGCGGCGTCCACACGGGCCCCGGAGCCACGCAGTTAACGCGAATGCCCTTTTTGATTAGCTCCTGGCCCAAGCCCTTGGTGAACGTAACGATTGCGCCTTTGGTGGCGGCATAGTCGAGAATGCTGGGCGTGGGTTGGTACGCTTGAATCGACGCCACGTTTATGATCGTGCTTCCGGGCTTCATGTGGCTTTGCGCAGTTTTCGCCAGGTGAAACATCGCGATGATGTTCACTTGAAAGACACGCAGCAAACGCTCTCCTGATAGTTCGTCAATCGATTCAACCGCTTTGTCTTGATAGGCGGCGTTATTGACCAGGATGTCGATGTGACCAAGCTGCTTCACTGTCTCCTGCACAAGCCGATGGCAGTGGTCTTCATTCACCAAATCACCCGGCAGCAAAATTGCACGTTGTCCGGATGCTTCCACCAGCGCTTGCGTCTTCATGGCATCTTCGTGTTCCGACAAATATGCAATAGCCACATCGGCGCCTTCACGCGCAAATGCCACAGCCACAGCGCAGCCAATACCGCTATCAGCGCCCGTAATAAGCGCAACCTTGCCTGCCAAACGACCAAACCCCTTGTACGACGTTTCGCCGTGGTCGGGCTTTTGGGCCATCTGAACTTCGCTGCCGGGAACACTTTGTTCCTTTTCGTTGAAGGGCGGCTGCTTGTGTTTGCTGCGGGGATCTTGATTTTGGTCTTGAGAATTCTTCATGTGCGCTCCGGGTGCAATCGCCCTGCCAGCGCTACAGGGATTCTTGGTTGGTGTGCACACAACCGCATTAATGCGGTTACGCAAGACACTATGGAACGTGGTGGATTGAAACTCTCAACACATCGCGCCCTTCTGCCCTTGCCATCAACCCACGCGCATATGGAAGCGTCACCTTGTTTGGCCGTGGCATTGCACTGGTCTTGGGTGTTCTCGAGACCTTGAAGAGTCAGGGTGAGGCAAACAAAGGATCCATGAAAAGGGGAAGTGGCAGTTCCGGCTCAGGATCGATGGACAGAGGAAGTAACACTGCGGGGTCCGAAGATATGGACACCGGATCGACCGGAACGGATTCAACTGGCACGGGACCAACGGGCACGGGATCAACTGGCATGGGACCAACGGGCACGGGATCAGTTGGCAAAGGTGGGGTGCGCGTATCGGCAATGGCAAACTTGGCGAAGGGGCCGTCAGGTTGGCAGGTTCTGGACACTGCCCGTTTCGTCAACCCAGTTACGCAAAGCCTCGGCATGCCCGGGAAGTTCAGCGCCAGCCCGACGCGCGAGCTGCTTGCCTACGGCAACGAAGCCATCAACGGATTCACGTCGCTTACCGTGAGACGAGATGCCGCGATTGGTCCGCTTCTAAAACTTCGTCAGCGGAATCACAACTTCCCGTGGCGCCTCATTCGCCGTTTGTACCTTCACAGTCACCGACTCCCCCTCCGCCCCTTCAAGCAAGAGATCGATGCTTGCTTTGCCTAAGTGATCCACGCCTTTGCCATTGATCGCCACCACGCGATCGCGGACCTTCACGCCCGATGAATGTCCGGCGCTCTCCTCGAAGATGCCGGTGACCACGGCGTGGCCACCTTCGTTGCGCACGCGCAAACCGGCGCTAGGCCGCGTTGACATGAAGTGTTGCTCCTCGTCACCAGGCGAAAGCGCAAACGTGCCCACGTCGAAGGTCGTTGCGTCGTGGGGAACCCAGGCGTCTAGGGTGTCGCCAAGCAGGCCCTTGGTAGTAGGGTTGAAGTTGATCGATAGCTTCATTCCCGGTTGCGCGTTCTTTATCTGATATCGACCTTCGCTGTCTGTTTTTGAATCGTTGGCCCACCCAAATGCTGGAGTTACGTTTACATCCGGCAGCGGCGCTTGCGTTTCTGCGTGTATCAACCGCCCGGTAACCGTAATTCCCTCTGACAGTTGCAGGCGCACGCCACTAATCGTTGCCCCGGACTCCAGCACCACGTGGCGAGAAAGTGCTCGTGCATTGTCCTTGCCCGTAGCAATCAGATCCCACACCCCTGGCTTGAGGTTTTGAAAAACGAACGCGCCTTGTTTGTCTGACTGGGATCGAGACGGGCGACCCTTCATTGACGCCAACTCGTCGCTCTCTTCCTCGGGCTGTCGCAAAGTTGCCATCACTTGGCAATCCGCAGCGGGCTTGCCGCTAGAATTCACCACAACGCCGGCAACGCTGCCAGGCAGCTTTAGCACCAGCTGCAGATTCTTCGTATCGGCCGGCACATCCGCCGCAAGCGCTTCAGCGCCGCCCAAATGTTGCGCGCAAACACCAAACACCCCCTTCGGAAGATCGCCAACTTTGAAGCGACCATCCGCATCGCTTAAGACCTTGTCGCCAAAAGCCTGGGCGCAACCACCATACTTCGCATGATTGTTCGCTATGGCACCCACTTGCGCGCCCGCCACCGGTTGGCCCTTCCCGTTCACAACAACACCTTCGATGCTGCTGCGTTCTCGCATTTTCACCAACCTGATTCCCTCTTTGCGCTCGCCCGCTTTCAATTTGACTTCGGTCATGCTTCGGGCGTCGTTCTTCTCTTTCAGAAACACTTTCTGATTCTGCTGGTCATTGATAAGCACGGTAAACGTTCCTTCGGATAGCTTCTCGATCAAGAACTGCCCCTGCTTGTTCGTGAGCGCGTGATTGGCGCCCGCTTTTCCGAACGCCACCACCATAAGACCTTCTGCGGGGGTTTCATCTTCGTAGACAACCGTGCCAGCAACGCTGACCTCGCCGTCTAGCTTTATGGTCACCTGCTTGTCTTCGCCCTCCCCCAAAACCAAACCTTCTTGGCGGCGCGATCCACGTTGGCTGTAGGCCATCAGCGCCATCTTCCCGGGCGGGAGATTGTCCATAACGAACTTGCCGGCGGCATCGGAGGTTGTTTTGCCCTGCCGGTAGGTGGTTGACATAGGCATCTCACCTGTTTCAATCTCAACTGCGCCCATCACGCCCTTGATCGGCCTGCCCTCGCCGTCGGTCACCGTTACCAACAAACGGGCGCTTTTGAACAGCACGAAGTCAACGTCTTTGCGATCGTCGTTGAAATTCTCCAAGAGGGTTTGTTTGGAGCCGTGGCCCTCCGACTCAGCCATGAGAAATACGACAGGTCCACGCATGCCGCCCAACTCGTAGCGCCCCTCAGCATCAGTGGTGGCCTTTGTGTCTACGTCGCCCATGCCCCTGTCCGTGTTGAGCCCAATGGTGGCCCCTGCGATCGGTTGCTTGGCTTTGTTTGTCACGCGGCCAACAATCTTCAGGCCCTCTTCCAAGGTGAGATCCAGCGTTCTTTGCTCGGCTAGGCCCAAAGGCACCGAATCTCCTTGCCGCGACACCTTGGTTCCCGCGCGCGCCACAGCGAGGTATTTCCCGGGATCAAGCCCTGCGGATGTATACCTGCCAAGTTCGTCAGTGACGATCGGCTGAGCCGTCCGCTGCATCCACATGCCTTCTAAGTTCAGCTCCACCTTCGCGCCCGCAACAGGTTCACCTTCCGAGTCAAGGACTCGACCTGAGATCCGCGCGGCTGGGTGCAAGCGCACGTCATGCCGGGTTTCCGTCACCAGATGAATCCACGCTTGATCATCCGCGTAGCCGTCCGCCGACACCGTCAGGTCGTAGGACGTTTTGGACTTGAGATAGAGCTCAAACTTTCCAGTTTCGTCGGCAACACCTTGAATCAAATACACCGACGGCTCACCTTCGCTCTCACGATCAAAAGCAGCGGCCAAAATGCGTGCACCTGCGATGCCCCCACCGCCCGAGTCCGTGACGCTGCCATGTAAGCGCAGGCCTTCGCCCTCAAGCCGCAAATCCACCCCTGTGAGATGCTCATTGGGGGCAAGGTCCACAGGCTCGCGGCGCGCCGGCACGAAGGGGGCCGCCGAGGCCACAACCGACAATGCGCCCGGCGCCAGGTTCTCCGCTCGATACCGCCCCTGCGCATCGGCGCGTGCCAGTGCCAAGGGGGCCTGGTTCCGAAACGCGCGAAAGCCAACCTGACCAACAAGGCGCGGCGCAACAGAAACGACAGCCCCTGGGACAGGCCTGTTTTGGTTGTCCAGCACGCGTCCCTCGATGCTTCCGCGGCCAGCGCCAACGGGGTACATGAAATCCGCCCGCAGCGCTCCCCCTTCCGTCGGAGGTGTGGTGGCTTCTGCCGCCGCCTTTCCTATGGCGCCCCGGCCGTTCTCTCGTCGTCGAAGCCCAAACGCCGCGGCCACAAGAATGAGGGCCACCACCGCGGCCAGACCCAAGAGTTTCCGTTGCCCAAGCTTGCTCATGAGATGTGCCCCTTCCTTCGGTCGAGCCCGTGTGTCAAACGCCGGGCACGATAGCACCATAGCGTTAACTTTGTCGAGCTACACAGGGATTCACTTAGGTCATTCCGGATGTTAGGGGCATTCACGACCTCTCTATCCCGGCCAGACCATAAGTGTTCGCAGAAATATCGATTCGCTCGTGCCGTTGGCCGATGCGGTTCGGAACGAGTGTGGGTCAGTTCAAACCGGCGCCAGTTGGCCCGGCGTCACACGCAGCGCTCGTGTCACCGCTTGTGCAATCAGCTCCTTCTGCCGGCCGGCAAAGGAGGTTGTGGCCAGGGTGGCGGGCAGTAGGTGGTAAGTGGCCAAGATCTCTTCGGCCTTCACCTCCAACACCACGGTGCCGTGGTGGCGGGTGTCCGCCAGGGCAATGCCGGAATTTGCCTGCGAAAAAAGGTTGTCGAGGCTGGCCACAAGCAAGGCCACGCCAGGTTCCTTTGGATCCAAACCCACGCCCGCCACAGCCGCATTCGCCACCTCGGAAGCGGTGGCCGACGAGATCGCAGGTGCGGTGAGGCAAGGCACGGCAACGGCATTAGGCGCCCCGCGCTCAAGCGAAGCAAAAGACGCGTGAATGTCACCCGCCAAGCAAACCGCCCTGCCACCCGTGGCCGCCGCCATGCGCGCCAGCAACGCGCGCTTCTTGTTAGGAAAGCCGTCCCATTGATCCGCTGAGAACAGCAAACGCGACCGCTGCGCTTCGGGAATCAACGGAACTTGTCTTAAATCCAGCGCCATCTCCGTCATAGAAACCGAGCTGCCCACCAGAGTCCAGCGCGTGTTTCCCCCGCGCGCCAGCACGCCGTCGAACCACGCTTCCTGAGCCGCCCCTAGCGCGTCTTCACTTTGACCATTGCTGGCCGTCATCAACAGGTGCGCATAGATCTCGAAGACGTCCCCGACGACGATGTAGCGCGCACCCAGCGACGAGAAGAAGGCCTGCTTGCCAAGATGCACGAAGGCCAGACCTCGTGGCAGGCCCGCCGCGGCCACAGGAGAAAGCGGCGTTCCCCCAATACCCAACTCCGCGTTCCAACGCTGCACCATCGTGTTGATGTGTTGCACCGCTAGATTGCCCTTCACCACAGCCGCTGCGCGTGCCTCAGACATTGCAGGCGCCACACCTGCCGCACGCGCATCCGACGCCGCCATTGTCAGCAGCGCTTGCTTGTAAGGCGCATTCGCAGTGTCATTGATGTTTATGTAGGCATGGGCGTCCGTATCGCGCGCGGCCAGTGCCACCGCGAATTCGGGCCGCGACGCCACCAGCGCCGCGTTTCCCGCCGCATCCAAGAACACCGTGCCGGGGTACGCATCTTCGGGGACAAGGTGCCGAGCTCGATGCGTGCGGCAATCGAGCAGCGCCAGTTGCAGGTGCGCGCCGAAAGTGAAATCGCGAAAGATGCGGGTGTTGGGATAAACGGGCGCCGCCGAGGGTGGTAAGGCTTCAAGCTGCCCCATCCGCTCGGGCTGTGCGGGCAGCGGCGGATCGATCGGCATGTACTCGAAGAACGCCCGCTCGGCGTTGCGCCGCCGTGCCTCATCCAGCTCATCAACCGCGCCATTCGTATACGTGGCGTGGGCGCCCCAGCAATCGTTGGAAAATTCGTGATCGTCCCACATCACGATGAAGGGATAGCGCTCGTGCACCTGTTGCAAGATCGGGCACGCGCGGTAGGTGCGATGGATCTGCCGGTAATTCGCCAACGAGCGCGCCGCGAAGAACGGTGACGCCGGCGTTCCGAGAGCCAGCGCCCCAGCGGTGTCTTCAAGAACGATGTTGCGGGCGCCCGGCGCCGACATGAACGAGGGGTCACCCGTGGTCTCATAGATCGCATCACCTAAGAAAAGGATGAAATCGAGATCCTCGTCGCGTGCCAGGAGAGCCTGCCAGGTGTTGTAGTAGCGCCCCGTATAATCCTGGCAGCTCGCGAACGCCAGCTTCACCGGCTTTGTGTCGGAAGCCGCAGGCGCCGTGCGTGTGCGGCCAATGGGGGAGCTTAGCTCCGCGGTGCCGCGGGTGATGATGAAGCGATAGTGGTAGGTGGTTCGCGGGGCCAGCCCCAGCACCTTCACCTTCAGCACATTGTCTTCGCTGGCCCGTGCCACCAGCGGCTCGCGCACCAGCAGCTTGGTGAAGTCTCGCCGAGTTGATACTTCCAGGCGCACGGGCATATCAGCAAGCACGCCCGAAGGCGGTTGCGCGCGCGTCCAAAGCACCACCGCATCAGGGCGCGGATCGCCTGAAGCCACACCTTGCGCGAACACGGCTCTGTCCACCAGCGCCGCATCCCCCAAATCTCCACACCCAGCAGCAGACGATGCGGTCACCACCGCGGAGAGTTTCAGAAAATCACGCCTGTCGAGCCCCATGCGAAGGACGAGTGTACCAGAGCGAACGATGGATGGGATAGCTACCCGATGAGCGTCAAAGCCTTGTAGTGGCACGCGGTGCGGTGACGAGCGGCACTCTTGCTACAGGCGGCCGCCTGAGATCGGCGCGACGAACCGTGCTCTTTCAGTCCGAGGCAGCGTCAAGCGCAGGCTGGGAATCTACCGGGCAGTTGCGGCAAGCTTCATTGGCCGCATCAGGGACTTGTGCGCTAGCGGGCAACGGCAACAACGTGCGAATGAGCAATTGGTTCTCATCGGCAAGCGGAATCAGAATGCGCAGGCGCACGTTGTCGAAGCCGATGCCTGCGGTAGAGGGAAGCCCTTCAAACATTACGTGGCTGTGTCCCTCAGAGTCCACCTGATAGATGGCCCCCGCGCTTCGGCTCGCCACAAGAAACGTCCCACCTGCCATGGCCGCCAAACCATCAAGACCTTGCGCCGGCAAGCGGGCAAGGCTTGTGAACTCTCCCGATTCTTCAAGCTGCAGGATCTGGGATGCCGTGCCACCGATCAACACAAGCTTGTTGTCCTGAACGACGAGGGCGGTGGGTCGCTCTGGGCTGTTCTTTATCGCCGAGGGCGCTTCGCCGGCTGCCAAGTTGAAGCGAAAGAGGGCACCCTTCGCGGCGTCTTTTGACGCACGGCCTTCGTCCGAGGCGTAAACGGTTCCGGTCAACGTCACAGCCACGCCGTGGAGGCGTGCGGCCTTGGGCACTTTCCACGAGCCCAGTTTCTCACCGGTGCGCCGATCAAATTGTCGGATCTCCTCGATGTCCGCCACAAAGAGGAAGCCGCCCCAAAGCGCCATGCCCAAAGGGCCATGAAGGGTCACGCCACGCTGGCCACCGGCAATCCATTGCTCCTGTATCATCTCACCCTGCGGGGAAACGCGACTGACGAAACCATTGTTGTCCTTGGCGTACCGATCGCCGTTGACGTTGGCGACCAAGTACGAATCGCTCAGGCCGTCGTATAGGACGGTGGCTGGACCCGCAAGCCCATGGTCTAGCGAAAGCGCCACACGCTCAAGAAACGGTCCCGCGTCGGCAGGAGGCGGCGCGACTTCGGGAGCACCGGCGTCTTGCGGAACCGTCACCGTTTGAACCTTGCCTTGGTTTCTGCTGGCGCAGCTCCAACCGATTGCGAGCGTCGCCAAAAATGCCAGGCCCCATGCCACCCCTTGCCGCACAACCGTCATCTAGGAGAAGCCTGACTTGTCATCCCGAACGTGCAAGAGGCCGATTGTTACGATGCTGCAGCAATATGCGAACGCGATGAGGCGCGTCCTTTGCAAACCACATTGTCATGGGCCCAGCGCGGCCAAACACGAAGCAAGACACACAAGCTTCAAGACACAAAGCTTGTTGCGAAACTGTCAGCAAGTACGAAAACGAATTCCTGTACGGTGAAGGAACCATGATTCCTCGTTCAGTTTCCTCCGTGTTTGCCGCAATGGTCTCGTGGACGTTGATGACGGCTTCCGCAGCCCCCCGTAAGCGGAGTCCCAGATGATCCCCGCATGCCCAGTTGGATAATCGAAGTCGAAGTAGCGGGACAAGACGTCCGCGTTGGAGCTTGGGCTGAGCCCAGCACCGGCAAGAAGCTCGGCCGCATAGGGACCCTTCGGCACAAACTGGGGATTCTCGCAGGCATCAAGCTCACTCTGGGCCCTGCCGCAGTAACAGGTCGCAGGGTTGTCGGACCGTAGCTGTCGGATTGTGGTTGGCACGCCGCAACAGGAATCCCATCGGCGGGATTCCGGCTGCGGCCGCTGGTTTTACTTCAGCCCCATGCAGTTGGCGTAGTAGGTCACCGTGCCAGGCCAATCCGAGAAGATGCCCAAGATGCCCACCTTCTTGGCCAAAGCGTCGAGCACTGTCAACATGTCACCGTCGTTGTTGATAACGGGCTTGAAGTACTGATAGTAGTAGCCACCCCCCTGCGACAGCAGGCCGGAGCGTTCGATGGTCCATGTAATGATGTCGAGGCCCGCCGCTTTGGCCGCTACCGCATACTCAGAGGCAACCAGGTTGTTCCGACGGTCCAGCTTCAAAAGCGCGAACATGGGAGGCGCAACAATCTTAACGCCCTTGCTGGACAGATCGATCATGCTCGCCACGGCGGTGGCGTAACCGGCAGGCGTGTCAACGCGTGAATCAAGATACACGGCCTGTTTACCAAACGCCGGCTCGCGTGCGATCCAGTAGAGCACGTCCTCAAGCCTGAACGATTGGGCCCAAACCTTTTTTGGGTTGACGCCGGCGTGCTTGTACTCGTCGACCATTTGTTGCGCGTACATCTCTTGCGTGTAGTCGCCCTGGAAGGGCATGGTCACGCTGGGCTCCTTGAGTTCAGGTGTGAACTTCGCGCCCAAGCTGCGAATGAGCTTGATGCTTTCCTTGTGAGTTACCAGAGTGCCGCAAGTGGAATAAAGATCGGTGCGGAAGGAAGCGGTGCCGCCCAGGTACTCAGCCACCGTGGTCGCCTTGGGGTTGCTGGCGTCCATCTTGCCGCACAACTGCCTGAACTCGGCCAGCGTGATGTCGCTGGTGCAGCAGGAGGCGGAAGCAGGTGTACCCGTTGCAGGATCAAAGGGGAAAAAGGGCTTGGTGCATTTGGCGGCAAGCTCCGGTATCGCCAAGATGTTGGTTGTTGTGTGAAGATCACACTGCGAGTGGCGGCAAACCAGCTGCCGGTCTTTGGTGAACGTGACGTCACACTCGATGATGCCCGCGCCCATGCGCGCTGCAGCCTGATAGGATTCTTTCGTGTGCTCGGGAAACTGCAGCGGCGCCCCGCGGTGGCCGATCGAGAAGTCGCTCGCCTCGAAGGGACCTTCAGAGCACTGCTCAAGCTGCTTCTTCAACGGACCTTCGTCCATGTCCTCAACAAGATAGTACGGCCGGGGCCCCACTTGAATGTTTGTCGGCTTCTTGTTGGGTTTTCCCTTCTTTTCGTCTTGATCATTGTCGCCATGACCTTGATTATCTTCGGCCAAGTCCTGAGCCACCTGCGCCCAGCGGGGATCGTCGCAAGCGGTGCTTACGAGTGTGGAGATGGCCATAAGGGATGTCATGGCCTTTATCGTTGTGTTGGTTCGTGTTTTCATCGTGTCCTCCGTGACCGCAAATCAATGTTGAGGCATGCGCGCGTTGGCTCTTGCACTTTGCGTCTGCCTTTCCGCTTGCACCGTACGATCGTGTGGCGCAACCGTGCGTGCAATTGCTGCAACAACGCCGCGGCTTCGCCTACGGTTTGGCGGCATCCTTGAAGCAAGGTGCATCGCATTTGTCGGGCATGTGACCATCCCGCGAAAGCTCGGTGCCTCTACAAGTAGGCACGAATCATCGACGGGTAGATCGGGTAAGGCACTCGTCGCGCCGACCGGTTTCATCGCGGCCAGGTTTCACCCCTTGCTTCAGCCCGAAAAAAATGCCCCAAAAGGCGTCGCCGGCGATCTAACCGAGTGACTGACGGGCTTTTCAAAGCTCTCAGTCGAACCAAACCTTCAACCTCGGGAGACGGCCACAGCACAATAACGTTTGGCCGGTGGCTGCGTCGCAGCAAAGCCCCGCTCTGGCAACGTTAGCGTGTTGTCAGCTGCACGTCATCAAACATGGCCTGAGCCGGAGGCGCCACGAACTCTTTGAGCACCATAAGCCTAATAGCCATCGTTGTGATTGCAGGCGGGACAGTCATCTGCAGAGTCAAAGGCTGCCACGAATCTCGCACGCCCATGTATAGGATCGGGCCAGGCGTTAAGACGCCGCTGCAGTTTGGCCCGGCGAAGAAGAACGCACCCAAGGCCCCCCGAGCGCTCGGATGCGAGTCTTGAGGAAGGAAGACCTGGGCGGAAAAATCGTAGTTGGCTCCGCTGGTGACAGGAATGCATTTGTAGCCCCCCGTAATGACAAGAAATGGTCGGTTCGCCACCGATTGGTTTGTGACCAGCAGGGATCCTGAAAAAGGTTTTCCCATGGCATCAGTGGGCGTCCAAGCGAGACCTGCGCGTGCCTCTGGTGTCCAAGTTGATGTGCTCGTATCAAATTCATCCTTGGGCGGGTTGCCGCAGGTAAGAGGCGGGACAAGATAATCAATCGCTGCATCCAACATGCTGAGACCTACGGCGTTTAGGGCCGCAGGTGCGTCACGGCCAGTGAACCACCCCACGCGCGGCCCGGGAGAGGGTGTTCCATCTACACGAGCTTGGGCGTTTCCGAGCGCGAAAATTGCCACTTGATCAACGTGACCTTCTATCGAGGCCACTCGTTGCACCGCTGGTGGAAGGGACGACGCCCACACAAACTTCTGCGCGGTGAGGGACACTTCCACGCGGCCGGAGTGCGACGCAGACAAGGGGTGCCCACCGGCGACAACCAGCGTCGTTTGTGCTTCCGCATCACCAAAGTCCACCGTCCATTGTGAGCCGGTCAGGCTTAGATCATCAAACAATGCCGGCTCCATAACCAACAAGGGCGCGGCCACGTCGGTCAGACGTGTGCCCACATCGCTCGACAAAACTGATTCGGACACCACGCCAAGCTGAGCGTGCAAAAAGTCAGCGGCAGCCACGTCTCGACCCAAACGCGTTCGAACGGCAAGCTTGTGGCTTAGCAAATGCGCCCTCAGAACAGCGTCCGAGGGCGATAGGGGAAACGCCCCGACCACCAAGACCGACTCCCGTCGCAGGAGCCAATGAACAGCCGCATCGAAAAGTTGCCACGCCGGTGGCGCAAACGCACGGGCGGCATCACGCCCCGCGAAGAATCCGACCCGCCGTTCAGGTGCATTCCGCCCCACCATGGCAGCGCCCGCTTCGTAAGAAAAGATGGCCGCTCTATCAGGTTGGTCCACCAAATTGGCGACGACGTTTGCCGAAGGAGCCGCTGTGCCCCAGACGAACTTATCTGGTGAATTTGTGACAGCGACTTCGCCATCAAAGCCTGCCGCGAGAGCGGCAAGCGGATCCAGGATCCTGATCGAGGTCACATCGAACGCGTCCCCCTGGTCCTTCGCCCACTCATGCCCAGTCAAGCCAAGGTCGTCAAAAAGTGCGGGCTCCATGACAAGCATTGGAACGTCAGCTGCGCTCAGCCGATTCCCCACGTTCTCCGAGTGCACACCCTCTGACAGCACGACCAAGTCGGTGGCCAAAGCGTCTTCAAGCTGCACCTCGACGTCGGATTTGATCACGACGCGCTGGCAAAGCCTTTCCAGCCTCGTCTTGAACGCCATTTCCGATTCGTTGGGTCCAGACTCACCCACCACCAGAAGCACTGCGGAGGTTTTGGACTGAGAAAGGCTTCCGGATGCAGTCTGCCCGCTTTCACCAGGCCCCTCACACGCCGGAAGCGCCCACACTGCCAAGCACCCAATCATCACCGACGCCACAGCGCTCGTTGGGTTTAAATTCGTTGGTTTCATCATCATCCGCCAGTTACTGACGTCGCCGTCAACGACACTCAGACTGCGACCGGAGAATGATTGAACCAGCACCGCTCGGAAAACCAAGCAACATTTGTGCGTCAATGTGTGCAGAATTGAACTTCTGCACCGAACGAACGCGTTAACGTTGCGTGATCACGAGCTTTGGCCCCAACTCACCAGCCTCACGCGCGCTGATTTCGATGCGGGCGTCGTGTACCTTGGCGGTCGCTTGCTCTTGAGTTAGGGAGAACGAGATGGTTTTGGCGTCTGAGTTTTTTTGCGCCAGAACATAGGCTGTGACATCGAAGACCAGCGACGCCGGCTGCTCCACGGGGAGCATCGCCGTGGTTATGACCGCACCCGGCGTTGGCCGCGTGGACCAAGTCACAGTTGTTTCTCCCCACAGAGACGGGAGCTCACGCGCTTCAACAGTGGCTTCTTTGTTGATGCCGTCGACGTTGGCAGACGCACTTACGATCAGGAGCGCCTTTTTCACCGCTGATACCGTCTGCAGTGAGAACTTCACCATGCTCTCGCGCCAATAGTACTGTTCATTGACGAAGTCGCGGTACTTGACATGCAGCTGGGTTTCTTTTCCGAAGTTCATAGCACTGTTGTCACTCGCCTGGACGTAGGTGTCCTCGGATGCGAGCACCGTGATCTCGTCAGGGAAGGCCGCATCCAACTTCGGGGCTGTGTCTAATTTCGGCGCCGCATCCAACTTCGGCGCCGCATCCAACTTGGCAGCCGCGTCTAACTTCGGGGCCGCGTCTAATTTCGGGGCCGCATCTAACTGCGGAGCCGCATCGTAAGCTGCAGCATCCATTGCAGGCGTAACGCCAGCATCAGTGTTGCCTTGCGGCATGGGTTCATCATCGGGCACCTCCGCGGGTTCGCCGCCCGCCCCGCCGCTGCCTGGTTCTCCCCCGTTCCCGCCATTGCCTACGCCGCCTGTTCCGTCATCGCCGAAGTCCACATCAAAATCAGTGGTTTTTGGCCCGCCACACGCTGCAAAAACCGAAGAGCAGACGACGAAACAAAGTAAGGTGCGATGGCCCATGATGTCGCGAAGGTTACTTTACACGGACAAAGGCGTCACCAACGATCTCTAGCTCAAGCTGATTTGACGGAGACCCAGAGATGGCTCGTAGAGTCATGACCTGCAGCCGCACCTTGCTACGTGAGTCCAACCCACCGCTGGCTGCACAGGAAAAGCTCTTCAGCCAAAGCTCGGTCCTGGGCGAGAGCGGTCGGCTCTGCGACTTGCCTGTCGCGGTAATAAAGTCCACTGTCGTTCACCACCGCCTCCGATCGGGCGCAGTAAAGGAGTGTCTGGGCTCCCTGCTCAGGGGTAAGCATCCGACGTAGCTTGATCATGGGCCACCTAAGCGGAAGCGGAATGTTTCGCCATAAATCGGTGGCGACGACACCTGGGTGAAGCGAATAGGTGTGAACGCCCGTGCCGGCAAGACGGCGTCCGAGTTCAGCCGCGTGGAGAATGTTTGCAAGCTTGCTGGTGCCGTATTCGGGGATGCCCGAAAAAGTTTGCGTGGGCCTTCGAACAGCGTCGAAGTTTAGCCCCGGGCTGCGCCGGTGCGCCTGGCTTGCCACGATAACAATCCGAGCGGGCGCCGACTGCAGCACGCGCTCTTGCAGCAGCGCCGTGAGCAAGAAGTGTCCCACGTGGTTGATGCCGAACGCCATCTCGAATCCCGAGGACGTAAGTCCCTTTTTGCCAGCCACGCCGGCGTTGTTGATGAGCAGGTGCAGCGGGCGGTCACGCGCTAGGAAGGATTGCGCGCACTGGCGAACCGAAGTCAGGTCCGCGAGGTCAAGCGGAAGAAATGAAACTGCATCTGGCCCAGCCTCCGCCTTGATATCCTCGATGACTGGTTTCGCCCGCGTCTCCGACCGGCAGGCGAGCACAACGTGCATACCGCCACGGGCCAGCGTCCGCGCCGTCACGCGGCCTATGCCGGTGTTCGCTCCCGTGATCAAACAGACCTGCCGCTCAGCCATGTGGGCTTCCAATGTGCTGCCCCCAGAGGTCAGGCATGCTCGCATCTAAACAGCTCTTGCGCCTGCCTTCTGTCACAGTCTCACGACATTACCCCGGCAACCCTAGAACGACGGTCAGACCTCGCTTTGTTCCTTTCCGACTTTCGGATGCAGCGTGGGCTACGTCGCACGCTTGTTGCGAAGCTGAAGCTTCAATCCGACAAGCCGCCGTACCCTGGCTGAACGCAATCTCAGGCCCCCCACGGGGGATCCCATGTCCATCGGCGAACGTACGTTTACCCGCATTGCAGCCGTTTTTACCCTCGCGAGCACATTCGCGTTCACGGCCTGCGGCGACAAACCGGGAGGTCGAGTCAAACGGCGGCGTGCCAGGCGACTGGGTCGAGGTTGTAAATCTGGGACCCGGCAACGTGGACCTCTCGGGTTGGTCTTTCCGCGACAATGACGACACTCATGTGTACACCTTCCCGGTAGGCACCGTGATTGCCGCCAACACGTACCTTGCTTTCGGCGAGCCGGAAATGAGATTCGGCCAAGTCGTTTTGGAAGGCTGGCCGGGAGCGAACGCGACCAGCGATGCCGATGCCCTGAACCAGTTCGGCGACAATCTCAGCGGCCTCACCTACCAACCACCGCTGGGAACGTTTCAAACACCCTAGGCATCAACAACGGCGCCTTCGACGTTCGCCGCTCGTTCGCCCGCCCCCGTTTTCTGCCTGACTCAAACAACGAGGGCCTGGCCCTGTTCCCCGAGAGCGCCTGCGTGGGCGGGTTCAAGAGCATCATCTGGTCGGACGACTCGCACTTTGCGGGTCACGCCCTGCGCATGGACACCGTCCCATGCGGTCCGCTGTTCTGAGTTGGGCGGTGTGCTTGGTGGGTCGGGAAAGATGACGCTTTCGGGCGGTTCCAAAAAGGCGCCTCTTACAGGCTCATTGAGATCGAGCCGTTTGTCGCCCATAACGTTAGGTCCCCATGATTGTCATCGTCATCGGTCCTTCGGGCTCAGGAAAAACCACAGTTGGCAGCTTGCTTGCGCAAAAGCTAAGTTGGCCTTTTCAGGATGCCGACGATCTGCATCCCCTAGCGAACGTCGAAAAAATGCGTGGCGGACAACCGTTAACCGAAACGGATCGAAAGCCTTGGCTGCAGGCGCTCCGCGATTTGATTGATCAACATTTGAGCCAGTCACAGCCAGTCGTACTGGCCTGCTCGGCGCTGAAACCTTCCCATCGCGACTTGCTTTTTCGACAGCACCCCGACGTGCGTTTTGTCTATTTGAAGGTTCCCAAAGATCTGCTGCAGACCCGTCTGCAACAACGAACGGGGCACTTCATGCCGGCTTTGCTCTTGGAATCGCAACTCGATACGTTCGAGTTCAGCGAAGACCTGTTGGTGGTCGACGCAACGGTTCCGCCGCGCCAAATTGTGGCGCGCATCGAAACCGAATTGGCGCTTGATTGGGCTTGATTCCGGCTTATTTCGACCAAGCGCGTCGAACGGTGGCCCCTCCGAGCCCCCCTGGGCGAAAGACTGAAAATGATCTAAACTGTTGGTCATGTGGTTCTTGCTGGTGGGAGTTGCGGTTGGGTATCCTTTGTGGCGCGCGTACGGGGCCTGGGACGCAAAGCGGTTCCGCCGGAACGCCACAGAGGAACATTCGCAGCTTTGGTTTGCGCACACCGAAGTGGATGGCACGCATGAAACGTGCTGCATCCACTTCCCGTCGATGATTCTTGAGCAACGGATCGAGCACGAAGGCACGGAGCCCCGCTCGCGCTTGTTTCACGTGCGCCGCATCGGCGAAGGCCAGTGGCAACGCGCTCTCACAGAGCATTTTCACGAAGGGCAAGCTTCCGAAGTTCCCGAACCCGCCGCCAGGCCAGGGGCATCGCCGCGCGAAGACAGTTGGGAGCCCTTCGGTGACTCTAGCTTGGAGGACGCGTACCAGCGCTTTGCTCAAGAACACCAGATCGAAGGCCCCCATCAAGATGGCATCCCCCGCCGTACGCGCCGAAGCATCAAAATGCCAACGGTCGGGTGAGGCCAACGTGTCGGGCTGGTGCTCAAGACGCATTTGTTTTTTGCTTCACCACCTCCACCTCGATCTCGATCTCAACGGTGTCGCCCACCACGACACCGCCGGCTTCCAGGGCCATGTTCCATGTTAAGCCGAAGTCCTTGCGGTTGATCTTTGTGCGGGCGGTGGCGCCACGCTTGGTGTTGCCCCAGGGATCGTTGACCGCGGGTGGCAAGGCATCTACCAAAAGCACTGTGGGACGGGTGGTGTTGCGAATCGTGAGCTCGCCCGTGACTTCCAGGCCGCCACGCGCGACCTTCTTGACCTTCGTAGATTTGAAGGTAACGCGCGGATGCTGCCCCACATCCAGAAAGTCTGCGCTGCGCAAGTGTTCGTCGCGTTTGGCATCTCGGGTGTCGATCTTCGTTGCGTCGATCGAAACTTCCACATGGGAACGCTCCGCGTTCTTTTCGTTCAAGTGAAGCACACCCTCTACAGCGCCTAGCTCGCCTTTGACGTGAGACACCATCAAGTGGCGCACGCGGAACATCGCGCTGGAGTGGGAGGCGTCGATCGCCCATGCCGTGGTGTCGGCTGCATCGGCGGCGTGAGCCACGTTAAAAGCGGGCGCCACAGCTGCAGCGGCAAAAACCAATGCTGACGTTTTCATTTCATTTTCCTTGGAATCTGTTGTTTTGGCGCTGACCCAACTCGAGCCAGCCACCTCTTCAATGTGCCGCCCAAAGCAAAATCTATCCATTCGATTGATCGAATGACTTATATTCGCACAATGAATAATGCTTCGTTGCAGGGATGGAACCTGAACCTATTCGTTGTGTTCGAGGCACTTATGTCCGAAGGACACGTAGGACGAGCAGCGCGAAGGCTGGGTTTGTCTCAGCCGGCCGTCAGCCATGCCCTGGCGCAACTTCGGGCTGAGGTGGCCGATCCTCTGTTCGTACGCACCGCCCGGGGCATGTTGCCCACCGATCGCGCCCAGGCCATGGTGGGGCCCGTGCGTGAGGCCCTTCAAGGCCTGGCCCGGGCGGTGGGGCCACGCACCTTTGATCCGAAAACGATGGAGCATACCTTCGTTCTCGCAGGGACCGATTTCGTCGAGTTTGTGCTTCTGCCCAAGCTACTGGCACACCTGGAGGTGCACGCCCCACGGGTCAAGCTGCAACTGCGCGCATGGCCGCATCATGCAGTTCCGCCGGCCCTGGAAACAGGTGCCGTAGATGTGGCCGCGGGTTTCTTCGACGCCTGCCCTCCGCTACACCGGCAAGCGCGGTTGTTCGAGGACCAGTTCGTGTGCGTCGTGCGCAAGAACCATCCCCAGGTGGCAAAGCGGCTCACGTTGCCTATCTACTTAAAGCTGGAACACATCATCGTGACCGAAGAGCCTAATGCACGCGGCGTGGTAGACCAAGTGCTGCAGAGGCAGGGCCGTCAACGAAGCATTGGCCTTCGCTTGTCGCACTTTCTCATGGTGCCACCGGTGGTGGCGCAGTCGAATCTAGCCGCCGCTTTGAGCCGCCGCGTGGCGGAGCCCATGGCCCGAACCTTCGGGCTGCGCCTGTTTCCGATGCCTCTTGACGTGCCACGCGGCACAGTGAGTCTGGCGTGGCATCAACGCAGCGATGTTTCGCCCCCACACGTGTGGTTCCGGGAGCAAATCATCAAGGTGGCCGCGCAGGTCTGATGCCTATCGTCGATACCGGATGGCCGCACCATCTCGCGCTAAACTCCAAGCTCGTGCCAAACTCTGCACTTCGACTCGTCATTTACGACAAAACTTGTGGCGGCCATCACGTCTTGCCTGGATTGAGCCGGATCTGGTCAACAGGGACGTCGTTGTACCGGGGACTGGGCCGTGTGGACGCCGCTCGTGGCGTGTCCAGTTGGACGGAGGCGTTACAGTGGCTGCGTCAGATCCGCCCAGAAAAGACGATAGAGCAGGTGCAATTTTGGGGGCACGGGCGATGGGGACGTGCGCTGGTGGGCGAGCAGTGGCTGGATGCGTCCGCCCTATCAAATCGGCATGATCTTTACGATCCGCTTTGCCGCGTGCGCGAGCGCTTGTCGTCGCCTGCGGGCATTGCCTGGTGGTTTCGCACCTGCGAAACATTTGGTCAAAGCGCCGGGCACAGTTTCGCGCGCGCGTGGACGCGTTTTTTTGATCGCCCCGCGGCAGGCCACACACACGTTATTGGCTTCTATCAAAGCGGGTTGCACAGCCTCGCCCCCGGTGCAGAGCCGACCTGGCCTGTTGAAGAAGGGGTTGTTCCCCATCGCGTGGGCGATGACTGCGCACCAGGAATGCCCTCAGGGCCCCGCCAGCCCAACACCATCACTTGCTTGCACGGGCGTGTGCCGAAAGGATTCTAAACCTAAAGAACACTGTGGGCGCGGTGATGCCCATCCACTTAGCCGCCTGGGGTTGGATCGCCCACAGGCGCCTCGGTGGGCGCGGAATGTGTAGAATCGACGTCCTTATCCGGATGCAGGTACGCGTTTCGGCAGTCGCCTGGCAGCAAGAAGCCCAAAAGCACGGCGCCTGCGGCTGCAATGATCAAGTTGCGCACAACCTTCTTGTTCATACCCCCCCCATTCCAATGTGCGAGCAAGTCGGGGAACGTTTCCACTCCCGAAGCTGACAATAGAAAGCTTAGCAATATGCGCCACCAGCGCCAGCAGCAGTGTATCGCGGGCTGCGGTCCTTACGAAGCTTCCGGCTCAGCTTCCGTGGCATCCAGGATGTCAGCCGCGCGCCAGTGAGGAATATCTTCAACGAGCCCGCCCAGCAGTTCATCAAATCGCTGCGCCGCCGCCACTCTATCGTTGACATTGCCCACGCCGTCCGCAGTTTGTCGCCATTCGTGGCTCAGCGCCAAGCGACTTCGCAAAGCCGCAGTGAACAAGTCGATCCCCGTGGGCGCCGTAAAGGTGAAATTCAAGGCAAGGGCATCGCCTTGCGCGACCGTAGAGTGCCAATGGCCTCGCGGCACGTACAGCAAAGAGCCAGGCGTGAGCGTGTACGAAACCGCGCCCGGAGGCATTCGATCAGGCAAGGGTGCATCCAGA